>DNPN01000065.1:8279-11956 GCA_003501385.1 Rhizobium sp. | reverse complement strand
GCGGCAGGAACATTTTGCCCGCGCCAAACAGATCGCCTACAACATTCATGCCCGCCATCAGCGGACCTTCAATGACGTGCAGCGGACGCTCGGCAGCTTGGCGGGCCTCCTCGGTATCGGCATCGATAAATTCAGTGATACCGTTGACCAAAGCATGCTCAAGCCGCTTGGCCACCGGCAGTTCGCGCCAGGACATATCCTGCACACGGGCTTTCGCCTCGCCTGTGCCGCGATAGCGCTCGGCAATCTCCAGCAGGCGCTCTGTACCGTCTGCGCGACGGTTCAGCACCACGTCTTCGCAGGCTTCGCGCAGTTCCGCATCAATGCTTTCATACACCGCAAGCTGGCCAGCGTTAACAATGCCCATATCCATGCCCGCCTGAATGGCGTGGTAGAGGAAGACGGCATGCATCGCCTCGCGCACCGGCTCATTGCCGCGGAACGAGAAGGACAGATTGGAAACACCGCCGGAAATATGCACCAGCGGCATACGCTGGCGAATGGTGCGGGTGGCCTCGATGAAATCAACGCCGTAATTGTTGTGCTCTTCAATGCCGGTGGCAACGGCAAAGACATTGGGGTCGAAGATAATGTCTTCTGGCGAAAAGCCTGCTTCTTCGGTGAGGATTTTGTAAGCGCGGGAACAGATTTCCACCTTGCGCTCATAGGTATCAGCCTGCCCCTGCTCGTCAAAGGCCATGACGACAACGGCGGCACCGTAATTGCGGATCAGCTTCGCATGGGCGACAAAGCTCTCCTCGCCTTCCTTCAGCGAGATGGAGTTGACGATGGGCTTGCCCTGCACGCATTTCAGGCCGGATTCGATGATCTGGAACTTGGAGGAATCGATCATCACCGGAACGCGAGCAATATCGGGTTCTGCGGCAATCAGGTTGAGGAATTCAACCATGGCCTTTTCCGAATCGATCAGACCTTCATCCATATTGATGTCGATGATCTGTGCACCGTTTTCCACCTGATCACGGGCCACAACAAGGGCAGCGTTGTAATCGCCAGCGGTAATCAGCTTACGGAATTTGGCAGAGCCTGTAACGTTGGTACGTTCACCCACGTTAACAAACGGAATGTCCTTGGTCAGCACAAAAGGCTCAAGGCCGGAGAGCGACATGAACGGGCGATGCACTGCTGGCTGGCGTGGTGCCTTGCCCTTTACCGCATCGGCAATGGCCGCGATATGCGCAGGCGTGGAGCCACAGCAGCCGCCCACCACGTTGACGATGCCTTCCTCGGCAAAACCTTCCACCAGCGTGGCCATGTATTCAGGGCTTTGGTCATACTGACCAAATTCATTCGGCAGACCGGCATTGGGGTAAGCAGACACGAACGTATCGGCAACGCCCGACAATTCCTGCAAATGCGGACGCATGGCATCGGCACCCAATGCGCAGTTCAGGCCAACCGTGAACGGGCGTGCGTGACGCACTGAATTCCAAAAGGCAGACGGCGTCTGACCAGACAGCGTGCGACCGGAAAGGTCGGTGATTGTGCCGGAAATCATCACTGGCAGGCGAATACCCTTGGCAAGAAAACGTTCCTCGCAGGCAAAAATCGCCGCCTTGGCATTCAACGTATCAAAGATGGTCTCGATCAAAATGAGATCAGCACCACCATCAATCAAGCCGTCAATCTGCTCGCCATAGGCGCGGCGCAGATCATCGAAGGAGACGGCGCGGTAACCGGGATTGTTCACATCAGGCGAAATCGAGGCCGTCCGGTTGGTTGGGCCAATGGCACCGGCCACAAATCGGCGCTTGCCATCTTCGCGCTCTGCGCGCAGAATGGCGCGGCGCACGACCTGCGCCCCATATTTGTTGAGATCGTAGACAGCGCCTTCCATCTCATAATCCGCCTGCGCAATGCGGGTGGAGGAGAAGGTGTTGGTCTCAACAATATCCGCACCCGCCATGGCGTAGCGAAAATGGATGTCTTCAATCGCATCCGGCTGGGTCAGAATCAGAAGGTCGTTATTGCCTTTCTGGTGGCAGGCGCAACCAATGAAGCGCTCGCCGCGAAAGTCATCTTCATCCAGGCCAAGGCCTTGGATTTCCGTGCCCATCGCACCGTCAAGGATCAAAATACGCTCACGCGCTGCCTGTTGCAGGGCCTTCAGGATCTCCGCCCCATCACGGTTCGCGCCTTCGCGTCCAAACAATTGATCAAGCATAGCGGTGTCCTTCCGTTCCCAATATCACAACCAAATCACATAAAGATATCTTTATGTCAATATACGAGCTGATAAATTCAGGTCATCACTCACGGTGACAATATGCCATGAAGTCTTTATAGACGTTGGTGAATATTCGTTGTCGGAGGAAAAAATGTCGAGTACCGCTGAAGCCACCCCTTTGCCCGCCAACTGGAGCAAGCGTCCCTATCATCGCAAATGGCTTCTGGATCAGGCCAACGGTCTGTTTGATTTCTTCCAAACCGCAGCCATCAACCCAAAGGGCGGTTTTTACGATCTCGCCCGAGATGGCAGCCCGCTCTCAACAGACAATCCCATCCGCGGCATTCACGCCAGCGCCCGTATGGTGCATTGCTACGCCATAGGCGATCTGCTGGGCCGTCCGGGCGCTGCCGATGTGGTGGACCATGGCATGCGCTATCTGTGGCGCAAGCACCGCGATGAGAAAAACGGCGGCTACTTCTGGCAGCTCAATGATGATGGCGTGGCCGATGGCTCCAAACAGGGCTATGGCCATGCGTTTGTGCTGCTGGCAGCATCTTCGGCCAAAACCATCGGCCATCCGCTGGCCGATCGCATGCTGGAAGATATTACCGAAGTGCTGGAAACCAAGTTCTGGGAGCAGCGCCATGGTGCGATTGCCGAAGAGTTTTCTGAAGACTGGCAGCCTGTCGCTGGCTATCGCGGCCAGAATTCCAACATGCACCTGACCGAGGCGCTCATGGCAGCCTTTGAAGCCACCGGCGAACAGCATTATCTGGACAAGGCCATTCGCATTGCCGATCTTTTGATCAACCGCCGCGCCCGCGAAGAAGCCTTTCGCGTACCGGAGCATTTCAATGAGGAATGGGTGGTAGACCGTGATTACTATCACCCCAATGAAATGTTCCGCCCGGCAGGCACCACGCCCGGCCACTGGCTGGAATGGACCCGCCTGATTCTACAGCTCTGGACCTTGAGCGGCAAACAGAACAGCTGGATGCCGGAAGCGGCACGCGGCCTGTTCTATCAATCCATGCTGCTGGGCTGGGATCGCAATCAGGGCGGCTTTTTCTACACGCTGGATTGGGACAATGTCCCCGCCAAGACCTTCAAGCTCTGGTGGCCTTTGTGCGAAGGTGCTGCCGCAGGCCACTTCCTCAACTATCATCAAGGCACGATCCTCAATGAGGACCAATATCGTAAGATCTGGAATTTCATTGCCAATCACAGCATCGACCAGACATTTGGCGGCTGGCATGAAGAATTGACGGAAGATCTGCTGCCATCCAACAGCCTCTTCCCCGGCAAAGGCGATATTTATCACGCGCTGCAGGCATGCCTCATTCCGCTGTTCCCGGCAGAAGGCAGCCTTACCAAGATGATTGCAGAACACCCCCTCGTCGATTGACGAGGGTGGCCCAACGAGAGTCTGTCAGGTTCAGATTGAACCATACAGACTCTAGATCTTTTTGTTTTCGTTTGTCTTTTC
>DNPN01000065.1:0-8031 GCA_003501385.1 Rhizobium sp. | reverse complement strand
TTTCGTTTGTCTTTTCGGGAAAACCGGATTCCACTTTTCCCTGACAAACTCTAAAGAGATTTATCGATCTCAAAGCTGGCGGAAAACTTCGTGCCCTTCTGAAGCTTTCCGCTACAGCTGACCAGAAACACGGTGTCGCTCTTCTGTGTAGTGGAACAGTTGCCATCTGCAGGAAGCGTCTGCACGGCGGTTTTGCTGCCGGTGCCGTCGTTCAGAACAACCTGATCGATCGTGATGGTTTCCAGCTTGGTTTTATCACGAGAGGTGTCTTTAAGCGCCCGACCGCTAAAGGTCATGATATGCGTTGGACCAACAAAAAAGAACAGGCCGGTTCGACCATCGTTATGAAGACTGCGACCGAGTTGTTCTGCGCAGGCTGCAGAAAATTCCTGCGTCCCAATCGACAAATCCAGACAGCGGCCTTTGACCGTGCCAAACTGTGGTGATGCCGTATCCGCAGCGAATGCGGGACAGGCAAGCGAAATGACCATAGCCGAAGCCAATAAACGTGCAAAAAGCATGATTGAAAATCCCGAGCTGACAATGGCGGTAGCTATGCAGACAGGACAGTCCAAATCAAGCAAGGATTGCAACGTTCTCCTCAGATCAACGCGCTTGTGAACAGATAAGCCAGTAAAAATTACCCCTCAACACTTAGAGGGACTGGCAGCATACCATTTGCGCGTTGCTATGGCTGATCACATGCGGTGCTGGAATGACCACAGCCGACTTATGGCGCGGAAGATTGCGACGCTTTGCAGCATCATCGAGCAACACTGCAAAATCGCTGAGCGACACACCATCGGCGCGCAACATCTGGCGGATCATTGGATCTCGCAGCACTTCGGCCATTGTCATATCTTGAATATCGTATGTCATGATATCAAACTCCTTTTATGACTTTACCATGCACTAATCCTGTAACGGGCAAATGTCGTGCAGAAGGCGAAAAAATGGCAAAACCGGTAAGCTTTCAGGGCACTATCGTTTTAGATCGACGTTTCGCCATGTTTAAAAAATTCTGTAAAGACCTTCCGCTTGCCTAAGAGAATGCGCAGGCTTTATTGAAAAATTCCAACTGAAACCACTAAAATTAGAAATGACTAAATAATTTAATTCCATTTCCATAGAAGGAACAACTTACGCCATCATTGCATCGTTTTTGAGGCAGCAATTAACGTGTTATTTAGTGTCTCAAACGCCGTTTTCAAGAGGGCCTCAGCCGTTGCACCAGGGCATGCGATGCCCCGTCCATGGCCGCGCCAGCCCCTCTTCCACCAACATGCCACCCAGAGAGCGGCCATTGCGAGTCACCACCCGCAATTTGCGACCATATTGATCAACATCGCGGGTGCCGAAGGTTTCGACTTCGAAACGGCCCGCATTGAGCAATTCCCGCAGCCGCACTTTGGCGGCAAAGCCACGATCGCGCTCGGATTTGCATTTGGCCTGTTCCGTTTCCGGCGCATCAATATCAGCAACGCGGAATTTCACCTTGTTGAGCCAGAAAGTATCGCCATCGACCACGCAATTGTTCAACCCGCTTCGTCCACAATAATAAAACTTGGTGGCAACGGCGAACCGCTCGGTATTTTGTGGCGGCACCGGGGCGCTGATTGCGCCCGCCACCATAGTTGTTGCGGGTGGCAGCGGCGACGTATCACGCACACGCGGCTGCATGGCCTCGGTTGGGGTCATGGTTGTTGCGGGCGGCAAAGGTGTGGGGTCCAGCTTGCGGATCGCCGGTGTTGGCACCGAGGCAGGCGGAATGGCACCAGTGCTGATCTCCTTGCGCTCCAGCCGCGCAATTTCCTTGCCGCCGCCTCCAAATGTTTTGTCGACCCAGCCCGGCAACTCGCGGCGGTGATCATAGGCAGACACCCCGCCAACCACCAGCACCAATGCCCCAACCCAAGGCCATAAACTGCCGCTGCCCGAAGCACGACCAGCAGTTTTGCGTCTTGCGCCACCGCTTGGCTTTCTTGCACCTGCTTTTCTCGCCGCCATGATCGATTCCTTGCTGTCTTGGCGGCATTATCGTGTTTAAGAGTTTCTAAATGGTTGGCGTGAACGTTGCAGAAAATGAAACAGCCGATGATCCACAGATAAAAAAGCCCGAAGCAAGAGCATTTCCAGAGAAAGTGGGAACCGGTTTCTCGTCCGGAAATGCGTAAAAAAAGTTGAGAGGGGTTCAGTGTTTCTGCGAAACTCTGAACCCCTCTCAAACTCCGGGCTTGCAAGTGATGGAACTACAAGGGTCAGGCTCCATGCAGCAATTCGATTACGGTGTCACCACCAACTTGCTCTGCATTCCGGCCTCATAATGGCCCTTGATGTTGCAAAACACCAGATATGTGCCAGCCTTGAGATTGGCCTTCAGCATGCCATCGGCACCGGGCTTCAAATCCGAAACTTCGCCAAGGCTCTTCAATTTCTTCTCGTCAATGCGATGCTTCTTGATATCCAGCGGAATTGCTGCATCAGGCTTGTCCAGCTTCACCACAATCATCTCATGGTTTTCAGTCATGGCATCGTTGTGAACATGAAACACGGCATTGCCAGCCTTGACCGTTGCAGGCTCCAGCTTCAGCCCCATGGCTCCGCCGCCCTCGCCGGTTTCCGTCACCTTGATTTGCGTATCCGCTGCAAAAGACGGCGCAACGGAGAGCGCCACAAAGGCTGCGGCAAAAACAGCACCAGAGAGTTTTGTCTTGGAAATCATGATCAGCGGTCCTCATTACCGATTGAAACTGAGGCTGCTTATGCGGTGCCCAACTGACAACCAACTGAACGGCGCAACAAAAAATACACCCAAAAGGCGAATTTATTTGAAAAACACCGCGAGGCTCTCACGCCAGCGCCGCCAGCCCGCGTGCCAAGGCCTGATAAATGCGCGGATCATCCATTTGCGCCACATTAAACCGCATGAACCGGCCTGATGTCTGTGCCTGACTGAATACATTGCCCGGAGCCAGCACCACATTCTCCCGCACGCAATGGCGCGCAAGATCCGCCGAATCCACGCCGTCTGGCAATTGGCACCATAGCAACATGCCCGCGCGCGGCGAAAGCCAGGGCCTGATGCCAAGCGGCGCAAGCTTTGCCGTCACCTGATTGCGCGCTGCCTCAAGCCGCAGGCGCAAACCCTCAAGATATTTACGGTATCCCCCATCGGTCAGCAGCGCCAGCACCAGCTCCTCCGCCATGCGGCCACCGCCAAAGCTGGTGGTGATTTTCAAATCCGTCAAGCCGTCAATCCAGTCAGGCCGGGCGGCAATATAGCCGCAACGGGCGGATGCCGAGAGTGTTTTGGAAAAGCTGCCGATCTGTACCACCCGGTTCAAACCATCAAACACGCTGAGCCGCGCCGCTGGCACATTCTCAAAATCGGCAAAGATATCATCTTCCACAATGATCAGACCGGCGCGGTCGGCAATGGTCAAAATCCGGTGCGCCACAACGGGCGAAAGGCTGGCCCCGGTGGGGTTATGCACCCCCGAATTGGTGATATAAAGCCGGGGGCGATGCTCTTCAACAATGCGCGAAAACTGCTCCACATCAGGCCCATCAGCCAAGTACGGCACACTGACAAGCTTGACCCGATGGGCGCGCAAAAGCGCATTGAAATTAAAATAGCACGGATCATCCAGCAGCACGCAATCACCCGGTTCCAGAAAGAACCGGCAAAACAAATCCAGCGCATGGGTGCCGGATTCCGTCAGCATGATCTGATCGGGCGAAACGCTCAAGCCCAGATCGCCGATTCGCCGTGATAGCAATTGCCGCAGCCCGGCCAAGCCAAGCGGCGAGCCGTAATCCGTCAGTATTGCCGCATCGGCCCGCCCCAAACCGCGAATCGCCCGACGCAGCGCCGCCTCCGGCATCCAAGATGACGGCAGCCAGCCACAGCCGGGTTTGAGCACAGCATCGCTGGCTTCCAGAGACTGGCGCGACACCCATAAAGGATCAATCTCCCGCTCCCGCCTCGGCTCGATCTGCGCCAGCGACAAAGGCACAAGCGGGGCGGCAACATAAAAGCCAGAACCGGGCCGTGGCCGAATCATCCCTTCCGCCGCCAGCCGCTCATAGGCCTCAACCACCGTGGAAATTGACACTTGCATGGTTTTGGCAAAGGCCCGTACAGAGGGCAGCCGAGCGCCGGTGGGCAGGCTGCGGGCCGCAATCCGCGCGGAAATCGCTGCCATCACCGCCTCGATCCGTGTGCCCGCAGGCTTACCCTCATCCTGAAACATAACCATCTGTACTGCCCTTTGAAGCATAACGGTTTTTGCAAATTGTACTGTATCGTATCTGGCATTTCCACCGCAACAGGCCAAAAGGAGAAAACCAAATATGGACAGAGATGATGCAGAAAACAACGCAAGGGTGGCTGAACGGTTTTATCGGCATGGTGATTTTCAGCGGGTCCCTGCCCGCCACGCGCATGGCGGTGGCTGGCTTTGATCCGACCTTTCTCACCGTGGCCCGGGCCAGCATTGCCGGTCTGCTGGGCGGGCTTTTGCTGCTGGCCTTTCGTCAGGCAAGACCGACATTCCGCGAGGCTTTCGCCTTGGCCGTTGTGGCCCTCTGCGTGGTGATCGGCTTTCCATTGCTGACAGCCGTTGCCTTGCAGCATATCACTGCTGCGCGGTCTCTTGTCTTTATTGGCCTGCTGCCGCTGTCCACCGCGCTGTTTGGCGTGCTGCGGGGTGGTGATCGGCCCCGCCCGGCCTTCTGGCTGTTTTCCTGCCTCGGCAGCCTGTTGGTGGTGGGGTTTGCGCTCTCCCAGGGCATTGCCACAGCATCGGTCGGGGATGGGCTGATGGTGTGCGCCATCCTTTTGTGTGGCCTTGGCTATGCCGAAGGGGCAAGACTATCGCGCCACCTTGGCGGCTGGCAGGTGATTTGCTGGGCGCTGACCATTGCGCTGCCCATCAGCCTCATTCTCTGCATCCTCACCATGCCCTCGGCCTTTGCGCAGGTGCAAACATCCGCGTGGTTTGGCTTGGCCTATGTTTCCCTGTTCAGCATGCTGATTGGCTTTGTATTCTGGTATCGCGGGCTGTCACAGGGCGGCATCGCCTCAGTCGGACAACTGCAACTTCTGCAACCTTTTTTTGGCCTCGGCCTTGCCGCTGTCTTGCTGCATGAAACAATCAGTGCAGCAATGATAGCCACCACATTCGCGGTGGTTGCCTGCGTGGCCGGTGCGCGAAAATTTTCTCGATAACCCCGGCGGCAAACAGGTAACGCCATAAAAAACAGCTCAGGATGGGTGCAAATCAATATTTTTATCCGGAATGAATATCTAAAATTGCATTCACAGTGATACTTTTACTACATACACGTAAAACGACGATTGCTATCAAACCTCCCGTTAGAACAAGTGGAGACGTATATGTTCAGAACTTTCCTGCTGACCACTATTGCAACCCTGTGTGTATCGGGCAGCGCCGTTATGGCTGCGGATGCCGTGGACGAAATCCCAGCAGCACCAACAGCTGTTGAGACACCAAAATTCTCATGGGCAGGCGGCTATGCGGGTATTCACGGCGGCTACGGCTGGCTGGACGGTACGCTATCTCAGGGCGGTGCCACCCAGAAAAACAATTACGACGGCGGTCGCATTGGTGCCTTTGCTGGCTGGAATTTTGATGTTGGCCACAACATCATTCTCGGTGCCGAAGGCGATTTGAATTACGACTGGAATAAAAACACGTATTACGGGGTTGACGTTGGCACCGACGTTTCTGGCTCTGTCCGCGCGCGCGTAGGTTACGCCATTGACAAAGCCATGCTGTTTGTAGCGGGCGGCTGGACGGCACAGAGTGGTTACATCAAATCCGAAGGCGACAAATACAGCAAGACCTTCAACGGCTGGACCATTGGCGCAGGCGTCGATTACGCCGTAACCAAGAATATCTTTACCCGCGTTGAATATCGCTACAACGACTTCGGCAGCAAAAATATCGAAGGCATTGACTTCGACACCAAGCAGCACGTGATCAACATTGGTGTTGGCATCAAATTCTAATGTTTTGCGCATGATATGCAGCCCCGGTGCCATCAGCGCCGGGGCTTTTTTGTTTTATTCGTCTTTCGCCTGACGACTGATTTGCCGATTGCCTTTTCGACAATTCACCAAAATTGCTCAGCCGAGATCGCTGGCAGCCTTCAAAAATTTCAGTAACAACACCATCACGATTCAATGACATTTGCGCAACTTTAAGAAACACCCACAAATCGGCACATTTTTCACAGAAAAAAGCCGCGATTAGAGCAGACGGTCGTCAATGGCTCTCGTGAGAGGGGGGTAAGATACTCTTTCGCCCTGTAGCGTAGTTATGGAGACTTTAAAATGACAAGAATGATTCTGGTTGCAAGCGTGGCATCCTTGCTTATGTCGGGCGCAGCCTTCGCGGCGGATGCTGTTCAGGAAATCCCCGCACCTCCGGCCGCGGTTGATACTCCGGCTCCTGCCTTTTCGTGGGCAGGCGGATATGCTGGTATCCAAGGTGGCTATGGCTGGGCAGATGGAAAGTTTTCCGACTCGAATGGCACAAGCAAATCCAACTTCGATGGCGGACGCATGGGTGCCTTTGCTGGCTGGAACTTTGATGTTGGCAACAACATCATTCTCGGCGCGGAAGGCAATCTGGATTACGACTGGAACAAACACACCACCGGCACATCCAGCTTCCAGACAGACCTGTCGGGCGCGGTTCGCGGTCGTGCCGGTTATGCCGTGGACAAGGCCTTGTTCTACGTTGCTGGCGGCTGGACTGCGGCCAACGGCAAGCTAAAGGATAGTACCCAGAACATCGACGACAGTAAGATGATGAACGGCTGGACCGTTGGCGGTGGCGTGGATTACGCCGTAACCGACCGCATCTTTGCGCGCGGTGAATATCGTTACAACGACTATGGCTCCAAGACATTTGGCAATAGCGTGAGCGGCGATTTCAAGCAAAACGTCATCAACGTTGGCGTAGGTATGAAGTTCTAAAAGCGCATTTGCGCGCAAAAGCCCCGGTTGAAAAACCGGGGCTTTTTTGATCTCATTGCACCAGCGCGAAGGTCACATTCACCGCGACATGATAGTTGTTTTCACCCGTGGCAATCGGCGTTGGAGCCATTGGCATATCGCGTGCCATGCTGGTTTTCATCATCATGGTTTGCTCAAAAGGCCGAGGGGCGTTTTCATTGATGGATACGATTCGGCCAAGCTTGATACCTGCCGCCTCAGTCAACACTTTGGCTTTGGCAATCGCGTCTTGCATGGCATCTTTGCGGGCATCGTTAATGGCTAGTTCCGGCTTGTCATTGGTAAACCGAATGGAGCCCGCCTGATTCACACCAAGCTGCACGGCCCCATCAATCACAGCACCCAGCTTGGACAGATCCCGCACCCGCACCGTCAGCCCATTGCTGACACGATATCCATCAATCACTGGGGGCTTATCGTCGGTCATGCCTTCCACCACAGGCCGATAGCGGGGCACAATATCAAAGCCGGATGTCTGGATATCGCGCTCCACAACACTCTGATCTGTCAACATTTTCAGAACCTTGGCCATTGAAACATTATTGGCCTTCAAGGCTGCTGCCGCTGCCTCGTCTTCGCTCACAACACCCAATTGCAAAATGGCCATATTGGGTGCCAAGCTCGCATCCCCCTCGCCCGATATATTTATAACCGCCTCAGAATGCGCAACCTCCTGCGCCGCAACAGGCAAGCTCCCCACAAAGGCGGCCAGCGAAACCGCCACTGACCACATCAACCTGCAATTCGCCATCATCTCATCTCCCACACGTTCCACAATGAAGATTGGATAATGCGCAACCTATTGTGAAGGTAATGCGGCAAAGGCTTGTCGAACCAAAGGTTTTCCGCTAGAGGATCAATCCGAAGCGCTGGTGCCATTGCCACCGCTCACTCTTGGCATTGACGCCAGACGGGCCTGTAGCTCAATGGTTAGAGCCGGCGGCTCATAACCGCTTGGTTGGGGGTTCGAGTCCCTCCGGGCCCAC
>DNPN01000259.1:31107-34824 GCA_003501385.1 Rhizobium sp. | reverse complement strand
AACATGGCATCCCTGCAACAACGCTGGTCAGCGACGTGCAGTCCCCGATGAGGAGGATTTCGGCGTGATCTTTGAGCAAGCCGTAGGAGGTCATCGAGACCAATCCTTTCAATCGACAAACAAGAGCCCGATCAGTCCACCCATGGGTCAATAATGTCTATTCCAAAGCCTTCGAAATCCTTGGTGTTGCGCGTCGCAAGGGTCAATTGATGAGCGACGGCAGTAGCGGCAATCATGCCGTCCATGGAGGCGAGCCCGCGACCACTTCGCTTGGCAAGAGCCATAAGATCACCCCAAGCCAAGGCGACAGGTGCTTCCACCGGAATAATCCTGTTTTCGAAGCGTTGAGGCAGATCATGCGTAAGCCATTCGTCCAGAGCGTCACGCTTTCGCCCAGCATCCATCAGTGCGGCACCGCGGCGAATTTCAGCAATCGATATGATACTGATGAACGTACGGTCCTCGTCCAGTCTGTGGAGCCACTTCAGGACGCCTTCATCGGGGCGAGGTTTTGTAACTTCCGACAGAACGTTCGTGTCGAGGAGAAGTCTCATAGGGACAAGTCGCGCGGCTCGTCGTCTTGTCGCTCAATATCCAGATCGGTACCACGCAGAGGCGATGCCAATAGAAATTCTGCAAGCGACCCCCTGCGCGCAGTCTTCTTCTGCCACTCTTCGGCAGAAACGACCACAACACTCGGCTTCCCATTGCGGGTAATGGTCTGAGGTGCCAACTGCGCACGCTCCATGACTTCCGAAAGTTTCGCCTTCGCGCCAGCGACCGTCCAGCTCATATCATCGTGCGTTGATGTTTGCACCGTCTCACCTATAACCAAAATGACTATGGTGACTATAATACGTGAAAGGTGTCTTTGCAAGTGCGCGGCGTGACGATGACGGGAAGGGGCGGGCTAAAGTCCCGAAGCCTTGGTGAGGTTGATCCTAAATCGATCACGCCTGCGCTGATACCGTCGCGTCATCTCAGCTGAGGCATGGCCAAGCTGCTTTTGAACATAGCGCTCATCAACTTCAGCGGAGGAGGCGAGGCCAGCGCGTAGCGAATGTCCGGAAAACTTGAAGGCACGCTCGATCTCCGAGAGATCGCCGCGAATACCGGCAGTGATGGCCGCGCGCTTGACCAGCCGGGCGACCTCCTTGTCGTTCAGCCGCTTAGTGCCGACGGACTTTCCTTTGCCCGTGACGCGTCGGAAGAGGGGGCCATGGGCGAGTTTGGCGAACTTGATCCATGTCTCGACGGTCAAGACCGGACAGGTGTCGTCGGAAGAACCTCGGCCGATCTCAACCTCACGCCAGCCGGTCTTGCCGCGCAGCGTCACCAGCATGCCCTTGTCGAGGATTTCGATCCAGCCCCTTCCGTCTTCGGTCTGATCCGCTTTCACATCAAGGCCTACGATTTCGGAGCGGCGCAGACCCCCGGCATAACCGACCAACAGCATTGCGCGGTCACGCATGCCGCGCAGGGTGCCGCGATCCAACGTCTCGATCATCGCGATGATATCCGCTGCCATCACCGCTTCCTTCTGCGCAGGAGGCCGGGCGTGCTTGTTGCGGATCCCTGCCATGACCGTAGCGATATGACGATCCTTGCGATCGAGCTGCTGACCGCGCTGCGTGTAATTCCAGGAGAGAGACGACAGTCGGCGTTCTATGGTCGATACAGAATTGGGCTTTCCGCCGCGCTCCGCCGTTCCGGAGGCGCAGGCGGTGATATACAGCCCGATGGTCTGCGGATGCGGGGGGAGGGGAGAGAGATTGGATCGCCTGCACCAGGCAGAAAAATGCTTCCAGTCGGCTGCATAGGCTTTTCGGGTGTTGGTGGAGTTTGCGGCTTCGACATAGCCGCGGGCCCGGTCTGTGAGGTCTTTGAGATGCGCCGGTGTATGGGCTTGCTCTGTCGGGGAGGGGCGGGCGCTGTCACCCGACACCTTCGGCGAGGAAACATCACGGTCAGAAGCCGTGCTGAGAGACGGCGCTGGGGTCTCCTCGACGTGAATTTCGGTGTTTTGCGCGCTGATTTGGGTGTCATTCATGTTTCATTGCCGGACGGTAACATATTGGTCTGGTGTGAGTCTCGTTCGAGGTTCATTATCGGACTCGAACTTTTCGCGCGGAATTTTCGCGTTTATTAAGAGGACGAAATCCGCGAGAGTAGATAGCTCCTGAGTCTGGGTGTTTGCCGGTAATGGAATCCTTAAGGCCATGGTTTTCATTTGGTTGTTTGTGTCGATACCTGCTGTCTGGTCCATAGGTTTACTGCAAACCCGGTCCGCTCAATAAGCGTGAATTCTCGTCGATCTGACGCGCAAAACAGGCTGTCCGTCGATGAAAAGTGTCGGCACGCCGAGGTTTTTGAGACTGGGGATCATTTGTTTTCAACGAGTTAGTTCGTCTGGAATTATGAGACTGAGTCGGAATTGTGAGACTTGGGCGCGAAATGGAGCGGATTTAATGAGACTACCTTGCATCCATCTTGCAACGATGCAGTTCACGGTACGGCGACCAACATCGTGGAAAATCAAGATCTTAATGCCTGACACAGGCGTATCCGACCTCTGTCAGTCTCACAATTTCCGATTCAAAAATGCTCCTCGAAGGCAAGAGTCTCATAAATTCTGATCATCCGACAGATGAAAAGCGAACGACATTGGGTCATTTCTCTATAATGACACAAATGTCCGATAATGCAACATTATCGGACATCTTTATGTCAAGACATGCCGTGCGGTTTTAAACAAAATCTCTGGCATAAACTGCGCATCCAATATATCCTCATCCGTATGGATTCACTTGCGCCAACGCCACCTCCTGTCTCGACGTGGTCGCCCCACCTGCCAACCTGGACCTTGTCGCGCACACACGACATCACCGAATCCGACGCCGCGTTTTCTGCCGGTATCGCTCTGAAATCGCTTGATGATCTGCTCCGCACCAACCCGCCCTGGCTCGGCTGCTGGCGTGATCGCCTTGCCCTGAGATCGGCCACTATTGCTGCGAAAATGCTCAGTCGTCGCGAGGAGGAAAACGCCATCCGCGACGCGGTTTTGCTCACGGCACCCGGAGACGATCCAGGACCGGCTGGAAAGCTGTTTTTGGCCACCCGATTGTTGTCGCGCCGATCCGGGTTCATCACCACAGCGTTGGTGAAGGAGCTTTCCGATTTGTCCGCACTGCGCTGGGATGACGGCCTGGCATCCATTCCGGATCAGGTCGATACCGCCATCCAGTCCGGGCGGGCAGCACCGTTTGCTGTGGCACACCTGATAGCCGCAATCTCTGCCATCCGTCCAGATGCCGAGGTGCTGGCGCTTGGGCTGGCGGATGTCGTGCTGGCTCAGAAACTAAAGTGGTCAAAACCTGTGCCACTGCTGTTAGCACAACGCTATGGCCCAGCCTTCCGCACGATCGGCGGCAGAGGACGTGTCCGCCCGGGTGAGGCGGCCTATCCAAAAGCGATTTGTCTGGCGCTGGCGGGTGGTATCGATGCGGCGCTCCGGTCTGCGGTGGAGATCGATCGTCGCGCCAGCCGGTTGCTGGCCGTGGTGCCAAAACTGCGAACCAAGGGAGCTGAGCCCATCATCCGCACCTTGTTGAATGAGGATGCTGTGGCGGCCTCAGTGCCCGGCCGTGGTCTTTCCCGCTGGGCAGCGGCGCGGCTGTTTGAACGGCTCGAGAGTCTTGATGCGGTACGAGAACTGTC
>DNPN01000259.1:0-30859 GCA_003501385.1 Rhizobium sp. | reverse complement strand
GCGGTACGAGAACTGTCCGGCCGCTCCTCCTTTCGGATTTTTGGGCTATAACGATGGCGGCATCGAAAGCAGCAAAGCCATCCCGCAGCAAAACCAACGTCGCAGCCGAACGGCTGTTTGATCGGGAGCTGGAGGATTTGTCACCAGAGCTGCGCTGGCGAGAGTGGATGATGCGGGTCGAGGCCGTGATTTTTGCCTCCGCCGAGCCAGTTCCCCGCGAAATTTTGGCACGCGTCGTGGGAAAAGACTGCAGCATCGATTTGCTGATTGATGATTTGAGCGAGGAACTGCGGGACCGTCCCTATGAACTGGTGTCAGTGGCCGGTGGCTGGCAACACCGAACCCGTTCGCGCTACGCGGGCGCGATCCGGGCCTCAACGGCCCCGACGCGAGGAGGGGCGGCGGCACTCTCCGAGTTTGAGGCGATGGTGCTGATGGCGGTGGGATATTTCCAGCCGGTGACAAGGGGAGAGCTGTCGAAGATTTTTGGCAAGGACGTCAGCCGCGATACGATTGCGGCACTCCGGGGGGCGGGTTTTCTGTCGTCTGGGCCGCGCAGCCCCACGCCCGGAGCACCGTATACCTATGTGACCACCAAACATTTCCTCTCCGCCTTTGGGATGGAAACGCTGCGCGATCTCCCGGACATCGAAGCGCTTGAGGATGCCGGGCTGTTCAGCCGGAAGGGTGAACTTCAGATGATGGACGGAGCGGAAGAGGGGGAAATGGAAGATGTCTAGTCGCGCGATCCGGAACGCAGATACGTCCAAGACGAAGCCGTCCTGATCAATGGCGCGCCACAGCCAATGCTTCTTGCCACGGATTGAAACAACGGCTTCATCGAGATGCTACTTGTCCACACCCCGACCGCATGATCGACGACGGGTCTCGTTGGCAAAGGTGCGGCCAAATTTCTCCGGCCACAGCCTGACGATCTGGTGTGAGACAATGATCCCACGGGCAGCCAGCAAGTCCTCGGTCATTGGCAGGCCGAGAGGGATACGGAAATAGAGCCATACAGCATGGGCAATGACTTCAGCGGAGATGCAATGACGGCGATAAGTGGTTTACGGTCTGTCATGGCCCTTCAATCGCAAATAGAATCCCACATTCCGTTAAGTTGGCGATGCTGCCAAGATAGCGAAACGGCAATCTCAATTGATGGCCTGAGCTTCAAGTCCCTTCAAGGAGTCAGATTTTCTTATCGAATTTTAGTTGAAACGGTTTTCAATTCTGCTGAACAGATTTAATGCAAAGGCTTGATCGAGCCTGATTGCTGGGGCGCTGCGGGAGGGCGAGGGACCGGTTATCCCTCGCCTCAGAAATCAATGAAAGATTTCTGCAATGATGGTGCCGAAGATGAATGTTCCTGCGTTGGCGACCAGCGATACGACAATGATGCGCCAGCCAAGCTGTTTCAGGATTGGCAGGTCCTTTGCCAGCGAAAGGCCAGCGAAAGCGAGCACTGGAGTAACCAACGGCAACAGGGCTACCTTGGTAGCGAGTGGACTGACATATGTCGCAAGAGGTGAGAAGGGGGCTGTCGCTAAGATAGCGAGTAACGAAACCCAGCAGACCAGAGGAATCTTCAGGAATGCCAGCGCGTGGTGGATAAGGTAGCCGCAGATTGCAATACCTCCCATGATCAGCATCGCTGGCAGCGCGACAGTCGGTGAGGTTCCGGTTGCGATCCAGTTGCCGATGAGCGCGGTGCAGCCAGAAACGATCAACGTCAGGGCCATGAGCCATACTGGCGTGTGTTCAGCTTTTGAAACAGACGAAAGGGCCTCGTTCATTTCGTCCGACGTGCCCCGGGTGTTGCCATATACGGAATGCTTCGGCGACAGGATGGGTTCAAGCTTGTTATAGAGCCAGTTGGCAATTGGCAGCGACAGGAACAGAGTAAAGTAGGTGCCAACTGTGGTGGTCAAGAGGTTGGCCGCAGCCGCGAAAGCCGCAATCTCCTTAGCGTCTGCTGGGTGCTGCGCCGTTATGGCTGCGACTGCCGCAGACATCATGCTGCCGGAGCCGACACCGGCACCCATGGCCAGAGACCATGGATGGAATATCCCGAGTCCTGACATGGTTCCGGCCAGAAAGGCGATGAAGAGGGCCCCCAGCACGGTTCCAATGACATATTCGGCAAGCACGCCTCGACCTTCTGCCGAGTTCATGCCGTAGCGTTCAGAAATAATGGCGACGGAGAATTCCCGGCCGATGGAGAATGTTGCACCCACTGCTTCACGTTTGATGCCCAGGAGCAAAGCGAGTGGCAAGGCAAATACCATTGTGCCGAGGAAATGACCGAGCTCCTGAAAGACGAGCGCCCAGCCAGCCGAGGCGATCTTCGGCAGGGATTCTCCAATGATGAATCCAAGCTTCACAACGAAGAACGCGATCGCCACCTGGATCAAGGCTGAGGCGGTGAACTGTGCCTGCACCGACGACACGCGCTGCCCCGGTATGTTGCGATGGATGATGCTGATGACCACCCCGATGAGGAGCGCCCAGACAATCGGAAACAGGACGACGTTGGTGATCCCAAGCGGGATTGTTATGTTGCCAATCGCCTCGGCAGCTAGTACGGCAAAAACCATCGCTACGCTGATGAGAACGAAGTGAACGATCAGATTGCGCGTTGATGCAGCCGCCTCAGACGCTGGCGTGTAACTCGACATGTGCATTCCCCTCTTATTGTTTCGTCGTGGCCGTTGCACTGAGCCAAGACTGCTGGAACATACGCAGTGAACGTTACCGCCTGCTGTTTGTGTAGCAGTCCAGTCCGGGACATCGTGTTGCAATTCATGCAACAAAGATTTGGGGTAGGCCGCCAGTCGTCGCTCAATGGTCTTCAAGACAATAAGGCCGCCGCCCACGGTGCGCGGGCTGCGGCAATTGCATATCTGTTTCGTCTCCTCAGAGACAGATCAGTGATCAGCCGGCAACATAACCGAACGTCACCGCCGGCTGGGCGGCGGTTTCCACCCATACGCTCTTGGCCTGAGTGTAGGCCATCAATGCATCCCGGCCGCTGGAACGACCGTAGCCACTGCGGCCGAAGCCGCCGAAGGGCGACATGACGCTGATCGTCTTATAGCCGTTTATCCAGAAGGTCCCGGCTCGCACCTGCGCAGCGATGCGATGAGCGCGACCGACATCCCCGGTCCAGACAGCACCCGCCAGACCGTAAGGGTTGTCATTGGCCAGGGCAATTGCCTCCTCCTCTGTGTCGAAGGGGGTGACACCGACCACCGGCCCGAAAACTTCTTCTCGGGCAATGCTCATCTCAGGCCTGACTTCGTCCAGGATGGTCGGCGCGAAGTAGTAGCCGCCCGTGTGATCGAGGCTTTCTGGCCGCGCTCCACCTGCTACCAGACGCGCGCCTTCGCCGATGCCCTGCTGCACCATGTCGCCAATCTTCGTCCATTGACGCAGATTGTTGATAGGACCCATATGGGTCGTATCGAGAGAGGGATCACCGACGGGGATGCGGCTCGCTGCTTCCACATACTGTTCAACGAACTGGCGATGGATGGAGCGGTGGACCAGAAGGCGCGACCCGGCGACGCAGCTCTGACCAGCACCGCCGAAGATGGCTGCCTGCGCACCGGCAATGGCGCGCGAAACATCGGCATCGCCAAAAACAATGTTGGCGGATTTTCCGCCGAGTTCCAGAATGCAGGGTACGACGTTTCTGGCTGCGCTGGCTGCAATCATCGAACCGGCAGCGGCAGAGCCGACAAAAACCACGAGAGCGGTCTTGGGATGCGAGACTGCGGCCTGGCCAGCGGTTGGTCCGGCACCAGCCAGAACGTTGACGAGTCCTTTCGGCGCGCCACCTTTTTCGCAAAGGAGGCCCAGGATGAGTGTGCTGAGCGGTGTCAGCTCGGATGGCTTGATAACCACGCCATTGCCAGCGCAGATCGCGGGCGCGATCTGCCAGCCGCCGGTAAACAAAGGCGCATTCCAAGGGGTGATCTGGACCACCACGCCAACCGGCTCATGCCGCGTGTAATTGAGGTGGCTCGTCGGAACCGGAATGACCTCGCCATGCAGCTTGTCGCACCAGCCAGCATAATATTCGAACATTTCGGCGACCTTGATCACCTCGCCACGAATGTCGCGGATCGGTCGCCCAGCCGAGCGGCTTTCGATTTCGGCAATAGCTGCGGCATGTTCGCGGATCTTGCGACCGATTTCGTTCATCACCCGTCCGCGAGCAGAGGCCGTCAGTGTCATCCACTCCCTTTGTCCGCGTTCCGCGGCGAGCATCGCTGCATCCACCACGCTCTGATCGGCATCGGCGAAAGTCGCAAATTCCTTCCCTGTGGATGGGTCGGTCAAGGTCAGGGTTTCCCCCTTGCCTGCCATCATTTCCCCGCCAACCAGACTGCCGATTGCATCGCTGCCAAAGATATCCTTCAGAAGTTCGCGGGTGCGCGCGCCAGGTTCCATGCTCGTTTTCAACGTGTCCATCTATCCGCTCCGCCTTTAGTTTTTCTGCTTGAACGCGCCCATGCGCGTGAAGTCATCACTGTCTGCCAGTTCTGTAGAACCGGCCCACAGGCTCGCGACCTGCTCTGACAGGGGAAGCTGTGCTCCGGTGCTGTCAGCCAGCTTCTTGGCCAGCCGCACATCCTTGCGCATCAACCCCATGGAAAAGCCGCTATCGAACCGATCGGACATCACCCAGGTGGGGAAATGGACTTCGCTGATCATCGATTTGCCGGATGCGGCGTTTACCACGCGAAGCGCTGCTTCCGGATCAATGCCGGCAGCAAGGGCGAGTTTCAGCCCTTCACTGGTTGTGATCATATGGGCTGCAGCAAGCAGATTGTTGACGAGCTTTGCCACATTGCCAGCGCCACTTGGCCCCACATGCAGGGCCTTTGCGGCCATGGCCTCAATGACGGGACGCGCGAGCGCGAGGTCTTCTTCGGACCCGCCAATCATCATTGTCAGCTTTCCTGATGCTGCACCCGCTGGACCACCACTGACGGGCGCATCCAGGAACCCATGGCCAAGCGATGCCAGCCTGTTTGCGAGATCACGGCTAACATCTGGTTCCGACGTCGAGGTGTCGATGATGATCACGCGCTGGCCAGACTTCGCCTGGAACAGATCCAGATGGCTTTCAACGACGCCTGATACATCCTGTGCCGTGGGCAGTGAGAAGACAAGGAAATCGCTTGCGGCGATGAGTTCGCCGATCGTCAACATCGGTTCGATACCGGCCTCTTCGGCGAGCGTGCGGCGATCAGCGGATAGATCGAAACCGACCGTCCAAAATCTTTTGGTGACAAGCGTCTGGGCCATCCCAAGTCCCATGCTGCCAAGCCCGATGACCCCGACAGTCGTTTTTTCTTCCGGCATCTCGTTCCATCCTTCTATTGAGCGCGATTTCGTCACGCGCCTTGATTGGGTCAGGCTGACATCAGAGGTCGCTTCACGGTAGGGGTGGCATCAACAACAATGTGTTGCAACGAGGGCAACACCCCGTCAACCGCTCTTGAAGGCCGACATTGCCGTCGCGAGATGGCTTGCAAGGCGTGTAACCGAATTGGGAAGACGTCGCCGTGCCTTGACCATCAGATGAGCGCAGGCTTCGTTCAGCAACGGATCGGAAAGCTCAATCGCTTCGACGGTCCCGCGAGCAAGTTCGGTCGCGACGGCGAAGCGCGGCAAATACGTGACGCCAAGACCCGCGACCACGAAACGCCGGAGCGCATCGACCGAGGTTGTTACCACCAGCGGTGCCATGGCGTGTCCGTTATTCGCGGCAACGCGACCAACGAGATCTGTCACGCCATGCCCCTTGCCCAGCAGGGCACAGGGTAGAGACATGCATTGGACGAGCGGAACCGTCTCCCGTCCCACAAACGGACTTGATGGATGGACGATGGCGCATAAAGGCTGCCTTGAGATCGCAAGAGATCTCACCTTCGGTTCGATGACCGGATTGTAGGCGATACCGATATCAGCGTCACCCTCAATGACGGCCTGCATGACCCCGTCCGTACCGCCAAGGTGCAAAGCGTAGCTGATCGAAGGATAGACATCGACAAAGGCTTGCAGCCCATGCTCGATCAGGTCTGCCAGAAAACCTTCACCGCAGCAGATGCGTACGCGACTCTGCTGAACACCCTTTAACTGCTCCAGTTGTTCTTCGAGCAGTCCTCCGTCCTCCAGAACCCGCTTGCCATGTTCCAGCACGAGGACACCGGCGTCCGTCAAGGTCACCCCGCGGCTGCTGCGATTAAAGAGCGGCAGGCCGACGTTCTTCTCGATATCTGCCACCTGCCGGCTGACGATGGAGGGTGCAATCGAAAGATGGTCCGCTGCGCTGCGGATCGAACTGTAGCGAACCACGGCCATGAAAATGCGAAGGGCCTTAGCGTCAAGTATCTCCATGTTTTAACTTCCATTGGTATCCGTCACTGCAGGCAAATGTTCGCGGTGGCAATCCTGCCATCCTTACACTGGCTTTCCGGTTCCTGAAAAGGCGAGGAAAACATTGCCATAGGTCGCAGCATCAGTCAGTCGTATGCTGTTCGCGTCGATAATGGCCGGAACCGCGCTTTCCTCCAGAATGGCTGCAACACGATCAAGATCAGGCACCTGAACATGAACTGCTACGCAGCAGGGGCCGCTAGTCTGGTGTAGATCCACCGGTAGGGCACCGTAACGGCGCTCGATGCCTGCTCGGTCCGTCACCACATAGGCACCTCGTCCGCTCCGAGCACCAAAGCCATCCTCAAGTGCAAACAAGCTTGCCTCACCATAAAGCCCTGCCAGTCGCTGACGCACAGCAGGCTGGTGCTCTTCGTCTGCCATGATGGTCAATTGCGAGTAGGACATTGCGCCATTTCGGTGCGTGCTCCATTGCGGCACATAGATCAGATCCGGTCGATGCTGCTGGCAGATGAAGTTGGAAAGGCGCGGCATCTCGTCTGAGGCCAGGATCTTCAGCGTCGTTGCCGTACGGTCGGGCGTTCCATCCGGACGTTTGACGTCCCGTCCGAATTCGATCGTGCCTTGGCAATCGATCCCACGCAGCGCAACCTCTTCAGCATCAGCTTCCGCCGCATCGCTGTTGAGCGCCGTCAGTGCAATGCCTTCGCGCTTACGAAGATGGTCATGAACGAAACGACCAAAACGAAAATTGCCAGCTGCATAGTTGTCCAGCAGGGTCTCGTCATAGATGCTGACAAGCTCGATCAGCGAGCGATCCATGATTGCGATGCAGGTACTGGTTCCCCAGGGGTGGCGGCTTTGCGGCGCAAAGGTGAAGCCCAGCGCGCGATAGCGTATGACAGCTTCGTCAAGATCACGCACGGCAATCAATGGATGATCGATGCCAAGAAATCCGGTCATGCTGAAATTCCTTTTCTATCAAATGCCTGTGAAAGACGCTCCCGTTCGCGGCTTGCTCCTTGCCGGGACACCGGCCACGGTTGTCTCTGGTTCAACGTCGCGCAACACGATTGAACCCGCCGCAATAACGCTGCCTGTGCCGATATCTATCCCGCCAAGAAGAATGGCATCCGCGCCGATCGTCACGTTCGGACCCAGGCGTGGATGGCGCCTTGTGCCGTTGTCTTTCAGCGTGCTGCCGAGGGTTACTCCGTGCCAGATGCTAACGTTATCACCGATGATCGCGGTTTCACCAACCACGAAGCCAAGACCGTGATCAAGCCAGATCCCTTTGCCGAACTCTGCGGCAGGATGGATATCCGTCGAAAAGGCCCGCCCGAACAAAGTCTTCAGGGCCAGCGCCAGATCCGTCTTTGCGATCATCCAATAATAATGCGCCACACGATGACCGAGAAGTGCATGGACGCCCCGGGAATAAAGCAGGGTCGCCGAAAGTCCACCCGGCTCAAAATTCTTGCGTGCCGTCGTCTCTATATCGGCGATTGCGGCACGAAAACCGTCAGTGTCAGAGCTGAAGGCATCAGCAGCGAGGCAACGAACATGCGATGAAGCGCTTTGTCCCCCCGTTGTACTGGCCAGAATATCGGCCAGCAAATGAGCGGGATTGTTCGCGGCCTCCGGCGAAAGGCCAAGCAAAGCCGGAATCTCCGGCTGTCGCCTATACAGGTCCTGAACCTCTGCGACAAGGCGCTGGGCAAATGTCTCGGTGTCACTCGCCTGACCGTTCATGGTGGACACTCCTTTTCTCCGTAAAGTTCTGATGGTCGAAGTGTTCACAATACCACTCGCCAGGTCTAGTTAATAATTCTAAGGTTACCCATTAGCAAAACTGGATAAAAGGATCGTTTCAGTGGATTTGCAGAGACTTAGGACGTTGCGTGAGCTTCATCGCCGAAAGACAATGGCAGCCGTGGCCGATGCCTTGCTGATTTCTGCTTCAGCAGTGTCGCAGCAGATTGCGCTTTTGGAGGCGGAAGTTGATACGAAGCTGATCGAGCGTCGCGGTCGAGGCGTCACGTTCACACCTGCCGGGCTCAAGCTGGTCGCACATGCGGAAAACATCTTAGGGCTCGTTGAAGTAGCCAGAACCGACCTTGCCGAATTGAAGCAGACCGTAGCGGGTGAGATCAGGATCGCAGCCTTTCCGTCTGTGGCTGCAACGATCGTACCTGCCGCCCTCCGTATGACGCAAGAGCGTTATCCGCACCTCGACGTTATCCTGACCGCGATGGAACCCTCGGAAGGACTGGCGGCTCTTCGTGCCTGGCAGGCCGATATCGCTCTCATCGACGACCTCACTGCAACCTCCGACGTAATGGACGAGCGAGTGGACAGGATCCTCCTTTATGAGGATGAGCTCTTTGCCATTCTCCCCGCATCGCATGCGCTTTCAACTGCCAAGACCGTGACCTTGCGGGATTTGCATGAAGAAAAATGGGCACTGGATGTTGCCTCGCATGTGTATAGCGATGTCATCCGCGAGCGCTGCAGGCAGGCGGGCTTTGAGCCGCAGGTCAAAGGCAATTGCAATGATTTCGAGGTGGTGTTGGCCCTTATCAGGGCAGGCTGCTGCATATCGGTCATGCCCGGCCTGCGCCTGCGCCACGTGGAGCGCGACATCTGCATCAAGCGCTTGAGCCCGCCGATAAGCCGAAGCATCATGATGGCCGTCAGGGCAAATGAAGGACGCAACCCTGCTCTCGCTGTCGTCGTTGATGCTTTGCAGGAGGCTATACGAGGCCTCACCAACGCCGAGCAAATCCACCCATCCTCTTGAGGTCTGGGGGCGTTGCGTGAGAAACAACAATGCGTTGCGTCGGTTTACTCTTCAAACACACGGCATAAATTGCCAAGATGGCAGAAATCACCATCGCTCAAAGCTCAGGAATCCGAAATGATCGCTCTTTCGTTAGAGAAACTTCAAGAGGCCATTCGCTGGCGGCATCATCTGCATGCCCGCCCTGAACTCGGTTTCCAAGAGACCGAAACTGCGCGTTTCGTTGCAGAACGGCTTTCCGAATGGGGCTACGCCGTTCGCACCGGCTACGGTCGCACCGGCGTTGTCGGAACCCTGACAAAGGGAAGTTCGCGCAAGGTTCTTGGTATTCGCGCCGATATGGACGCGCTTCCCATCCTTGAGGAAACCGGTGTTGACTATGCCTCCAAGACCGCAGGAGTGATGCATGCCTGCGGCCATGATGGACATGTGACGGTGGCGCTCGCCGCTGCACGGGAGCTTTCCGGAGGATCCTTTGACGGAACGGTTCATTTCATCTTCCAGCCGGCCGAAGAAAACGAGGGCGGAGCCCGCGCTATGGTCGAGGACGGCCTGTTTCGCGATTTTCCCATGGATGCCGTGCTGGGCATGCACAATTGGCCTGCTTTGCCGGTTGGCACGCTGGTTGCGCGTGACGATGAAATGATGGCGGCGTTTGGGACATTCGAAGTATGGGTCATTGGCCGCGGTGCCCATGGCGCGATGCCACATGAGGGGGCCGATCCCGTTCTGGCCGCCTCCCAGATCGTCAGCGCGCTGAACACCATTGCCAGCCGCAATGTCTCGCCATTGCAGGCTTCTGTCGTGTCGGTGACACAGATCCACGGCGGCGACGCCTGGAACGTGATTCCCGAACGTGTCGTGATCCGCGGCACAACGCGCTGGTTCAATGCCGACGTCGGTGATACTTTACAAGCAAGGCTGGAACACGCTGCCCGGTCCGTGGCCGAAGGCTTCGGATGTCGCGCCGAGATCGACTATCAGCGCCGCTATCCCGCAACGATCAACAATGCCGCAGTTGCAGCCATGGTCCGCGCGAGCGCGACCGCCGTGAACTTGAATGTCACCGATGCCGCACCGTCTATGGCGGCGGAAGACTTCGCCTTCATGCTCAACGAAACGCCTGGCTGCTATTTCTGGCTGGGGGCTGCTCGGACCACGGGCGATAATCCCGGCCTGCATTCGCCCCGCTTCGACTTCAACGACTCTATCATTCCCGGCGCTGTCGAGATGTGGTGCTCGACAGCTATCAATTATCTTGCGTAGCGCGAGTGTGCTGAGATGACGGTGTTCGGGCTTGTCTCAAGCCTCGACAGAGGTCGGAGGGTAGCGCCACCTTAAGTTCTTCGCTGTAAAAGGGGTCGGTGTTGATTTTCAGCAGATTTTGCCCCATTGGGGATGCGGACGAAAACTTGGACCACCAGGAGGTAGTTCATGTATTAACATACGCGGCGGGCATCAGCTATGCGTCGTGGCCCATATTCATAAGCGTTCGAGCCCAATAGTGGCCGGACGCACAGGCCTCAATTCCGATCCGGCAAGAAGGCAATCTTTGGAAAAATGCAATAACCTCGCTGCGCCGAAGCTTACTGCGGATAACGACATCCCCGACAGCGTTGATCCCGTGAACCTGAAAAACACTCTTGGCAATATCAACTCCAACTGTGGTAACTTTCTTCATGGGCCGCTGTCCTTTCTGCGGCTTCCAACAACCGCACTATGGCATCACAGATGCCGAGGGAGGAGATCGTCCACTCAATCAAAACCCGTCGGGACGACCCGGCAACCAGCCGGGTTGCCGAATGCCGGAATTTCTACTGCTTTGAGAGGGTGGCCGAGGTGCCGCCCTTATCGTCGGTGTATTTGTATGAGGCGCCTTTGCCACTGGCAGTGATCACCACGCGCCCAAGCCCGCTGGGACCAACGTTCATACTGATCGTCTTTCCGGAGAGCGTTGCACTGCTTACGCGAACTGACTTTCCGGCAAAGCGGTAGGTCGGCGTTCCGTTCTTCGGCACGCCAATGACGATGGCGTTACCTTTCAGCGTTTTACCAGTGTACGTCCCAGCGAGATCACCGAATTCTGCGGCGAATGAAGATGCCGTGGCTGTAAGGAAGATGATCGAAGCTATTAGAAGTGTGCGCATGAGCGTCCCCCGTGAAAAAGTTGCAACTGCAGCGTAGCGGGACGTTGTAAAGCTGCCATCACCCAATTGGGTGAGCCCGTCTTCCTCAGCCATGTGTGGGCGGTAACTTCGCGCCCCGATAGGTCATCGTCCGTTCCGACATTTAACGATAACGATCATTCTCGTCTGACGTGCTGATCTTGATAAAGCACTGGGAATATCTTCACTTGCGGCATATCAATCCCCGTTTTTGGTGCCGCCGTGTTAATTGAAGATGATATTTACGAGGCCGTATTTCTCCCTGATCGCTTGCCCTCCATCCTTCATAGAATGGCTGTCAGCGTCGACGCGGAAGGAACGTTGCTGGTAAATCCGAGCAATCCAAAAGTTCCTTGGATTGCCAGCGATGGCGTACGCCGTTTGTACGGTGATTTTTTTGAGCAGGGATGGGCCTATGACAATGCCCGGACTCACGCTCTTTTAAACATTCCCCATCAAGGCTTCATGAGCGACGCTCAACATATGAGCAACGACTGGATGGCTCAGCAGTCAATTTATCGCGATTTCCTCTGGATCCGCGGTTTTGGGTACGCTGCAGGAACAAAGATTAAGGTCCCGAGCGGCGATACGATTATATTCTCGGTCGAGAAGCGCCGGGATCTCGGGCCGGTTCAACAACGTGACCTTGGTGCCCGTTCAAGAATTTGCCAGCCCATCTCTCCGGCTTTCTCCTGTATATGGCGCAACTGATCACACAGCGGAAGCAACATAAGCATGGAAGGATCTCCTTCATGCGGCTTCCAACAACCGCAATATATCATCTCGGATGCCGGGGTGGGAGACCATCCACGTCATCAGGACCATTCAAAATCTACCCCGTGCAACACAACTCTGTTTTGCAGCCTATGCCGCCAGACGACCTCCGGTGATAGGATGGGATACGCCTGTCGTCGTGGGGAAACTGATCGGTAGGCCTCGTAACACCCGGACTGCGAGAAAGGCGAAGCATTCGGCTTCTACCGCGTCACCACGCCAGCCGAATGTCTCTGCCGGAAGCACATCCACTTTGGTTCTTGATGCCAACATTTCCATGAGCATTGGATTGTGGCGGCCACCGCCGCTGACGATCAACCGGGTTGGACGCACAGGCAGAAGATCAAGGCCTTTACCGACGGCGGATGCTGTGAAGGCTGTGAGTGTTGCAGCTCCATCTTCCAGACCGAGGTCGCCAGCCATGGCGGCAGTGAAATCGAAACGGTCAAGCGATTTGGGGTAGGGGGCCGCGAGATACGGGTGGGTCAAAAGCTGCGCCAGCTTTTCCTCATCCACCTTGCCTGAGCGGGCGATTTCACCGTTTCGATCCATCTCGCCCCGGCCATGGTTCTTGATAAAATCGTTGATTGGGGCATTGGCGGGGCCAGTGTCGAAAGCGATCAATTGCCCCTTGCCGTCAGCCCAGGTGATATTGGCAACGCCGCCCAGATTGAGGACGGCGGTGTCTCCGTCATTGGTGATGTCGTTGAGAAGGGCGGCGTGATAACCGGCTGAAAGCGGCGCGCCCTGTCCGCCAGCCTCCACGTCGGCGGTGCGGAAGTCATAGGCAACCTTGCAGCCGAGGATCTGGCTCATCAAATCGCCATCGCCAAGCTGCCGCGTGGCACCGCGGCGTGACCCCTGCGGCGCCCGGTGTAAAACCGTCTGGCCATGAAAGCCGACAATGCCAATATCATTCATGGAGAGGCCTGCGTGTTCAACAAGTTGCCGCACCGCATGGGATTGCGCTTCGGTCAGGACTTTCTCGGCGCGGGCAAAAATCTCTGGCTCATCGCCCTCTAAATTCCACGCGCGAGCAGCTTGCAGGGTTTCCTCCAACAGGGCGCGGGTTTCCGCTGGGTAGGGGGCCAGTGTGAACGGGCCGAATTCAACGATCCGCTCGCCATCTGTTTTCAGCAATGCGACGTCAATATTGCCGTCCAGCACGGTGCCAGTCATCAGGCCAACGGCCCAAACGGGATTGCTCATGATAGTCTCCTCTCCCATACGTTGATAACGTCCCCGACAGCGGCCCTGAGCGCGAAGATTCCACTGTCAAAATGGCGGCTCGGATGAACGCGGTTGGTCATGAGTGTCCAGGCTCGCTCATTGTCGAAATCGATCCAGAGGCCGGTCCCGGTGAAGCCCGTATGGCCAATCACGGATGCGTTGCAATTGTCGCCACCTGACCACCCACGAGAGGGCCGTTCCCATCCATGGGTGCGCTTTCCTGACAGGGGCGTGCGCATCAATCTGACGCTTTCATCACCCGCACGATTGGCACCAAGCAGCTGGGCTGCGAAATCCAGAACGGCATCCATCGTGCCGAACAGACCGGCATGTCCAGAGCCCTGCAATGCAAAGCAATTCTCATCATGCACTTCGCCGCATAAAACACGGCCGCGCCAGCTGCAATATTCCGTTGCGGCTGTCATCGCGGGATCGCCGTGAAAGGCAAAGCCGGGGCCAGCATCCATGGCCCGGATGGCTTTTCGTTCCAATCGCTCCAGTGCGATACCCAGCAAAATAAAGTTGATATCCGAGTAAACGCATGGTCCCGCCTGCCATTGGCGTTGCAGCACGAAGGCGCGCAAGCGTTGCGGATCATCGCCATAGGTATAGATCGGCTCGACGGCGGGGAAGGGGGTGTTGTGGCCGAGGCATTGTCGGAAGGTCACTGCACGTTCCCACGCATCCGGCACATATTGCCTGAGATCGGGGATGGCACTGATAAGTGGTGCATCAAGGTCGATGCGCCCCTGTTGCGCCAGCGCGAGGATGCGGGGTGTGGTGAAGATCACTTTGGTCAGCGAGGCGAGATCGAACCAGGTGTCGATCTGCATGGGGCGAACCTCTGGTTCCTTTTGTGCCGCGCCGACCACATGAGTGAAGCGGCCCAGTTTCAGATCAAGAATACCAAGAACGCCGCCCGGGATACGCCCCTGCTCAACCGCATGGGTCAGGAGATTGAATGCAGCGTTGAACATCGTTGGCGGTTCCCTCAGTTTTCGGCGCGGGCGCGGTGATCGATGCCATAGGTCTCCCATGGCGTCATCGGAGGCTCATAGCCGGGCGGCTTCACCAGTGAAGGCACTGATCGTGTATCGAGCGCGAAATGTTCGCGGCGGCGTTCAATCGTGGGCACGGCCGCAATCAGGCGGCGCGTGTAGGAATGTTTCGGGTCAGACAGCACCGAAGCGGCCTCCCCTATCTCGACGATCTGCCCGGCATAAACCACGGCGATCCGGTGGGCGATGCGTTCCACCACCGCCATGTCATGTGACACAAATAGATAGGCGAGTTTCAGGTCTTGCTGCAGATCGGTTAAAAGCTCCAGAACTTTGGCCTGTACCGAAACATCGAGAGCAGAAACGGCCTCATCCAGCACCAGAACCGATGGATCGACCATCAGCGCTCGCGCAATGCACAGCCGTTGCCGCTGGCCGCCGGAAAATTCATGGGGGTAGCGCGTGAGACTGTCGGTGGGCAGCCCGACGCGATCGAGCAGCCCTTTCATCCGGGCTCGGGTGTCCTGTGTCAGCTTACCGCCGGATGCAATCACGGGTTCGGCCAGAAGGCTTTCCACATTGAGCCTTGGATTGAGCGAGGCATAGGGGTTTTGAAACACCATTTGCACAGGTCGGTGCGGCGATTTGCCCGGTTGGCTGTGAATATCGAAATGACCGCTGCTGGGTCGCACCAGCCCGAGAATGGCGCGGGCGGTGGTGGATTTCCCCGATCCGCTTTCCCCTACAATCGCCAGGGTTTCGCCTGGCATCAGATCAAAGTCCACCCCCTCAACGGCGTGTACGGCACCTGCTGCACGGCGCAAGAGGCCCTGTGTGATGGGAAAGCGCACTGTGAGACCCGATACCGCAAGCGCTGGAGCCGCGCCCTTCATCTCTGGTCGGGCGAAATCGCGGCGCACGGAGCGACCACCGGAAAAATGCGGCACGGCGCTGAGAAGATGTTGTGTGTAGGGATGCTGTGGCGAATCGAGGATCTGATCGAGTTTGCCCTGTTCCACCGCCTCTCCCGATTGCATGACCATTACCCGATCAGCAATCCCGGCAACCAGCCCGATGTCATGGGTAATGAAGATCATACCCATGCCCATTTCACGCTTCAGTTCTGCCAGAAGCGCCATGATTTGGGCCTGAACGGATACGTCGAGAGCGGTTGTCGGCTCATCGGCAATGAGAAGGCGCGGATTGCAAGCCAGCGCCATGCTGATCATCACCCGCTGCAACATGCCGCCGGAAAGCTGATGCGGGTAATAGCGCAATCGCCGGTGTGCATCAGGGATGCGCACCCGGTCCAGCGCGTCTTTTGCGGCATTTTTTGCTTGAGATCCGCTCAGGCCGCGATACAGCCGAAAGGCCTCTTCCAGCTGTTGTCCGATTGGCAAAACCGGATTGAGCGAGGTCATTGGCTCTTGAAAGATCATTCCGATCTCTGCGCCTCTGATTTTTTCCAGCTGTCGCTCGCTTGCCTTGACGATATTGACAGCGTCACCCTTGCTGGTGCCAAGCGTGATGGAGCCGGACAGGATATGGCCGCCTGCGTAATCAATCAGCCGATTGACCGAAAGCGCCGTCACGGACTTGCCTGAACCGCTTTCGCCAACGATGGCCAGCGTTTCGCCAGCGTTGACGTCGAAGCTGATGCCGTGAACAATCTCTTTGATTGTCGGGCGCTTGCCGAAGCCAACGCGAAGGTCGCGCACGGATAGCAATGATGTCATGCAGCCGCCCTCCGGGTTTTGGGATCAAGGATATCGCGCAACGCATCGCCCAGAAGATTGAAACCCAGAATACCAAGCATGATGGCGAGGCCGGGGAAAGCCAGCAACCATGGTGCCATCTCCATCAGATTGCTGCTATCAGCCAGCATCAGGCCGAGCGAAGCAGCGGGTGGCTGTGTGCCAAGACCCAGAAAGCTGAGGCCAGCTTCGGTGAGCAGCGACCATGCCAGCGCCAGCGTGACCTGCACCGTGAGTGGCGCGACAAGATTGAGCATCAGGTGCCGGGTGAGGATATAGGTTCGGCTGCTGCCGAAGGTTCGGGCGGCATCGACAAAATCACGCGATTTGATCGACAGCGCCGGTCCGCGCACTACGCGGGTGAAAATCGGCGTATAGACGAACGCAATGGCCATGATGCTGGTGCCAGTACCCGGTCCCACCACGGCAATGATCAACAGGGCCAGCAAAACGGCAGGGAAGGCCAGCAGAATATCCATCAGCCGCATGACCACGCCATCCCACAGATGACCGAACCATGCGCTGGTCAGCCCCAGCACCGTGCCGATGGTGGCCGACACGCCAACCGAGGCAAAGGCGATGACAAAGGACTGGCCTACCCCGGCCATCAGACGGCTTGCCACATCGCGTCCAAACAAATCGGTGCCCATCCAATGGGCTGCACTTGGCGGCTTCAGCCGGTCGATGCGAAATTGCTGTACGGCATCATAGGGCGTGATGCCCGCATATCCGAGCACAGCAACAAGGATATAGGCCAGCACAATAGCTCCGCCAATGCGTCCGCTGGGATGCCGCAATATAGCGCGAAGGAGGGTGATCATCAGCGTCCTCCCAGCCGGATTCGCGGATCAAGTGCCGCATAGGTGAGGTCCACCAGAAGGTTGACGATCATGAAGTTCAAGGCAACAAAAAGAACGCAGCCTTGCACCAGCGCATAATCGCGCTGGAGAATGGCATCAAGCGCCAGCCGTCCCAGACCCGGCAGGGCATAGATTTTTTCCACCAGCACCGCTCCACCCAGCAGATAGCCGAATTCGATACCGGTGAGCGTCACAACCGGGATCAGCGCGTTGGGCAAGGCATGACGCCAGGTGACCCTCAGCGCCGGAACGCCTTTTGAGCGGGCGGTGCGGACATAATCATCGTTCAAAACATCCAGCATGGCGGAACGCGAGATACGTGCGACCGAGGCCGTGAATGAAAAACCAAGTGTCATGGCAGGCAGGATCAGCTGTTTGAGATTGCCGAACGGGTCTTCAAATAGCGAGACATAACTGCCCATCGCCGGCAAAACGCCGAACACGGTGGAGAGTATGTAGAGCACCAGAAGTCCGATAACGAAACTGGGTGTTGATTGGCCAAGCATTGCGAGGATTCGCACCAGCAGGTCGGCTGGTCTCTGGTTTCGTGTGGCGGCAAATACGCCTGCCGGAAGGCCAACCGAGAGCGCGATGATGACAGAGAGCAGGGCGAGTTCCAGCGTTAGCGAGAAGCGCCCCAGAATAACCGCCAGCACCGGTTTGCCATAGGTAACAGACACGCCCAGATCACCGCCAACAGCCCCGGCAAGCCAATGGCCGTATTGGGCCACCCAACTACGGTCCATCCCGAAATAGGCAGCCAGCGCCTGCCGTTGGTCTGGTGTCAGCAATCCCGCCTCGGTTCCAAGCATCGCCGTAATGGCGTCACCCGGAACCAGACGGATCGCAACGAAAACCAGAATGGAGACCCCCAACATGATCAGCGGAAAGGTCACAAGGCGTCTTGTCAGGTAATTCATGGCGTTACATGCTCTCAGCATTTCCGGCAAAAGTGGGTGCCGTGATCACTTCACAGTCACATGCGCCAAGCTGAAGAGTGAGCCATCCGGCGACGGTGTGAAACCCTGCACGTTCTGCTGCTGGGCCGTGTAGCCATAGCCAGTGTACAGCCAGATCCAGGGCGAGACCTCTGCGAGGTGCTTGTCGAAGGCGGCAAAAAGTTCCTTGCGTTTCTTGGGGTCTGTCTCAATACGCGCTTGCTGCATCTGGCTATCCAGCGTGTCGTCAATGTAGTTTGCGACCTTCTGCAGATTGCCGGTTTTCGTCCAGTAGCGGTTATACATGGCGTAAGGGTCGGCGCGACCGCCATTGAGTGCAATGGCCATATCGAAATCACCCTTCAGCCAGGTGTCGACATAGACATTCAGTTCCATCAGCTTGATATCAAGCTTCACTCCGATGTCTTTCAGCTGCGACTGGATCACTTGCGCCTCAGAGGCCGCCGTTGCAGGCTCTCCCGTGGCGGCGATCACCGTGGCCGAGAAGCCGTCCTTGTAACCGGCATCGGCCATCAGCTTTTTCGCCTTGGCAAGATCCCGCTTGTAGCAAAAGAGATCGTCGGGGTTGGAGCGATATTCCGGCATTGTCAGCGGACCGGTAATCTTGCCCTCGCCAAGAAGGGCAGTGTCCAGCACGTCCTTGCGGTCTATGGCGCAGGAAATGGCCTGACGCACGGCAAGCTCGGTCATCGGCTTGCGGGATGGGTTCAGCTGCAAGGCATGATAGGCGAGAACCGGTGTCCGGCTGAGTTTCAGGCTTGCCACGCCTGGAACAAGCGTTGCAATCAGCGGATCGTTGAGGAGCGCAAAATCCACCTGCTTTGTCCGCATTGCTGCCAAAATGGCGCTTTCGTCGGGCAGAACGCTGATATTGATGCCGTCGACGCCAATTTTTCCACCAGCCCATTGCGTGTTGGCGGATAATTCTTCTTTGACATTCGGCTCCCATTTGCTCAGCTTGAAGGGGCCTGAACCAACTGCGGCAGTGCCAATATGGCCAGCTGCGATCTCGGAGGCGGGGACGATGGCGGCATTCACGCTGCTCATCGATGCCAGCAGCGGTACATCCGGTTGCGAAAGATGAAACACCACGGTCTGGTCATCTGGTGTGTCGATTGTTTGGATCGACAGATAATTGGCGCGGGCGGAGGCACCTGTTGCCTGATCCAGAATGCGCAGGTAAGAGGCTTTCACGTCGGCGGAGGTTACCGGCGCGCCATTGTGAAACTTCGCCTTGGGATCGAGTTTGAATGTCAGCGTCTTGGCGTCGTCGGCAAAGGTCCAGGATGTGGCGATGGCAGGCACCACTTTAAGATCAGCATCAAGCCGCACCAGAGGCTCATAGATCAGTTCAAGCAGGCGGATTGACGAGAATGCCGTTTGTTTATGAGGATCAAGTCCGGTGGCATCCTGCGACCAGGCCATCTTCAGAGTGGTGGCAAAAGCCGGTGCAGCACTTGCACCCACGACCGCAGCCAACGCGATGCAGGCCATTAACTTGCGCGTCCGTTTCATGGTCATTTTCATTCTCCCTCTGTTTTTTAAAAAAAGAACCGGCACTCCCACGTGTCCGACCCTGACCTTCACATCTGCGCAGCTTGGTGTTGCTGCGTCTCTTTTATTGCCTTCCGCAGGAAGCCGTCCGCGTTTTTCAGCGATTGTTCGGCCTCATCCACCGTCATTCCGGTCAGCGCCATCAGGATGGCGACTTTTACATTGTTGCCGCTCAAGGCGAGATAGCGGTTTGCCACCTCAAGCGAACACCCTGTTGCCTGAACAACAATCCGCACCGCGCGCGCCTGAAGTTTCTGATTGCTGATGCTCACATCGACCATCAGGTTCTCATAGGTTTTTCCCATGCGGATCATGCTGGCTGTGGTCAGCATGTTCAATACCAGTTTCTGCGCTGTGCCGGATTTTAGCCGTGTCGACCCGGTCACGACTTCTGGCCCGACAACCGGGGAAATGGCGATATCCGCCATGCTGGCAATAGAGGATTGCGGATTACAGGTGAGCGAAACCGTTGTAGCGCCCACCGATTTGGCATAGGCAAGACCGCCAATGACATAGGGTGTGCGTCCGCTGACCGCGATGCCGACCACAACGTCCTTTTCGGTCAATCCAATGTCGGTGAGATTGTCGCGGCCCTGATCGGGGTCGTCTTCTGCCCCTTCCACAGCCTGCAGCAGCGCCTTTGGCCCTCCGGCGATCAGACCGACCACCATGCCTTCCGGCACACTGAACGTCGGCGGGCATTCAGACGCATCCAGAACACCAAGGCGGGCGCTTGTGCCTGCGCCAATATAGATCAGCCGCCCCCCGGACTGGAAGGCGACGACAATCGCATCCACAGCCAGCGCGATCTGGGGGATCTCCCTCTCGACCGCCAAAGGGACATTTTTGTCCTCGTCATTCATGATGCGAAGAATGCCTTCGGAGGGAAGCAGATCAATATCGATGGATTTCGGATTGCGTGCTTCCGAGACCAGCTTTTCAAGCTCCGAGAGAAGATGCTCTTGCGACATGGGACCTGCTCACTATTCCGGTTATCCAAAAAGGTTAGAACGGAATATTCCTATCGTCAACCGAAATAAGGAATAAAATATTCCAATCTCTTTGTGATGTGATTGCTGTTCACAGCGGTTCAGATTGAATGCAGGCTCTTCCGGGCCAGAATGATAGCGCCTTGCACCGCGTCATCATCGGCGGGCTTCAAGCGTCTGCGCACGTCTGGGGATAGCCACGGTTCGATGGGGCCGGAAAGGCCGCCCAGCAATGTCACCAGCGTCACCCCATAGTCCAGCATCCGGCGTACCAGAGCGTCGATCTGGAGAGCGGCAGCCTGAACGATCCGCCGTGCCGCCGGATCGCCCTGATCAGCATGGCGCATCACCATCGGCGCAAGCGTGGCATAGTCCGTCGCACTTGCGCCATCCATCCAGGCAATCACGGCTGCGGTGGAATCGTGAAACCGGCTCATCACCTCGCGAAGCAGTGCCGTATTCTCAATTCTGCCATCGAAGGCGCGCAATGCATATTGAATTGCCTTCAGTCCGAGATCAGCGCCGCTGCCTTCATCTGAAATGGGAAAACCGTAGCCGCCTGCGCGCAGCTCCTTGCCATCCACGAAGGCCAGTCCAATTGAGCCGGTTCCGGCAATGACAATGGCTCCATCGCGACCCGAATGTGCTCCGAGGCAAGCGCCTGCGCCATCGCTGATGAAGCTTACTCCGGCAAAAGGATGGGTAACGGCGTGCAGTTCCTGAAGTGCGCCTTTTCGGCTGACTCCGGCAATGCCGATTCCGGCTTGCACATGGCGGGCGTTGTCGGGGTCGAGGCCTGCTTCTTCGGCTGCTGCCCGCCACGCCTTCATGATTGAGTCCCATGCGCCTGCCACACCGAGCCGTGTGGTAGCCGGACCAGAAAGCCCTTGCCCGACAACATTGCCTTGTCTGTCGACAATCCGGGCGCGGCAGCCTGTGCCTCCGCCATCGACCCCCAGAAAAAATTGGATGTCCGTTGCCTTGTTGGTCATTGGGAAATTCGCTCGATGTTGACGCCACATTGAGCCAGTTTCCGGTCAAGCCGCTCATAGCCCCGGTCGAGATGGTAAACGCGATTGATGATGGTTTCTCCATCGGCAGCAAGACCCGCGAGTACGAGGCAGACCGAGGCGCGCAGATCTGTTGCCATCACGGGCGCACCTTTAAGCGGCTTGCCACCACGCACCAGCGCAGATGATCCTGTCAACGTGATGTCGGCACCCAGCCGCTTCAGTTCGGGCACATGCATGAAACGGTTTTCGAAAATGGTCTCTCGGATCAGGCTGGAACCTTCCGCGCGGCAGGCAATGGCCATGAACTGCGCCTGAAGATCGGTTGGAAAGCCCGGATAGGGCTCAGTGGTGATATCGACCGGCGTGAGCCTGTCCGGACCACTGATGACGATGCCGCGGTCGCTTGGCCACACCGTGACGCCCATGCCTTCGAGAACTTGAACGACGGAGGCGAGATGTTCAAGTCTGGCGTTGACCAATTCCAGCTGGCCGCCCGCGATAGCAACGGCGGCTGCATAAGTGCCTGCCTCAACGCGATCGGGAATGCCATGGTGGCTGGCGGCGCGCCATTCCGTCGGTCCCTGGATGAGAATGCGATGGGAACCGGCCCCCTCAATGCGCGCGCCCATGGCAATCAGGCAGTTGGCAAGGTCCACCACCTCCGGCTCACGGGCGGCGTTGATAATCTCGGTTTCTCCTCGGGCACCCGTTGCGGCCATCAAGGTGGTTTCTGTTGCGCCGACGGAGGGTCCCTGAAGTACGATCCGCGCACCCGTAAGGCCGGCCTTCGCGTCGGCGACAATATAGCCGCCCTGTACGGAAATGTTGGCACCAAGCGCTGTCAGCACCTTCAAATGCATATCAACGGGTCTTGCCCCAATGGCGCAGCCGCCCGGCAAAGACACCCTCGCGTGGCCAAAGCGGACAAGAAGCGGTGCGAGGACCAGAATGGATGCGCGCATGCGCCGCACTGTATCGTAATCCACCTCGCGTAAACTTAAGGAAGACGTATCCAGCCTCGTTGCATGCCCATCGCGCAAGACGTGAACACCATAGGTCTCCACGATCCGCAGCATATTCTCGACATCGGAGACTTTCGGCAGATTGGTCAGTTCCAGAGGCAGCGGGCTCAAAAGAGCCGCAGCAATTTGGGGCAGGGCTGCGTTCTTGGCCCCTGCAATCGAAACCGCTCCACTCAAGCGATTGCCACCGATAATCCGTAATTGGTCCATGCGGATGTTCCTACGAGAGCATTTCCGGCAAAACTGCCTTAGCGGCTTTGCGTTCGGACGTGCGTGAAAATTGATCTTTAGATTTTTTCACCGTTTCGATGAAAAAACCTAATACTCTAATGGGTTGTGGATATGGATTCCAGATTGGCCAGAAGCGCGACTTCGCTTATTATATTCCGAAAGATTTGAGATTTAGGAATGCTATATTCCATTAATTGACGAAAAAACCATGCGGCACGCTTCAACGTGCGCGAACCAATGAAAGCAGGCCTATGTCCGTTCTGAACATCATTCGCGCCAAGCTCGACGCCATGACCGAAGCCGATCGGCAAATCGGCCAGTTCATCATGGACAACCCCGAGCGCATGCTGACGCTTTCGTCCGCAGAGCTTGCGGCCGCGACGGGTCGCAGCCAGTCGAGCGTGGTGAAATTTTCTCAAAAGATCGGTTATGGCGGCTACCAGCAGTTGAAGCTTGCCGTCACCAAGGCCAATGCGCAAGGATGGCAGATTCCTGCTGGAATGATCCATGGCACCATCGATAGTGGCGATGATTACATGACCATCCTTCACAAGCTTGCGGCGAGCAAGACCGCCTCGATGCAGCAGACCTTGCAGATCAATGACGAGGATACCATGCAGCGCGCTGTGCAAACGCTTGCTAAAGCGCGCCGCATTCATCTGGCGGGTGTCGGGGCCTCGTCGCTGGTGGCTCGCGATTTTTCCTACAAACTGCTCAAACTGGGGCGCATGGTGTTGCTTGACAGCGATACCCATGTCCAGCTTGCCAATGCAGCGACGCTCACGGAGGAGGATGTGCTTGTGGCACTTTCCTATTCGGGGGTCAGTCTTGAAACCTTGCGTATTGCCGAATTGGCGAGGGATCGCGGTGCGACCGTCATCTCCATGACAGGCTTGCAGCCGAACCGGCTGGTGGAAATTGCGGGCATTCACCTTTACACCATCGCTGATGAAGAGCGGGTTCGCTCTTCGGCCATCACCTCGCGCGATGCCCAATTGACGCTGACCGACCTTCTGTTCATCCTGCTGGTCCAGACGCAGCCGGATGCCCATGACTATATTCACAACAGCGAGGCGGCCGTGGCCGTTCTGAAATCCTGATATGGGTTCAATTCTTGCAGGACTGCTCATTTCACGGCACCCGCAGTCATGCCATTGATGAACTGACGTGACAGAACGATGTAGAGGATGATCACCGGCAGCGCGGAAAGCGTCAGTCCTGAAAACAGAATTCCCCAATCCGTTCCGTATTCGCCCATGAATGTGGTGAGACCCTGGGGCAGGGTTTTCAGGCTGTCATTCTGGATGAAGATCAGCGGAAAGAAAAAGTCATTCCAGATCGGTACGACATTCTGAATTGCGGCGATGACCATTGCAGGACGCACCAGAGGCAGCATGATTGCCCACATGATCCGTGCCTCGCTGGCTCCGTCCATGCGCGCGGCATCTTCGAGTTCGCTCGGCAGGGTGCGAATAAACCCGGTCATGATAAAGACAGTGGTGGGCAGGCCGGTGGCCACGTAGATGAAAATCAACGAGAAGCGCGTGTCGAGAAGGCCAAGATCCCGCATCAGGATAAAGAGAGGGATGACCGCGAGTTTCAGCGGCAAGGTTAATCCTGCCAGAAAGAAAAGCAGAACGAGGTTGGCACCCCGGAACTCGTATCGGGCAATGGCATAGGCTGCCATCGTTCCCAAGGTCAGGATCAGCGCGATGGATGTTGTTGCAACAATCACGGAATTCAGGAGGTAGAGCGGGAAATTCGTCCCGCTCAATATCCGCACGATATTGGTGATATTGGTAACATCAGGCAGCGCAAATGGAGTCTGGAAGATTTGCGCATTGGTCTTGAAGGCGGAAAACACCATGACGGCGATTGGAATTAGCATGATGGCGCTGTTGGCGATCAGAATGATCTGAATCAGTCCATCGCGGCCAAGCGTTGCCATCAACCCGCTGCGATCGGTGCGATTGTCCCTGACGTTGGTCATAGCTGGATCTCCCGCTTACGCAGTTTCAGTGTGATCAGACTGGACACACCGGCAATGAAGAGGAAGATCAGCACAGCGAGCGCGCTACCGGGGCCAAAATTTTCCGCAGAACCCGAACTGCCGCCAAAGGCCGTGCGATAGAAATAAAGACCCAGTACATCTGTTGCACCATGGGGTGATCCGTCGATACCACCCATGATGAAGGGCAGCTCAAAAAAGTTGAACGCGCTGACAAAGAGCAAGGTGAAGACAACGGTTGCGCTGGGCGCAACCAACGGCCAGACGATCTTGCGCACCTTGACCCATTCGCTTTCGGTTTCCATGCGCACGGCATCAAGAATGTCTGTCGGAATGCGCTGCATGCCTGCCAGAAACACCAGTGTGGGGAAACCCACCATGTGCCATGCATTGGCGATGACAATGGCTGTCAACGCAGTTGTATCCTGCCCAAGCCAGGGCTGCGCCAGCCAGCCGAGGCCAATCCCCCGTAGCGAAATATTCACCACGCCGAAAATGGGATGCAAGAACAGTTTCCATAATATCCCGACAATCACCGTCGAGAGCACCACAGGCAGGAAGACGGCGATGCGGTGGAAGCGCCCGCCCGGAAGTTCCCGCCAGAGGCAATAGGCGAGAATGAAACCGACCCCATTTTGCAAGACCATCAATGCGAAAAACACAAAGATGTTGTGCGTGAATGCGTTGATTGTCCGTTCTGAGAACGGGTATTCAAACAGGACTTTATGGAAATTGGCAAACCACACGAAATTGCCACGCGCCAGCCCGTGCCATTCGTAAAAGGCATAAGCAAAGGCGGAAATGATGGGATAGACAAGGAAAAGACACATGAAGGCCATGGGCGGCACGATCAGTGCTGCAATCCATAGATTTCGTCCGCTCAGCCGCGTCGTCAACATGTGCTCGCTTCCATTGCTGATATAGGAGAGGGTGGCCCGGACGTGTTTTATCCGCCGGGCCGCAGGACATTACTTCTTGAATGGCGGGTACCATGTGGACAGGCCGTCGGTCATGGATTTGCCAACCTGTTCCGGCGTGACCTGGCCGCTCAGAAGCTTCTGAACGCCTGCCTGAATCAGGTTCGAGCCGGTTGGTTCGCCGTAGCGAAAGTTTACCAGCGTCATGTAGGGTATCGAATACTCATTCAGCTTTGCCACCCTGGCAAGGAGCGGGCTGTCGAAGGTCACGCCCGGCACGGCCGAAACATTGTTCAGATTATTGGCAAAGGCTTGCGCAAATTTTTGACTGGCAACGTAATTGAGGAATTTGAGCGCGGCCTCTGGAGATTTCGATTTCGCGTTGGCAGCAAAACCGGAATCGAAGAACAGACCAACAAGCTTTTCGTCGTCGGCTTTCAAGCCCGGAGCGGCGAAGACGCCGAGTTTGAGGCTGGGATTTTGCTTGGTAAAGTTGGCAAGTTCAAACGAACCGCCCGCGAACATTGCGGCCATGCCAGAGGTAAACAGTTGCTGCGCGGAGGCATAATCAAGGCCAATGAAGCCCTCGGGAAAATAGGCGGAAATTTCCTTCAGTTTGGCCAGCGCCATCGTGTAGCGCGGATCGTTGAATGTGGTCTTTCCGGCCATGAGATCGTCATAGAAGGCTTTGCCCATGATTGAGGACGTGAGCGCAGAGACAATGGTTTCGTTCTGCCAGCCGGTCGCGGTGCCATTGGCGAAGGGCATCAAGCCTGCCGCCTTGAGTTTCTGGCTGGCTTTCAGGAAATCGTCCCAGCTTGCAGGTTCTGCAAGGCCGTTTTTGTCGAACACATCCTTGTTGTAGATGATCAACATGGTCTGGCTGGCGGCGGGAACTGCGTAAAGCGTTTTGTCCGAACGCATCGTCTCGGAAGCCAATGCTGGTTGCGAAAAGCCCGAAAGGGCAGGGATTTTCGTGGCATCGAGCGGCATCAGATAGCCGGCGCTGGCCAGGCTTTCAATGCCGCCATAGGTGCGCGTCATCATCAGGTCCGGGCCGGTGCCGCCAGCAAGAGCCGTGGCCAGGATTGTATTGTAGCTCGTAGCTTCGAATGCCTCGAACTTCACGGTAATACCGGGATTATCCTTCTGGAAATCCTTGAAAAAGGTCTCATACTGCGCCTTGTCTTCCTGACGCCATGTCCAGAAAGTGAGGTCTGCTGCGAAAGACGGAACGGCGGATGCGAACGCGCCGATGGCGAGAGCTGCTTTGATCAGAAATGTCTTCATCTGTTCCTCTCATTCTTTTTTTGATTGTTGAATGGCCGCCACATCAGACGGGCAGTCTTTGAAGCGATTGTCGGCTGAAGTAGTGCGCCTTGCCGGGCAGGACATCGAGCAGAACAGGCGCATCAGGGCTTAAGCTGATGTCTGGCCCGCAACGAACCGACACCAGATGGTCGTTCCCGAGCCGAACATAGACATAGGCGTTGTCGCCCAGATATTCGGTATAGATCACGTTTCCGCGCAAGCCCGGCCCCTCCGTTCCGGGTGTCATGGCCCAGCCATCGGGTCGCACGCCTACCAACAGCTGTCGTTCCGGTGCGGAGGGCGGAATCGATGGCGAAAGGCTTCCATAGCCATCCGAGATCAGCATGTCCCCCTCGCGGTCCAGCGGCAGAAGCGCCATTTTGGGTGAGCCGATGAAGGTCGCAACAAATGTGTTTGCGGGTGTCTGGTAGAGTTCGCGAGGCGAGCCGAATTGCTCGATTTGCCCTTGGTTCATCACAACGATCCGATCGGCCAGTGTCATGGCCTCCACCTGATCATGGGTTACATAGACTGTTGTGCCGCCGATTTCCCGATGCAGCCGGGCGATTTCGAGCCGAACATCTGAACGAAGCGCCGCATCAAGGTTTGAAAGCGGCTCGTCAAGCAGCAACAGCTTCGGTTTTCGCACAAGCGCCCGGCCAATGGCAACGCGTTGCCGCTGGCCGCCTGACAGTTCTTTTGGCTTGCGCTTCAACAAAGGCTCAAGCTTGAGCATTCTTGCCGACTCGGCAATGCGCGCCTCGACTTCTTCTGCGCCAAGGCCCATCAAACGTGCGCCAAACGCCATATTCTCGTAAACATCCATATGCGGATAAAGCGCATAAGACTGAAAAACCATGGCAATGCCGCGTTTGGACGGCGGAACGCCGTTCATAAGCTCGCCGTTTAACCAGAATTCGCCGTCGGTGATAGGATCAAGCCCAGCGATCAGACGCAAAAGCGTGGACTTTCCGCAGCCGGAGGGGCCGACGAAAACCACCAGTTCACCATCCTTGATCTCCAGATCAATGCCGCGCAGCACCTCTGTCGTCTTGAAACGCTTCTTGATCGAGCGCAGCGATAACTGGGCCAATTCAGGTCTACTCCGTTTTTGAAGAAAGGTTCAAAATGCCCGGTGCCAGCAAGGCATCAATTGCGGCAATGGTTTCACGCGCGGAGCGGTGGTGGATGGCATTGACCCAACCCGCTGCTTTTGCGGCCTCAACATTTGCCAGCGTGTCATCAATGAAAACAATGTTGTCGGGATGCACCCCTTCGCGGCTTGCGACCGCTTCGTAGCTTTCTCGCTCGGGCTTCTCCAGCCCCAATTCGTGTGAGAGATAGCAGGCATGGAACGCGTCCTCTCCAAGCAGCTGGGACGAGACGCGCCGCCAGTGGATGGCATGGGTGTTGGAAAAGGCAACAACGCGATGGCGTGCGCGAAGGCGGCGGAGAAGTTCGGCCATGGCTGGATCGCCGCCGATCAGGAAGGCATCTTCTGCAGCATATAATGTGTCCACATCCACCGCATGAAGGTCAGCGACAAGGGCGATGTAATCGTCTTCCTCAATCAGGCCCAGCCGAAATGCCCGGTTGGCCTCGGCAAGCCGACGGACACGATCCGGCGCAAGATCATTGGGTGCGCCAATCAGCGCTTCCCGTGCGGGTCTGTCGAGACCAATCAGAACACCACCGACGTCGAATATGAATAGCGGCGCGTGATTCGTGATCGAAGTACTTGAATCGGACAACCTAGCCATCCACTGTTCCCCCGGAGTCTGAGGCGACTGAGAACAGACTGTCAAAGATTGAAGGAATTTTCAATTCCTGTTTTTGAAAAAATAAGAATAATTAATTAATCGCCCCGCGACTCGAAGAGGATTTTTTAAAAAATGGCTTGATGTCATCGTGCTGAATAGGGAAGTGTCAGCAGACATAATGGAACGCGCTCATACGCTTTGGGTCTGACAATGCAATTACTCGTAACCGACACCGCTGCCGCAGATGACATCGCTGCAATCGGCAGCAATCTTTCTGCGTTCAACGAACAGGATGTGGGCGTTGCAGAACGTCAGGCCTTGAGCGTTTTGGTAAAGGCCAGCGACGGTGCGCTGTTGGCTGGCCTCAATGGCTATACGGCGTGGGGCTGGCTTTATATTCAATGGCTTTGGGTTGGCGAAAATCTTCGCGGGCAGGGCATGGCTGGTCGCATGCTGGAGGCCGCAGAAGATGAGGCCCGCAATAGAGGTTGCGGTGCGGCATGGATTGATACCTTCAACCCTGCGGCAGAAAAAGCGTATGTCCGCCAAGGGTATGTGGTTTTCGGAGAGCTTGCCGATTTTCCTAAGGGCCGCAGTCGTAAGTTTCTGCAAAAGCGTTTCTGAGGCTCTCAGTCACCAAGCGGGGCGCATCTGCTGCTGCAATACCGATTGGCGGCATCACGTTGAAACCATCGGCATCACCGCTTCGAAGCCAGTTGTCGAGGCATTGTAACGTCTGGATGGCACCCGTTTAGCAAGGTGATTTCAGGCGATGTTTAAGCTTGGCGGGTCGGATGCAGTCATGTCTCCGGCCTGTAAGCGCGGCTTGATATGACCGCTGGCCCTGATGTTTTGTGCTCGAACTGATCCCTATCACGTTACCGCGCTTCGACGCGCTATACAGTGCCACAGGTTCTTCGGTTCGTGCGGCCCATTCCTCTTTTGCCTTCACATCACTCCTTCGTCACGCCGCCAACTTTTGTGCCCAAAGGGCAGTCCGGGTAGTACCTGGCCTATTGGGTCGCTATGCTTGGTTGGTAATGCTCCGCTCTGGTCATGATCGACCATGCGATGCGCGCCATTTTGTTGGCCAAGGCGACCGCCACAAGCTTGAAGGATTTTTTCGCCTGCAAAGCTCTTGCCCAGTCGGCCAGTGGCGACTTGGTTTTACCGTTTTTGATGCTGTAGAGTGCGGCATGAGCTCCGAGTACCAATAGTTTTCGCAGATGCCGGTTGCCCATTTTGGAAATCCGTCCGAGCTTCGGTTTGCCGCCGGTGGAATATTGCCGAGGCACCAACCCTAGGAATGCTGCGAACTCTCTTCCACCTTCGAAAAGGCCCGGGCCCGGAATACTCGCTGACAAAAACGAAGCCGTAATTGGCCCGATACCGGGGATCGAGGCAAGTCGAAGACTGACGTCATCCTTACGATGGATTGCAAGGATCTCTTTGTCGAGTTTCGCAATCTCAGTTTCAATCCCGATCAGCGCGGTCGCCAGCGGTTGCAAGGCAAGCCGCAGAGTGTCCGGGAAAGCCTCCTCATTGGAACCTTGCTCCACCTTTTCCAGGATCAGAAGCAGTTCTGCGACTTATCAGTGTGCGGGCCCAATGATGAGCTGTCGCTCAGGCTTCCATGCCGACCAAGCAGGATGGTCGTTTTGTGAAGAATGCAATCATGTTGGCACGGCGCAAGGCTTTGCGCAGAACGACCTGCCCCTGGGCATCGACACCGTGCAATTGGAAAACAATCTTTGCGATATCAAGTCCGATTGTCGTAACATTGTCCATGGTGAATGGCTCCTCTCCAGAGGGCTCTGTTGCAAAGAATTCAAATAGCAACGAAATTCCCTAATGTACTTCGTCAAGCGGCCTGACTTTCGAGATTCTGGGCGAGCAGTGCCACGGCTTCAGTGAGAGCGCCCGGTCCGATACCAAAAGCCCGTTCAACGATGCGAGCTTCACCACGGATATCGCCGGTCAGGTTGAAAATCGCAGCCTGCCCCTTGCGTAAAGCCCGCATCACCTCGAATCCCTTGATCGTCGCATATGCCGTTTTCAGCGTCTTGAATCCTCTCACCGGTCTGACTAGCTGTTTCTGGTTAC
>DNPN01000295.1:3793-12535 GCA_003501385.1 Rhizobium sp. | reverse complement strand
GCCTCACGCCCTACGAGTTCATCTGCAAACGATGGACTTTGGAACCGGATCGATTCATAATCGATCCAATCCATCAAATGCCGGAACTAAACAGTTAGGACATAGCGATTCGCCGTCCGGAAAGGAAGACATTCTGGGACAAGTCCACCGTCACATTCGGTCCAAAAACAGCACGGCACTTTACTTGCGCGTCTCCACGCCGGACCAAAAGCCAGATCTGCAATATGACGGTCTGCACGCCTATGCCGAGCGTGCCGAACTGGAGATCTTCGGAGATTATTGCGACATTGCGGTGTCAGGCCGACGCGAGGGACGCCCCCGGCTCAACGCCCTGATGGCCAGTGTTCGCAACCGCGAGGTTGATTGTGTCCTGGTCTGGAAATTCGACCGCTTCGCCCGCTCCACACGTCACCTCTTGATCGCCCTCGAGGAATTCGATCACCTCGGCGTCCGCTTCATCAGCGTCCAGGATCAGATCGACACCGCAAGCCCCATGGGCCGCGCCATGTTCACCATCATCGCAGCCATGGCAGAGTTGGAGTCCTCTTTGATTAGCGAGCGCGTTACCGCTGGAATGCAAGCGGCTCGATCGCGCGGCAAGCATCTCGGACGGCCACGTCTCCCAATGCCGCTGGTTGGTGAGATCGAGGTGCTTGCTGCATCAACCGACCTCAGTGTCCGAAAGATACAAGAGAAAATCGACGGGAAAGCCAGTCGCGACCGCGTCGGTGAGATCGTCAAACGCGTCCGAGCGGCAAAAGCATTGGTTGGGTGAACTTTTTACACGTACTTTCAATCTGCCCCAACAACTCTCGGAACAACGCCTCCGAACGCTCCAAGCCTTCATCGGTCAGGATCAACGACTTTGACTTGTTAACCGGGTCGCCGATCATGCCCTTCTTATGAAGTCGATCCGTCGTTGCCCAGTCGAAGCCCTTCCACGCACAACGCTCGTTATGCAGCGTCAGCCATAGCAGCGCCAAAACCGCGTCGTCGATCTTGTCCTCATCAATCTCCATGAACCCACATTACCACGCGCGCCGCTCAAAATCCCGCGGTTCTCCTCGGATGGAGACGCTGGCTCCACGAACCTGCCAGAAATTTACGACAGAACCGAAACTGATCATACGCGCAAAGCTCGGTCTGTAATCTGGAAATCAGATGACACCTATGACGCCAGCAGGTGAACAGAAAGTTTGCGGCGGAAGCCTGCGACGAGGCAAGTGCATCACGCCTTTGCGCTGACCGAACTGCGCTGAATAAGCTCTGTCGGTACAACAATATGTCGAGCCAGATCGGTTGCTCCGTTGATTCTCTCGATCAACAAAGCGGCAACGGTCTCGCCCAGCTGATAAACCGGTTGGCGTACAACCGTGATGGGCGGAGATGTCACTGTTGTCCAGTCGGCATCGTGGAAGGTAATGAGCGACAGATCATCGGGGATTGACAAGCCGAGATGTCTGGCAGCTTTAAAAACCTCAAGTGCAATCAAACTGTCCGAGGCAATGATTGCGCTTGGAGGTGTTGGAGATTGCAAAAGCGCGCGCGAAAGTTTCGCACAGCTGTCGCGCCCGTTTGCGCCAAGCTGCACGGCATCAAGCGGTGCGCTGATGCCTGCGGCAGAGCAAACGGCCATGAACCCCTCTATACGCAGGCGAACAGAGGCTGTGCGAATATCGTCCAGATCCTTCAGGCGATGATCTTTCGTGTCACAGGCCGTTATATAGGCGATATCGCGGTGCCCCTTGCGAATAAGGACGGCCGTCGCCTGCTCTGCTGCGGCCCTATCATCCGTTGTCACCGTATCCACACTGAGGCTGGGAAGCGCGCGGTCTAGCAAGACAAGTGGACAGCCGGATTGGGAAATCTCTTGCAAATGATCAAAATCGTAAGAGTTGGCCGCAGAGACAATCAGGCCGTCCACTCTTTTTGCCCGCAATGTTTTAACCGCAGCCTTTTCTGCATCAATATCTTCGCCGGAATTGGTGAGAATAACGGTATAGCCGCCCATGCGGGCGACATCGGCAATGCCGCGCACGGCTGAACTGAAAAACGGGTTCTCAATATCGCCCACCACCACGCCAATGGTGCCAGAACGGCCCGTTGTCATGCTGCGGGCCAGCTCATTGGGGCGATAGTCCAGGCTGGTTGCGGTTTCCAAAACCAGCGCGCGGACCTTGTCGCTCACCGTGCCATAGCCGCCCAGCACTCGCGCGGCAGTGGCCTTGGAGACGCCTGCGGCCCTGGCGACATCGGCAACGGTGATCGATAATTTTCTCATCGGCGGTTGTTCCATGATATTAGCTCTATAAGGGATATTGACGGCGGGTCAATGGGAATATAACAATTATCAAAATGGAAAGAGACCGGTCTCATGTAGAAAAGAGACCGGTCTCCATTCTCAAATAATAAAAGACCGGCAGGCGATAAGCAATTGCCGGGTGGGTGGTCGCAGCCATTCATCCGGGTGGGAGACCGTGCGCGTCATCAAAGGTTGTACGGTGAAGAACAACAATCACCAGAGCGGAGAACAACGACAATGAACATAACCAAAGCGATTTCAAAAAGAGCGCGCAGTGCCGTCATAGCGGTTGCTTTTGCATTCACGGGGCTCATGGCGCAACACGCCATTGCGGCTGACAATCCTTATGGGTTGATTGACCCCAAGGCCATCAGCGTTGGCACCATGGGCGATTCCAAGCCCTACACATTCATCACCTCTGACGGCAAATTCACCGGCTTTGACATCGAGCTTTTCCTCAATGTTGCCGAGCGCATGGGCTTCAAGAAAGATCAGGTGATCTTCACCGGGCAGGAGTTTTCGGCCCTGATGCCATCTGTGGCCAATGGGCGTTTTGATGTGGCCGTGGCTGCCATTGGCACCACCGAAGCTCGCAAGAAAACCGTGGATTTTTCTGATGGTTATCTGGCCGGATATCTCTCGGTGCTCACCCCCGATGCCAAGATTACCGATGCCGCCAGCCTGAAGGGCAAGCGTTTGGGCGTGGTGCAAGGCACGTTGCAGGAAATCTACGCGACCAAGAACTTCAAGGACACGGATCTGGTCAAATTCCCCGACAATAACTCTGCCGTCTCGGCCCTCAACAACGGCACGATTGATGCCCACTTCCTCGATTACGAGGCCGCCAAAGACTATACGGCGCGCTTCAAGGCGCTGAAAATTGCCATCAACATTCCAAGCTTCGATGCTCCTGCGGGCTTCGTGGTCCGCAAGGGCAATAATGCGCTGCGCGAGGCTTTCAACAAGGGTCTGCACGCTGCCATGCAGGATGGCACATGGAAGAAGCTTTACGAAAAATGGTTCCCCGGTTCGCCGATGCCTGCCGAATATCTTCCCAAGCCTTGATGTGACTGCACCCGGTTGGCCCATTTCGCCAACCGGGTTGCCACTGGGCCAATGACCATAACCGGGAAGGACTTTTGAATGGAATGGCTTGAAACACTGCGTCGCAGTTTTCTCGACTGGGACGCGATGGCCGAAGTGCTGCCTGCGATGATCACGGTTGGCTTGAAAAACACTTTGATTTTGGCCTTTGCCTCAACCGTGATTGGCGTGGTGATCGGCATGATCCTCGCCATTATGGGTATTTCGCACTCGCCTTGGCTGCGCATTCCGGCCCGACTTTATACCGACATTTTTCGCGGCCTGCCTGCAATTGTAACGATTTTGCTAATTGGCCAAGGCTTTGCCCGCGTAGCCCGCGAGATCTGGGGACCGTCCCCCTACCCGCTTGGCATTCTGGCACTCAGCCTGATTGCGGGTGCCTATATTGGCGAGATTTTCCGCTCCGGCATTCAAAGCGTGGATCGCGGCCAGTTGGAAGCCTGCCGTGCATTGAGCATGAGTTATGGCCAAGGCATGAGATTGATCATTGTGCCGCAGGGCGTGCGCCGGGTGCTGCCTGCACTTGTCAATCAGTTCATTGGCAATGTGAAGGATTCCAGCCTCGTTTATTTTCTCGGCCTTCTGGCATCTGAGCGCGAAATTTTCCGCGTTGGGCAAGATCAAGCCGTGGTCACCGGAAACCTCTCGCCGCTGTTGCTGGCGGGCATATTCTATCTGGTCATCACCGTGCCGCTGACCCATTTGGTCAACACCATCGACACCCGGTTGCGGCTTGGTAAAAAGCCTGCAAGTGAAGCAGTGAGCGGTCTTGCCGAAGTGAGCGAGCTGGCAAAGGCCGTTGATGGTGCGAAGGCACCAACAAAAGAAATAGCATTTACGGGCGGCAGTCTGGATGTGCGCGGGCTGACCATGGCCTATGGCACGCTGGATGTGCTGAAAGGCGTTGATCTCATCGTCAAACCCGGCACAGTCACCTGCATCATCGGCCCTTCCGGCTCAGGAAAATCCACACTGTTGCGCTGCCTGAACCGATTGGTTGAACCCAAGGGTGGCGATGTTTTGCTGGATGGCAGCAGCATTCTGTCCATGAAGCCCGAAAAACTGCGCCGCAAGGTCGGCATGGTGTTTCAACATTTCAACCTGTTTCCCGATCACTCTGCAATCGACAATGTGATGCTGTCGCTGACCAAAATCAAAGGCATGTCGCGGCAGGAGGCCGAGCGGATTGCGCTGGCAAGGTTGCGTGATGTCGGGCTGGAAAGCCGTAAACATCACCGTCCCGGCGGTTTGTCTGGTGGACAGCAACAGCGCGTGGCTATTGCCCGTGCGCTGGCGATGGAGCCGGAAGTGATCCTATTTGATGAAGTCACCTCGGCGCTTGATCCTGAACTGGTCAAAGGTGTGCTGAACCTGATGGCCGATCTGGGTGAACGCGGCATGACCATGGTGGTGGTGACCCACGAAATGGGCTTTGCCCGCCGCGTCGCCGATCAGGTGATTTTCATGGACGAGGGCAAGGTGGTGGAGGTTGGCTCGCCCGAGGCCATTTTTGACCATCCCCAAAGTGCGCGCCTGAAGCACTTTTTGGCGGAGGTTTTGTGAGTGATCCATAGAAGGCAGAAACAAGCATGAAAAAACTGAGGTGGGGCGTGCTGGGAGCCGCCAATATTGCCATCAAAGCCGTTATCCCGGCCATTCAGGCGGGAGAAACGGGTATTGTCGCGGCGATTGCCTCGCGCTCGCTGGATAAAGCTTCGCGCGCGGCGGCGGACCTTGGCATTGCCAAGGCCTATGGCAGCTATGAGGAATTGCTGGGCGATCCCGATATTGATGCCATCTATAACCGGCTTCCCAACCACCTTCATATGCCGATGACGCTGGCAGCCATCAGGTACGGCAAGCCGGTGCTGTGTGAAAAGCCAATTGCGCTGACAGCAGAGGAAGCAGGGCAGATTGCTGATGCTGCCCGCAAAGCCGGCGTGCTGGTGGCAGAGGCCTTCATGGTGCGCCATCATCCGCAATGGCTGAAGGTGCGCGATCTGGTAAACGCTGGGCGGATTGGCGAGGTGCGCGCCATCCAGACCATCTTCTCCTATTATCTTGATGACCCCGCCAATGTACGAAATCAGAAAGATATTGGCGGCGGCGGGCTTTACGATGTCGGCTGCTATGCCATCAACACCGCCCGTTTTGTGTTTGATGGCGAACCGGAGCGTGTCATTGGCCTGTTTGATCGGGATGAAACATTCCAGACAGACAGAATGATGAGCGGCTTGGCAGAATTTTCTGCGGGTCGCCACCTCACATTCACCTGCGCCACGCAAGTTTCCTTGTGCCAGAAAGTCACCGTGCTTGGAACGACGGGCCGCATTGAAATTGCCATTCCCTTCAACGCTCCAGTGGATGCGCCCACCACCATCACTATTGATGATGGCCGCGACCTGACAGGCGGTGGGCGTGAAGTGATCGAGATCAGCGCTGCCAATCAATATGGCCTGCAATGCGATGCTTTTGCGCGGGCCGTGCTGGAGGGGCAGCCTTTGTCCTCCGGGCTGGACGATGCCGTGGCCAATATGAAGGTCATCGATGCGTTTTTCCGCTCACACAAAAGGAACGGCTGGGAAAAGCCCTGAACCATTTAATGTCTGAAGACTGAGAGAAAACCATGTCAAAAAACAAACTATCAAGCGTTGTCATTATCGGTGGCGGCATTTTTGGAACGTCCACAGCGGTGCAGTTGGCACGGCGCGGTGTAGCGGTCACGCTGATCAATGACGGCCCGGTTGCCAATGGAGCATCTGGCCGTTCCCTCTCCTGGCTCAATTCGTCGCGGATGCGCTCCGAACCCTATCATCGCCTGCGTATGGCGGGTATTGATCGTTACCGCACGCTGGCTGAGCGCTTTCCGGGGGTAGACTGGCTGTCTTTCAAGGGTGGTCTGACATGGGATGCCGACGATGCCAGCAATGAAATTGCAGCGGCTTTTGCGCATGAAGTGAACCTGGCCTATGATGCCGTGCATCTGGCAGCCGATGACGTTAAGGCCGTTACCCCCGGCGTTGATGCTGGTGCCATTACCCGGCAGGGCGCTATTTTCAACCCGGCGGAAGGCTGGGTGGATTTGCCAGCCCTGATCAACGTGCTGGTAGCAGAATTTGAACAGCTCGATGGCACGCTGATCACCGATGCGGGTGCGGCCAGCGTGGTGATTGAAAACGGTCGCGCCGTCGGCGCCCAAACTGCAAACGGTGCAGTTTTCCATGCCGATGCCGTGCTTGTGGCCGCGGGGCCATCTGTGCCCAAAATGGCAGCGGATGTTGGCCAGAAAATTGATGACGGCACACCGGTCTCGCTGCTGGTCACCACCAAACCCGTCGATCTGCCCCTCAAAGCCGTGCTCAACACCCCACGCATTGCCATTCGTCCTGGCCCGGACAACACGTTCGCGCTGGATTCGGCGTGGTCCGAAGAAGAAGTCAGCATGCTTGCCGATGGCAGCTATCTGGTGAAGCAGGAAACGCTGGATGGCCTGCTGGCGGAAGCCTCGAACGTACTGGAAGGAAACCCGAAACTGGAGCTGGCCAGCTATGGCGTTGGCCGTAAACCCATTCCCGGCGATGGCGAGCCGGTGCTGGGCGAGGTTAAAGCCATTCCCGGTTATTTCGTGGCCTTCAGCCACAGCGGCGCAACGCTTGGGCTGATTGTGGGCGAGCTTTTGGCCTATGAAATGGCCACAGGTGAGCGCCACCCCATGCTGGAAACTTTCCGGCCAGAGCGTTTTGCCTAAAGCCTTTCTCCGCCGCCCGATTGCAAGATTGGGCGGCGCAGATTCTTTGAAAAAGAAGTTGTAAATATCCACTATTGGGCATAGGCTATTCGTTAACAAGAGCGCCCATGATGCGCCGGTTGGGTGGGAAATACGGACCAAGGGCATCAATCCAGCGTCTTGTAAGGAGCCGAAATGGTCCGCTCTCTCGCCGTGCAAACACTGCCGTCAACAGATGTTCTCGCCGTTCACAATCTCACTGTCAGCCTGCCCAAGGGCATGGAAAGACGCTTTGCGGTGCAGGATATTTCTTTCTCAATTCAGGCGGGGGAAATCCTCTGCATCATCGGCGAATCCGGCTCGGGCAAGTCGGTTACGGCCAGTGCCATCATGGGGCTATTGTCACCCGTCATTAAAGTTAGCCATGGCTCCATTCACCTGAACGGCACGGATATTTTACAGGCCAAACCGGATATGGTGCGGGGTTTGCGCGGGCGCGCGGTGTCGATCATCTTTCAAGATCCGCTCTCGGCGCTGAACCCGTTGATGACCATTGGCGACCAGATCATCGAAGTCATGCAGGCCCACAATGTCGGCACGCCAGAAACCCGCTCGGCAAAACTGTTGGAATTGCTGGACGAAGTGGGCCTACCCGATCCACAAACCCTTCAGCATCAGCATCCATTCCAGCTCTCCGGTGGCCAACGCCAAAGAGTGATGATTGCCATGGCCCTGGCACTAGACCCGGATGTGTTGATTGCCGATGAGCCAACCACAGCGCTGGATGTGACCACGCAGGCCCAGATTCTGGAATTGATCCGCAAGATTCAGCGGCGCAAGGGCATGAGCGTGATGTTCATCACCCATGACTTTGGCGTTGTTGCCGAAATTGCCGATCGGGTGATTGTGATGGAAAAGGGCAAAATCGTTGAACAAGGCGTGGCTGCCGATGTTCTGGAGCGCCCCACCCATCCCTACACGCAACGCTTGATGGCCGCCGTGCCGCGTATGCGCAGCGTTGATGAGGTGCGCGAGGGGGGAAACCCTATCGTTTTGCAGGTAGAAAATCTGGAAAAAACCTATCGCTCATCCAGTAGCTTTTTTGCCAAAGCCCGCACTGTCAAGGCTGTGGATGGCATCAGCCTGACAATCCGCAAAGGCGAAACCCTTGGCATTGTTGGTGAATCCGGTTCCGGGAAATCATCACTTGGGCGCATTCTGATGAAGTTGATGGAGGCAGATGGCGGCCGCATCCTGTTTGATGGACGCGACATTCTGCCCATGAGCGAACAGGCGTTTCGCCCGCTTCGGCCCTATATCCAGATGGTGTTTCAAGATCCTTTTGCATCCCTCAACCCACGCCACACCATTGAAACCGTACTGACGGCGGGGCCGATTGCGCACGCGATGTCAAAACAGGAAGCCAAAGCGAAAGCACTGCGGTTGCTATCGCTCGTCGGGCTGGATGCTGGTGCCTATGACCGTTACCCGCATGAATTCTCCGGCGGTCAACGCCAACGAATTGGCATTGCCCGCGCCTTGATGTTCGATCCCGTGCTGTTGATTGCCGATGAAGCGGTCTCGGCGCTGGATGTCTCCATTCAGGCGC
>DNPN01000295.1:2544-3544 GCA_003501385.1 Rhizobium sp. | reverse complement strand
GGATGTCTCCATTCAGGCGCAGGTGTTGACGCTGCTCAAGGAGATTCAGCACAAAACCAAAATTGCCATGATGTTCATCACCCATGATTTGCGCGTTGCCAGCCAGATTTGTGATGAGGTGGCGGTGCTCTACAAGGGCAAGATTGTCGAGCAAGGCCCACCCGCCCGAATCTTTCGGCATCCCGAAAACGACTATACCAAACGGCTGGTTGCAGCCATCCCCGGCTCCGATTGGGAGATTGTCCCAGAGCCTGCCTGAACGCGTTTGCTCATTTTAAGGGCAGATCTTTGCCTGGGCATTTTTCTGGCATTTGAGCGAAATAATAGTTGTAATAATCCACTAGTTTTGTATGCTCCCACTATCGAGAAAGTGAATAAAAACAAGGTCTGATGGTTTTCGGATATCGTGCCATATGCTATTGGCGGCGAATGGATTTTTGCGCGTCTGAGGAGGCAATGGCATGGGTACGGAGACAAAGAATGCACCGCCGATCACGGTGGATGATGTCGAGCTTGGCGTTCTGGATGAGATGTTGAGCTTCTTTATCCGCAGCCTCAGCATCGTGGTATCGCGTGATCTGGATGAAAAACTGGGCGATCTGGAAGTGGCCAAGGGCACTGGCAAAGTCAGCACCTTGTTGCTGGTGGATCGGCACCCGGGCATCCGGCCCTCGGTGATTGCGCAGATCATCATGCGCGACCGTTCGGCCATGGGCCGTCTTGTTGACCTGATGGAAGGTCAGGGGCTGCTGCGACGGGAGATTTCCGCCGAGGATAGTCGTGCGCAGGAACTGTATATTACGCCAAAGGGGGCGGAGGTCGCGCAGCAAGTGCGGGCGATTGTTGGGCCGCAGTCTGAAGCGTTTTTCTCGGACCTGACCTTGAAAGAGCAGCGCGTCGTCATCGACGCCTTGCGAAAAGTCTACCGGCGAAAGGCCGGGTTTACGTCATAGAGTTTGTTAGGGAAAAGTGGTCGCCGGTTTTCCCGAAAAGACAAACG
>DNPN01000295.1:0-2327 GCA_003501385.1 Rhizobium sp. | reverse complement strand
AAAAGACAAACGAAAACAAAGAAATTTAGAATTGCTCTACTTCAGGATGAAGCAGAGCAATTCTAAAGCATCGGACCGAAAAGTGGTCACCGGTTTTCGGAAAATCCGATGCAAAAGATTGCGCCCGGAGGCGCGCACTGCATGAACAAAACCCGCGTCGTGATGATTTCCGGTGCCAATCGTGGGATTGGTGCCGCCATTGCCGAAAAAATGAGTGAAGAAGGCTGGTGCTTATCGCTTGGAATGCGTCAGCCGGTGATGCCGGAATGGGCCGATCCTGCCAAAACGCATCTGTTTGCCTATGATGCCACCGATGCCACGTCAGAATCTCGTTGGATGGCGCAAACCCTTGAAACATTTGGCTCTGTTGATGCCATTGTTGCCAATGCTGGCATTATCATTGCCAAGACGGTGATTGAAGCCGACGACGATGATATTGACGCGCTGTTGGACGTGAATGTCAAAGCCCCACGCCGTCTTGCCAAGGCGGCTTGGCAGGCGCTGTCTGCCAGCGGGCGTGGGCGTGTGATCATCATCGGTTCGCTCTCGGGCAAGCGGGTCAAATCTGCAAGTTCCGGTCTCTATTCCGTCTCGAAATTTGCCGCCGTGGCACTGGCCCATGCCATCCGCCATGCGGGTTTTGATCTTGGCATTCGCGCCACCGCCGTTTGCCCCGGATTTGTCGCCACCGACATGGCCCGTGGCCTGACCAACCGAGCGGATGAGCACATGACCGACCCGCATGATCTGGCCCGTATTGTCGCCATGCTAATCGATCTGCCGAACGAGGCCAGTGTCGCCGAATTTAACATCAACTGCCAGCTGGAAGAGTCCTACTGATGCCCGGTCCTTATGTTGTTCCCGTTCACGGCGATGCCGAATTGCCGAAGGAAGTTGATGTTGTCGTCATTGGCGGCGGTATCATTGGCACGTCAACGGCGCTGGAGCTGGCGGAAGCCGGATTGCGCGTTGCGCTTTGTGAAAAAGGTGGCATTGGTCAAGAGCAATCCAGCCGCAACTGGGGCTGGGTGCGGATTTCAAGGCGTGATCCGCGCGAAGTGCCGTTGATGGCTGAAGCCTTGCGCATCTGGAACAATCTCGACAAGCGCATTGAGGGCGATACCGGCTATAAGCGGGCGGGGATTATATTCACCTGCGCCAACGCCAAGCAATATGCCGACCACGAGCGCTGGAACCGCAATCTCGAAGGCTATCAGCTGGATTCGCGTATGTTGAGCAAGGCGGAATTCAACGCCATGTTCCCCGGCTCCAATCTGCCTTTGGAAGGCGCTCTCTACACCTCAAACGATGGTCGCGCCGAGCCGCAAAAGGCCGCCCCCGCCATTGCCGAAGCCGCCCGCCGCAAGGGTGCCAGCATTCTCACGGAATGCGCGGTGCGCGGCATCGAGACCTCCGGCGGCAAAGTTTCCGGCGTGATCACCGAGCGCGGGGCCATCGCCTGCACATCCGTGGTGTTGGCAGGCGGCGCGTGGTCCAGCCTGTTCGCGGGCATGTTTGGTTTGCGTCTGCCCCAACTGAAGGTGATGAACAGCGTGCTTCGCACCAAACCCTTGGAAGGCGGGCCGGAACAGGCCATCTGGTCCAATGGCTTTGCCCTGCGCAAGCGGCAGGATGGTGGCTATACCATTGCCTCTGGCCACGAAAACGTGGTGGATATTGTGCCCAAATCTTTCCAGTTCGCCGCCGATTTTCTGCCTGCACTGAGCAAGGAATGGCGGTCTTTGAAGTTCCGGCTCGGCAGTCGCTTTTATGATGAGGCGCGCATTGCCACCCGCTGGCGGATGGATGAGCCAAGCCCGTTTGAATATTGCCGTGTGCTGGATCCTGTGCCATCGAAAAAGCTGTCTGATCTGGCACTTGCCAATCTCACCAAGGCCTTTCCGGTGTTTGCGCAGGCCCAGATTGCCCAGCGGTGGGCGGGCTATATTGATGTGACGCCGGATGCCGTGCCGGTGATCTCGGCCATCGACGCCATTCCGGGCTTTCACATGGCCACCGGTTTTTCCGGCCATGGCTTTGGCATCGGGCCTGCCGCAGGGCGGCTGATGGCCGATATTGTGCTTGGCCGCGCACCGATTGTTGATCCGCACAATTTCAGATTTTCGCGCTTCTCCGATGGATCGAAGGTCGAGATCATCAGCGGCTTTTAACGCAGACATAAAACAAGAATACGGGAGACATCAAACTCGCCTCATCAGAAGGCAGACCAAAAAGACGCAAAATGGATCAGCTCAAAAACAAAACAGGGAACAGAGGTGGCTCGGGAAATTTGAACAGCGGGGATAAGTGGAATTTCTGCCTGAGTT
>DNPN01000069.1 GCA_003501385.1 Rhizobium sp. | reverse complement strand
ACTATCTGCATGATGGGTGCGTGAAGTGCGACGAACAGGCTTCACCCGTGGAACCCGGACACCAGTTTGAATGGGCTTGGCTGCTTGGCCGTTGGGCACTCTTGACCTTCCGCAAGGATGCGTTAGCGGCCGCGCGTCGACTGGTGGAGATCGGCGAAACCTATGGTGTTAGCGCTGCCAACCATCTGGTCATCAATGGATTGGATCATGATCTCAAACCGTATGATCGCGGTTTTCGTCTTTGGCCGCAAACAGAACGGATCAAAGCCTGGATCATGATGGCCGAGCTTGCTGTCGGTAAACATGATCGCAACAACGCGCTGCAAAAAGTTGCAGATGCTTCAACTGGCTTGAGAGCGTTCATGTCAGACGTGCCAGCTGGCCTATGGCGTGACCGCATGATGCCGGATGGTACGACGATTGAAGAACCCGCCCCGGCGTCCAGTCTTTATCATATTACGTGTGCCATTGAAGAAATGCATCGCTATCTTGCGAGATCTGAAGAGTGTAAGCCCGCCCTCTTTCTGGATCGCGACGGTGTGATTATTGAGGATACAGGTTATGTTGGAGATTTTCGAAAAATAAAATTATTAGATCACATTATTGAAACTATTCTGTATTATCGAGAAAAAGTATCATACGTCTTCGTCGTCACAAATCAATCCGGGATCGGCCGAAGATATTATGATGAGGACGACTATAACCTTGTGCGCGCCAAAATTAACGCACTTCTGAAACAAGCGGGCGTCTCTGTCGATGATGAAAGAGCTTGTCCATATTACGAGCATAGCAGCAATCCGCTCTATCGACGTGATCATGATTGGAGAAAGCCAAATCCAGGTATGATTTTCGACCTAGCTTCCGAATGGAACGTTAAATTGGATGAGAGCTATCTTATCGGTGACAAACAAACTGACATTGAAGCGGCGAACGCAGCGGGGGTGGAAGCTATATTGCTTGAGAGCCAACACCTTTTCGAGATCTCTAATCGCAGATAAGGCACGTTAAGCTTATCAGCCGTTTGACGTGACAACATTTCTCTAATACGAAAACCAGGCCGGAGGATGTAGCTTGTCTAAATTAGTATCTTTCTCACACAATATGGAAGATGTAATCCTTTGGAGAGCACTTAAAGACGTAAGACATGGGTTTTATGTCGACGTTGGTGCGGCTTGGCCGGACGAAAATTCCACGACGAAAGTGTTTTACGACGCTGGCTGGAATGGATTGAACATTGAGCCAAATCCTAAATGTTTCCAGTCGCTCAGCCATGAGCGCAGCCGAGACATCAATTTGAATTGTGCGGTAGGCGAAACGTCGGGATTAAAAGACGTATCCATATTCAATTACGCTGATGGCCCCTCTAAGGCCGACGCTCAAAACACGTCCTTTGGCGCGCCCAAACAGAGCGGAATTCAACATTCGACAAAGACTGAATCGCTTAAGACTATTTGGGAGCAGAACGTTCCCGAGGGCCGAGATGTACATTTCCTAAAAATCGACGTTAACGGCAATGAAGAAGACGTAATACTGGGGCACGATTGGTCGAATTTTCGACCATGGATAGTTTTGGTTGCATCGCACGAGGCGGGCGATGCGCACGACGTCGTCGATGCAACGCAAGAACATCTTAAAAAACATGCCTATAAACCAGTATATTTTGACGGAATAAACCGCTTCTACCTGGCAGAAGAACGGCGTGATATGGAATATGTTTTTCGAACTCCACCAAATGTTCGCGATAATTTTATGTTTTCTCGCGAAAACAACACTTCATTGGAGCTCAAAAAGGTCTCAGCGGAATTGAAGAAGTTATCATTTGCGAAGCGTGAGGCCGTCATTCTCCGAGAAATGTTGGACAAGGCAAACCAAAACATTCTCGCCACTGCGCCCACGCGTGAGCGGAATAATTTTTCAATCTTTAGGAAATTTAATCCTGAGAGGATTATCCGAAAGGCGATAAGAAAACGTTTTCCAAAGCAGCACACCGTAAAGCACAGCGCAGTATCTGCAAGCTCGGTAGAAATCCGGCTCGATGATGTCATTGTGAACTTTTCCACAGATGCGCTCAAAGACGAGAGGGGCGTAGGCCGCGTCGCCAAGGAACAGCTGCGGGAATTGATGAAGCGTCAAAACACAAATATCGCCGCAGATTCCGCGGTGAATGATCTTCCTGTCATTCACTTCTTTCCATCGATACACTGGTGTCCGAGCGTATTACCTCCGCACTCGGTGGTCATGATACACGATGTCATTCCTCTCATACTATCCGATGTATTTCCGGAACACATTGTAGACGAATGGATTTGGAAGTTCGCCGCCATAGCCCGAAATGCTGAAAGCATTGTAACAGTCAGCGAGAGCAGCGCCGCGGATATCTCTTCGACTCTTAGCATTCCTCGAGATAAAATTTTTGTCGTTCACAATGGTGTAGACATAGCGCATTGGCAATCAGATGTTCCCAGTCAAATTGACACTCCTGCAGAACCATATTTCGTCTGTATCGGCTCGCGAGATTATCACAAAAATCTGGATGTTCTCTTTAATGCTATCTGCCTACCGGAAGCTCAGCACTGCAAACTGCTTGTGGTCGGAAGTGGGTTCAAGAAAAACGACACGGGACTTCAACCGGAAATAAAAGAGAGGGTACAGTTCCTTGGTCGATTGAGCGATCATGATTTGGCGCACGTCTTGGAAAATGCTGCCGCCCTTTTATTCCCAAGTCGGTATGAAGGATTCGGCTTGCCTCCTCTGGAAGCAGGATTGCTTGGGGTGCCGACGATCAGTAGCTCCCGCCCGGCGATGACTGAGGTTCTTACCCAAGGCGTTACATTCTGTGACCCGGACAATCCTTTGGAATGGGCTCTGGCGATGAGAAACATTCTAGCGATTGGAAAGAACATTCATGAGCGTGAGCTTTTGAAAGCACATATTGCCGAGAATTTTAATTGGGAAAAGTCTATTGACCAATTGATTAAGGCTATGCATAACGTACACAACTGACATTGCTAATAAGCGACTGAACTAATTGAAAATTCTCGTGAAATAAACTTGGCTGTTATCACCCATTTGCCGCATTGTTGGGGGTGGTGTGAGGTGATAAACGCCACAATCACGTGGCCGGTGCGATAGGGGTATCGTAATTCGCCTTTAGGACTTCAAGAGTGAGTTTCGCAGTCATATTCGTGGCGCAATGATTGTATGAATTGGAGTGTATTTTGGACAAAATTTGGGAAATGACAGCAGGCCAGGTCAAATCACTGGCTAAGGTCAGGCGGATTTGCGGCCCACAAAATATATCTTCGGCATTCAATACACAATTTTTCGATTACAACAGTGTATCGGATGACTTTAAATCGGACGATGTCCTCATTCTTCATAAAGGTCGTGTTGCTGAGTTGGATAGAACCTATTTGGCTCTTGCACTGATGCTAGGCCATGTATGTTTTGCAAACGAGGTGTTCATTGTTATTGCAGGCGAGAGCATACAGTCTCCAGAGCTGACGCAAGACGTGCTTAAACATATAAGAAGTCTCGGCAACGCATTGGTCCGTCCCGAAGAGAACAACGTTGTTAATGTTACTGCCCGGAATTCTGGAAGTTATCTGGGCAAGGGCGTCATCTTGTCCACCTTGTACAATAATCAGAAGATTTTTTTAGATGGCGACGATATAAGTCTCACTCCACATCTTATGATCGATGGACATTGGGAACGTTGGATAACTGATGCCTTCCTTGGTCGGATCCATTCTGGCATGAGCGTTCTCGATATCGGTGCTAACTGCGGTTATTATACACTGCTAGCAGCCAAGGCTGTAGGTAAAAGCGGGAGCATTACGGCAATTGACGCAAACCCACGGATGTGTGAGCTTGTCCAAAAGTCCGTTAGCGTCAATGGTTACACGGACTACACGCGGGTGATAAACGCGGCCGTTATGGAAAAATCCGGTCACATCAAGTTTGCGATTCCAAAGAAGTTCAAAGGAAGTGCGACTTATCTTCGTGAAGATATGGATTTTAGTAAGCATCATGAAACCTATGATATCATTGAGGTGCAGGGCAAAGCATTGGGTGATCTGACCGGCGACAGAAAATTCGACGTCGTAAAAATTGATGCAGAAGGTGCGGAGCCATTGATCTATAAGGGCGCACGAGATTTTCTTCGAAAAATGCCTGGGATCGAAATATTCATGGAGTTTACGCCTGGACTATTCGGCGAGCATATTTCCGGTGCAGAATTTATCGATCTTCTTGACGGTGATGGTTTCGAGCTGTCCATTGTGACGCACGATGGTTTAATCAAGCCCGCTTCCCGCGACCAACTGTTGTCTGGAGACAATCCAGACATTTTCTTGAAGCTTAGACAAAGCTAAGAAGATCAGACCTTAATAGCAACAAGGTTAAGACCATTTAAATTTCAACATGAGAGCTTGTCAGGTTCAGATTGAAATAGACAAACTCTCGGTTTATTTGTTTAAAGTTGTTCTTCTGGAAAATAGTAGACTCTACTTGTTTATTTAAAAAACGCTGACACACTTATACATCTATCCATCATCGTTTACCGTCGTCGACGGCTGTGCAAGATGCCGATGCCAAGCCCCCGCGGCTTCGCCTGCCAGAAGGCGAAGCTCAAGCAACGCGGCTCCGTCTCGATCTGAGACGCCGTGGAACCGGCGCAGTATTCCACCAAGATCGTGGATGGCTATTTCTGCATTGATGCTGGCAAGGCCTGCGGCGCGGCGTGCTTTGATAATGTCTTGCACATCAGCTCCCTTTTCTACCGCATCCAGATAAGCACGGTTGGCGCGCAACCCCTCCTCAGCCAATTTTGACAGCGGTGCCCCTAAATCCGGCCATAGTACCAACACGGCAGCGAGCGCTGTGAGACTGCCAATGGCGTTATCCAGAATCCGCGCTGACGCGACACCTGCTCCGGGCTGCAAAAGTTCTGTGACGATAATGAACAACATCGTCAAAATCACCACGAAGACCGTGTAATTGACACTGCGCAGCGCAATTGTCAGTCCGGCCAAAGGAACCACAAGCAAGCAGAGCACCAAAGGTTCATGAACGAGATGAAGAAAGCCAACGGTGATCAAGCCCCCCAACAAGCTGCCAAAAATGCGCTCCAGACTCCGAGTCCATGTCAGACGGGCGGCACCTTGCAAAACCACCACAACCGCCATCGTCGCCCAATAGGGATAGCCGAAATTGAACAGCATCGCGACATAATAGACCGCGAGCACGCCCGCCGATTGTCTCAACGCATGACGAAGCGCTGTTTTGAGCGAGGGCTTTTGCGGTGGCACCTCATGGTCGACCACCGGAGCAAGGTGGGATTGCTCTGCCAAGGGCAACATATTGTGTCGTACCGCCTGCTCCACCGCAATCAGGCAGCCCTTCAGCGTCTCGTCCTCCATGGTTTTACAGGATTGATGCAAGGGCTCAAGCACGCGGGCAAGGCCCGGGTCATTGGGTGCCCCTTTTGAAAGGGCACCGCGACAGGCAATCAGCGTATCCAAAATAGCAATGGCGGCATCGAGACGGTCTGCCGCTCGCCCTTTGCGCAGAATGAAAGTGTGATCAAGCGCAATCAGAGCGCTGAAAATTGTCTCACTGGTGTCGCGCAAGGTCAGGAATGGACGCAGACGGTCCTGCGGCTCACTCTGGTATCGGACCAATAGATTGCGCAGGCGTTCAATGGCGATACGAACCGAGCGACGGTGGGCAGCATGTTCTCGATGCCAGACATTGTCTCGGTGCGGCCTATCCGACGTGATCACGAGATCACTGGTCATGTCGGTCAATCGCATCAACACAGCATTTGTTGCCTGTCGAATAGGCAGCCAGTCATCAACATGCATCAACCCATTGATCAAGGCGTAGGCCCATAAGCTGCCGCCGAGAAAGGCCGCAGCCTGAAGCGCTGCAGGCTCAGCAGGTTTGGGAAACCCGACAGCGACAACGCCAACCACGGCAAGCAGTGTGGCAAGCATGCTCGAATGGGCAAGACGCCAGGGCATCAGCACGCACAGTAGAACCAGCGAAGGTCCGGCGATGATTGCGGCAACATGCCCAAACGACGCCGCCCATCCGCCGAGAAAGGTAATCACCGTCCCGAACAGCACAAAAAGCAGCAACAGAAAACGTCGATGTCGATCAGGCCCTGGGCTATCGCACAGACATGTCCAAAAGGCCGCGAAGATTGCCCAGCCCATGTAATGCTGCCCGGTGGCAATCGCCAGCACCAATGGAATGGCCACCGCAACGGCGGCGCGCTTGGCTTCCGCCATCGAAAAATGTTCCGGTGTCAGGCCAAACGAGCGCAGTTCCAGCCACCGCGCCACACGACGCATAGTGACAGACAAACTGGTTTGCTTGTCGGCGATAACGCCCCTATCCCGCTGGTCTCGCATATCGCTTCCGTTTCAAATTTCGTTCCTGCAACCCCACACCAATGATGTAAAGCGCAGGTCAAGGCTGAATGCAATCTGACGATCGTCAACGCTGATTATCAATTATTGGTCCTACCAATAAAAATCAATTGACTATCAATTAATTTCATCTAGTTAGAGATAATGACATGAATGTGTCGCAGATGATTTTTCAATATTGGTAGGACCATTTTGAAAGTAATTGCGCCTCATCAAGCGCTGTTGCGGACTGAGCATAATTGGCAGGGAGGGCCGGATGCGCGATTTGTCGGAGGAAATCGAGAGGATGATTGTTGACGGTGGCCTGGAAACGGGTGCGCGCCTGCCGTCCGAACGTCAGCTTGCCATTGACTTCGGCGTCTCTCGCTCCAGCCTGCGTGAAGCCATTCAAAAGCTGATTTCACGAGGTAGACTGATCAGCCGCCGCGGCGGCGGCACTTATGTTTCACAACCCTCAATTGCACCTCTTATGCGAGATGCATTTGACCCCCTCAAAGCCCTTGTTGGAGAGTGGCCAGAATATTGGCAGGATGTGATGGAGATCCGTAAATCTCTGGAGGGCGATGCCGCTTTTTACGCGGCTGAACGCGCCAATGATGAGGATAAGGCGCGGCTGAAAATCGAACTGTCGCGAGTATCCTTCCCCTCACCCGCTCAGAGCGCTACGCCTTTGGCGAGGGCTGATGTTGAATTTCACATGTCCATCGCTCATGCCTCCCACAACGCCGTACTGATTCAGGTCATGGCAGGCTTGTTTGGGCTGATGGAGCAAAGCATTTCCCATAGCCTCGAGGGTCTTTACCGTTTGCCCAGCACTGTCGCCGCACTGGAGCGCCAACATGCTGCAATTATTGAAGCCATTTTGACTGGGCGCGCCGAACAAGCCCGCACAGCAGCCCTTGAACATCTTGAATTTGTGGAGCGCAGCTTACGCCCCCTTGAGGAAGCAGCAGCCCGCCAGCGGCGCGCTTCCCACGCCCTTTCCCAGAGCCTGTCGCAGAAGGACGCCTGACATGATCATTTCTTCCGCATCTGACTACCGCGAAGCCGCACGTCGTCGCCTGCCGCCTTTTCTGTTTCACTATATTGATGGCGGTGCCTATTCAGAACACACCCTACGGCGTAACGTGGATGATCTTTCCTTGCTGGCGCTGCGCCAACGGGTCTTGAAAAGCGTTGGTGAGATCAATCTGACCACGAGGATTTTTGATGAACAGGTCAGCATGCCTGTTGCCTTGGCTCCGGTTGGACTGACGGGCATGTATGCCCGGCGTGGCGAAGTGCAGGCAGCGCGAGCGGCGGCTGCAAAAGGCATTCCCTTCACCTTGTCTACGGTTTCCGTTTGCCCCATCGAAGAGGTTCAGAGCCAGACAAGCAGACCCATCTGGTTTCAGCTCTATGTGCTGAAAGATCGGGGCTTCATGCAAAATGCCCTGGACCGTGCCTGGGCGGCGGGCATCCGCACCCTGGTGTTCACGGTGGACATGCCGGTTCCGGGCGCACGCTATCGCGATGCCCACTCGGGCATGTCCGGGCCAAATGCCGCCATGCGGCGTGTTTTGCAGGCATTCACCCATCCTTCGTGGGCGGTGGATGTCGGCCTGCTGGGGCGGCCCCATGATCTCGGCAATGTCTCGGCCTATCGGCAGGAAAAGACCAATCTGGCCGATTATGTTGGCTGGCTGGGAGCCAATTTTGACCCGTCCATCGGCTGGAACGATCTGCAATGGATTCGCGATTTCTGGAAGGGACCCATGGTGATCAAGGGGATCCTTGATCCTGAGGATGCGCGCGACGCCGTGCGTTTTGGTGCTGATGGTATCGTGGTTTCCAACCATGGCGGGCGTCAGCTGGACGGCGTCCTCTCTTCGGCACGGGCTTTGCCGGCCATTGCCGATGCAGTTAAAGGTGAGCTGACCATTCTGGCCGACTCCGGTATTCGCTCTGGTCTTGATGTGGTGCGAATGGTGGCCAATGGAGCCGATGGCGTATTACTGGGACGGGCCTTCGTCTATGCGCTTGCCTCGGCGGGGGAACGGGGCGTGGAAAATCTGCTCGACATCATCGCCAAGGAAATGCAGGTGGCAATGACGCTGACCGGAGCTCGCAATATCGCCGAGATCTCCCGTGAAAGTCTGGTGCGTGAAATGGGAAAAGCAGCTGGACTATAATGGTATCAGGCGTCAACGATCCGTGCGTGTGATAAACGCACGGATACTGCGCAGGCAGTTTGATGTCGAAAGCCGCTGATCACAGTCACAAGCAACGCAGCTGCAAATCCAATACAAATTTTGCAATTACGCTCAAAACTCAATTGTTTTTAAATAGATAGACCAAGCTACTCAAAGGCGGATCGGCAAAAGATTTTGCGATAACATCCCCTCCTGCATTCTCAATCAGGCCGGTGAGAACATTTCCCGGCGGCAGTTCCACAAACTCCTGCTCACCGAGTTCGTACAGTAATGTCGTCGAATCCCACCACTTCACAGGATGGCTGACATTGGTGGCCAGCTCACTGGCAACATCCTGGGCGGTGCGAAGCACGCGCGCTGTTCGGTTGCCCACATAGGTTAATTTGGGTGCGACAATCTGACAATCAGAGACGGCTTTTGTCAGTGCCCCGGCAACAGGCTCCAGCAGTTCGCAATGAGACGGTACGCTGACTGCAAGCCTTTGTGCCCGCCGTGCGCCTGCGTCGGTTGCTAAAGCCACCAGCCTGTCCAGAGCTGCGACGGCACCGGTAACGACAATCTCCGTGGGGCCATTGAAATTGGCCAGAAACAGTCGCTCATCCGAACGTTCAGCATCCTGTGCCAATTGAGCCAGTTGGAGTTGACGCAGCCCACCAAATGCCGCCATGCCGTAACCTTCTGGATAGGCCTCTTCCATCAACTTGGCGCGCAAGGAAACCAGCGTCAGCGCATCTTTAAAACCGATAGCCTCAGCAACAACGGCTGCCGTAAACGAGCCAATGGAAATCCCGGCAACAGCATTCGGCTTGACATCCATTGCTTCGAGCGCACGAGCAGCAGCAGTGCCTGCGATGAGAATAGAAAGCTGTACGCTAACAGTTGAGCGAAGCGATTGCTCAGTATCGAGAGAAAGAGCATCGAAACCAAGCGTGTCGCTCGCTTCTTGTAGCGTCTCCTGAACCTGTTTTACCTCGGGAAGCCGATGCAGAAAGTTCGGTGTCTGAGCACCTTGGCCAGGACATAAAAATGTTGTCATGAACGTTACTCAACCCATGGATTCGTTGTCAATTTCGGACCCACTAGCGTCTTTAAAGCCACGGCACCCTCTGTTTTAGTAAATTCAATCAGGGAGACAGCACCAATCGGCGTTTCCAGCGCAATATCGCAGCGCACACCAAGATCGAACGTCTTGGCAAGGAGACAACAGGCCTCTTGCTTCGTAACGGGTTCGCGACACCTTACAATCAGATCCAGATCGCTGCCCTGAGTCGCGGTCGCCAAGCCGGTTGCCAATTCGAATCCAACACTTCCGGTTGGCCCCCACCGCCATGTCGAATGTTCCAAGCGCTGATAAAGTGTTCGCAAACCGGCCAATGCAGGCACAGTATTCAATCTCTCTCCCGGCAGGTCCGAAATGCGGGCGACAAGGCTCTCCGGTGTCCATCTTTCGCGAACAGCTTGCGGGTCGAGCCAGCCACCCCAGCGCTCGTGACGCTGCTTTCCTCTTATGCCGATGGGCAGGGCACCATTGCGCAAATCAACCCGGCGGATAACGGCAAAGAACACAGTTTCCTTCATCACCATAACCCAATCAGGTCGCTCTTGGTTGAGAAGAAACAAAGGATCAAATCCGACGAGATCATGTGGCCAGAAGGGAACGGTATCAGCGACCATGGCAAGACCCAATGCGGTGGAAGCACAACAATCGTGATGACGACGGCTGCAATGCTGAGCGGAGACGATAGCACGACGATGAAACCCGTAACAGCATGATGACCAGCATACAACATCACACCGAGCCCTGGTATGAGAGTTAGAGTTTGTCAGGTTCAGATTGAACCAGACAAACTCTAGCTTTTCTTGTTTTCGTTTGTCTTTTCGGGAAAACCGGGTTCCACTTTTCCCTGACAAACTCTAAAGCATGTCGCGTTTTATTGTCCTCAATAAAACGATAACGTACATGCGGCTAAATAAGAACTCAAGCCTGATGA
>DNPN01000237.1:17167-20874 GCA_003501385.1 Rhizobium sp. | reverse complement strand
TCCCAGAAAGACCTCGACAAAATCGCCGACAGTCTCAACAATCGACCACGACAAACCCTCGGATTTCGAACTCCGCTCGAAGCCTACCAAACTGAAATATCAAAGCAGCTTGTTGCACTTCAATCGTGAGACCGCCGTGGCTAAAAAAATTAAGGGCGGAGATGGGAGATCCGTTGCAGATGCCTTGATTTTAGAGCCAAATTTCGCCGGTGTTGGTGTCGATATTAAGAAGCTACTTGGATATTTCTTTGAAAAACGCTCAGCATAGTGGGTTTCCTTCATAAAGGTTCGATTCGCTACATCCCTGTCCGCCATTTTTGAACAAACCAAGCGATCAAAAAGCCTCATCTCTTGCAGGAAAATTTGTCGTTTAGGTCGCCTTATGCTTCAAAGCAGGATAGACCGGCGCAAAAGAGTGTGGCTGGTTGATCATGGCGAAAAAAGAAAAACTGGCGAAAGCCGTTGATGTGGAACGTCTTCGACTGGCATTTCCCGGAGTGTACAATGATTTTATGGCTGAGCGCATTCCATCGCTGCGTGTTGCGCTGGAGGTGGCCGGGATAAGGTCTGAGCGAAGCCGTTTTCAAAAGCTCAAGAACTCTTGGAAAAAAGCGACGCTCAATGAGAGGAGTGGGTTTTTTGCATGGCTGGCCGCGCAAGGCGATCTCAAGAGATCAGACCTAACCTCTCCCAAAACCGTTATTTGTGATCAAGAAAGCCAAAAACTGATTGCCAATGGGCGCTATCTGTTGCCGCAAACCATTTCACGCATAGAAGCCATCATGACAGCACGCGGCATGACGCCTTTGGACATCATGCGGGACATGGGCTTTGAGGCGAATGATCGTTCCCTGCTAAAAGCCATGGCCCGCAAGGCAGCCCTTCGTCTCAAGGTCGTCGCCGCTTTGGAGCAATGGCTTTTGGAGAATGAAAACAGCTCAATCAAACCTTGACGGCGTGCCTGACCCGGTCCTCGGAGCCAAAAAACGTCAGGTAACGCTCGACTTCGGCAGGCTCACCCGTCGCCTTCAATGGATTATCCGAGAGCTTGACCGCAGGTCTGCCATTGGCTTCCATGACTTTGCAGACGATGGAAATCGGCTTCAATCCTGCGATCTCATGGGGGGCGCAATCGATGAAATCATTGGTGAGGTTGGTGCCCCAGCCAAAACCCATGCGCACGCGGCCTTCAAAATGGCGGTAGGTATCGACAATGGCACCAACATCCAGACCATCGGAAAAGATCAGCAGTTTCTGGCGTGGGTCGCGGCCCATTTTTTCCCACCAGGCAATGATTTTCTCACCACCTTCAATCGGGGGGGCGCTGTCGGGGCGAAAACCGGTCCAATCTGCCACCCAGTCCGGTGCATTGCGCAGGAAGGCCGCTGTACCAAAGGCATCTGGCAGTACAATCAACAGGTTGCCGTTGTAAAGCTTGTTCCAGTCCTGCAAGACTTTATAGGGGGCTGCGGCCAGTTCTTCGTCGTTTTTGGCAAGGGCCGCTGCCACCATCGGCAGTTCATGGGCATTGGTGCCCACGGCTTCCAGATCGGAATCCATAGCGAGCAGCACATTGCTCGTACCGGTGAAGGCCTCGCCAATACCTTCTTTCAGGGCTTCAACGCACCAACGCTGCCACAGAAAACTATGGCGACGGCGGGTGCCGAAATCGGAAATGCGCAAGCCCGGCAGTTCTTTCAGCCGCTCGACCTTTTCCCACATCTTGGCCTTGGCGCGGGCATAGACCACATCCAGCGAGAAATAGCCAAGCGACTTCATGGCGGCGCGAGAGCGAAGTTCATTGATAATGGCGAGTGCCGGGATCTCCCACAAAGTGGTTTCCAGCCAACGACCATGGAAGGTAAGTTCATATTGGCCATCGCGCTTCGACAATTCATAGGGCGGCAGGCGCACGGTTGCGAACCACGCCAGAAATTCTGGCTCAAAAATCTGGGTGCGGCCATAGAAGGAATTGCCCGCCAGCCAGATCAATTCTTTCTTGCTGAGGCTGAGCGTGCGCACGTGATCCAGCTGGGTGCGCAATTCGCCTTCATCAATCTCATCGGCCAGCCGCACGGTGGTGGTGCGGTTGATGAGGGTGAAGGACACGTTGACGTCTGGATAGAGCTTCCAGATCATTTGCAGCATCAGCAGCTTGTAGAAATCCGTATCCAGCAGGCTGCGCACGATGGGATCGAGCTTCCAGGCGTGGTTATACACGCGTCTTGCAATATCCGCCTTGGCCATCTGTTTTCGTCGCACCTTTCCGGCCTCATGAGGCCGTCCACCCTTATCGCCACCGAATCCAATGACCACTTTCTGGGCAAAGTTATCAAAAAAATGACAGCCTTTGTCCAGTAAGTTTGCAAAATTCCGAAATCAATCAATATCCCGCGTTGCGATCCACCAGATGTTCCAGCACCTCTCCCGCCTCAAAACGGGCAATTTGCGCTTCAACATGAGCAAACAAGGCCCGCACATCGGATTCGGCTGCCGCATGCGGGGTGACCACCACGTTTTCCATGGTCCAGAGCGGGCTATCGATCAAAAGTGGCTCTTTCTCGAACACATCCAGCGAGGCAGCGCCCAGAACACCCTTTTCAAGGGCAGAGATCACATCCACTTCGACCTGACTGCCGCCGCGTCCGACATTGAGAAACACCGGCTTGCCCAGCGCGCCGCCTTGTTTCAGCTTGGCAAACAGGCTGCTGTCGTACAGGCCACGGGTTTCATTGGTCAACGGCAGAAGGCCAACCAGCATGTCGGTGCGGGCGAGGAATTCATCAATATGATCCTCATCGAAGGTCTCAATACCCTCAATCTCTTTCTTGCGGCGCGACCAGCCGATGACGTTAAAGCCCATGACTTTCAATTTGCGTAACGAATCCAGCCCCAGCACGCCGAGGCCCATGACACCCACGGTGACTTCGCGGGCTTCGGGCTGCATGGCAATCTCATGCCAGAGCTTTTCGCGCTGCTGCTTCAGGTACTGCGGCATGCGGCGCAGATGATAGAGACAGTTGAGCACCACCCATTCGCTCATGCGGTCCGTGAGGCTGCGATCGACAAAGCGCACAATGGGCAATTCCGGCAGGCCGGGCAAGGTCAGCACATGGTCTACGCCCGCACCGCCGGAAAACAGCACTTGCAGGCTGGTTGCCTTTTGAAACAGCGTTGGGCCGGGCTTCCACAAAATGGCGTAGGACGCCTGCGATATATCCTTGCCCGCATGATCTGGATTGCCCAGATCAATCACCTCTCGGTTCTGAAAGGCACCGGCCAGCGCCCTATCCATAGCTTCACGCGAAAACTTGAGGTCAATCACCACGGACGGCTTTGCAGACATGGATATTCCTTGAAGACAAATGGTTTTACTGGCGGATGCCACCGATATTCATGGCCTTCAGGTCAAAGGCGGCGGCGAGGAGAGCTTTGGTATAGTCCTGTTTTGGCGCGCGGAAAACCTCTTCTGCGGCTCCTTGTTCAACAACTTTGCCAGCGCGCATCACAATAATGTCGTTGGCCAGCGCCTTCACCACCTTCAGGTCGTGGCTGATGAACAGAAAGCCGAGCTGGTGGTCCTGCTGCAGCCGGCGCAGCAGCTCGACGATCTGCGCCTGCACCGACATGTCCAGCGCGCTGGTCGGCTCGTCGAGCACCACGAAGCGCGGCTTGAGCACGATCGCGCGGGCGATGGCGATGCGCTG
>DNPN01000237.1:8087-17053 GCA_003501385.1 Rhizobium sp. | reverse complement strand
CGTGGGAAATGAACATGTAGGCAAGACCGTGCCGGGCCTGCAGGTCGCGCAATAGATCCACCACCTGCGCCTGCACGCTCATATCCAGCGCCGACGTTGGCTCGTCCAGCATGACAAAACGGGGTTTGAGCACCATGGCGCGGGCGATGGCAATACGCTGGCGTTGTCCGCCGGAAAACTCATGGGCGTAGCGCCAGCGGGTGGAGACATCCAGCCCCACCTCTTCCAGCGCCCAGCAGACGCGCTCGTCGCGCTGCTTGGCTGAGAGGCCGCGCTCATGCACTTTCAGCCCTTCGGCAATAATATCACTGATGGACATGCGCGGGCTGAGGGAGCCGAACGGGTCTTGAAATACCACCTGCAAACGGTCGCGCAAGGGGCGCATGGCTTTGAAGGAATAGCCATTGATATCACTGCCGATAAAGCTGATGCGACCCTTTGAGGAGATCAGCCGCGCCAGCGCCAAGCCAAGCGTGGTCTTGCCAGAGCCGGATTCGCCCACCACGCCAAGAGTTTGGCCTGCGCGCAGGGTCAGATCAACACCATCCACGGCTTTCACATGATCCACCACCCGGCGCAAAAATCCGGCCTTGATGGGAAACCACACGCGAATTTCCTGCCCCTGCATCACCACAGGCTTGGAGGTATCGGCTTTGGGCGGTTCCCCCTTTGGCTCGGCGGCCAGCAGCTTTTTGGTATAGGCGTGTTGTGGATGGTCAAAAATATCGGCAACCGGGCCGGTCTCGACAATCTCACCCTTGGTCATCACGCAGACGCGGTCTGCAAACTTGCGCACAATGCCCAGATCATGGGTGATGAACAGCATGGACATGCCGTGCTGGGTTTTCAACCCGGCCAGAAGCTCCAGAATTTGCGCCTGCACGGTCACATCCAACGCTGTGGTTGGCTCATCAGCAATCAGCAATTTGGGGCGATTGGCCAAGGCCATGGCAATCATCACCCGCTGGCGCTGGCCGCCGGAGAGTTCATGCGGATAGGCCGCAAGGCGCCTTTCCGGCTCGCGAATGCCGACTTGGCGCAGCAATTCCAGCGTTTTTTGCCGGGCAGCCTCGCCCGTAACGGTTTGATGCAGCTCCAGAATCTCGCCAATCTGCTGCTCAATGCTGTGCAGCGGGTTGAGCGAGGTCATCGGCTCCTGAAAGATCATGGTGATGTCATTGCCGCGCACTTTGCGAAGGTCGCGCTCGTTCAACGCCATCACATCGCGGCCTTCAAACAGGATTTTGCCGGAGGGATGGCTGGCGGCGGGATAGGGCAAAAGTTTGAGAATAGAAGCGGCAGACACGGATTTGCCAGAGCCGGATTCGCCCACCAGCGCCACGATTTCACCGGGCATGATGTCAAAGCTGATGTGGTTGACGGCAAGGCTTTCCTTAGCCCCTTGGTGAAAGACAACGGAAAGGTCTTTGACGGAGAGAAGTGGCGTACTCATTTAAAGGTCTTCCTCGGGTCAAAGGCATCGCGCACCGCTTCGCCGACAAAAATCAGCAGAGACAGCATGATGGCCATGGTGAAGAAGGCCGTCAGCCCCAGCCACGGGGCCTGCAAATTGCGCTTGCCTTGGGCAATCAGTTCCCCCAGCGAGGCAGAGCCCGGCGGCATGCCAAAGCCCAGAAAATCCAGCGAGGTCAGGGTGGTGATGGAGCCGGACAGGATAAAGGGCAAAAACGTCAGCGTTGCCACCATGGCATTGGGCAGAAGATGGCGGAACATGATGGTCCAGTTGCCAACGCCCAAAGCGCGGGCGGCATTGACATATTCAAAGTTTCTGGCCCGCAGGAATTCGGCGCGGACAATGCCAACAAAATGCACCCAGGAAAACAGCAGCATGATTCCCAGCAGCACAAAGAAACCGGGCGGCAAAATCGAGGCGATAATCAGCAGAATGTAGAGCACCGGCACCGACGACCAGATTTCGATAAACCGCTGCATCAAAAGGTCTGTCCATCCGCCGAAATAGCCCTGCACGGCACCGGCGGAGACACCGATAATGGCCGAGAAAATCGTCAGTGTCAGGCCAAACAGCACTGAGATGCGAAAGCCATAGATCATTCGAGCTGCCACATCGCGGGCCTGATCATCGGTGCCAAGCCAGTTCATATTGCCGATGATGCAATTGGGATCATCGACGCCTTTGGGATAGGCGGAGCAACGCTCTTGCTTATCCATCAACCAGAAGGGCCGGGTGGGTGCGGAATGGGGGATTTCGGAGTTTACCGTGCGGTAGGAATAGCGGATTGGCGGCCACAGCATCCAGCCATGGGCGTTGATCTCGTCTGAGACAAAGCTTGAGCGATAATCGGTAATGGCGAGAAAGCCGCCGAATTTTTCTTCCGGGTAGTTCACCACAATCGGAAACAGGATTTCGCCCTTGTAGGAGGCGATGATCGGGCGATCATTGGCAATCAGCTCAGCAAACAGGCTGAGGATAAACAGCAGCATGAAAATCCAAAAAGACCAATAGCCGCGCTTATTGGCCTTGAAATTCTCAAGACGGCGCTGGTTGACGGGTGACAGAAACGGTTTTTTCAGTGGCATAGCCGTGGTTTCAGAGGTTATTGTCATCAGACATCCCTCCGGTCAAAATCGATGCGCGGGTCAATCCAAGTGTAGATCAGGTCTGACACCAGCCCGACCACAAGCCCCAACAGCGAGAAGATATAGAGCGTGGCAAACACAATGGGATAATCGCGATTGACGATGGAGAGATAGCCAAGCCGCCCCAAGCCATCGAGCGAAAAGATGTTTTCGATCAACAAGGACCCTGTGAAAAACGCCGCGACGAAGGCACCCGGAATACCCGCAATCACAATCAGCATGGCATTGCGAAACACATGGCCGTAGAGCACCCGATGTTCGGAAAGCCCCTTGGCGCGGGCGGTGACCACATATTGCTTCTTGATTTCATCAATGAAGGAATTCTTGGTCAAAAGCGTTGTGGTGGCAAAGGCCGAGAGCAAAAGGGCGCTGAGTGGCAAGGTGAGATGCCAGAAATAGTCGATGATTTTCTGCCACCAGCTCAGATCGGCAAAATTATCTGACGTTAAGCCGCGCAGCGGGAACCAGTTGTAAAACGAGCCACCCGCAAACAGCACAATCAGCAAAATGCCAAACAAAAAGCCCGGCACCGCATAGCCCACCACAATCACGCCAGAAGTCCAGACATCAAAGGTCGAGCCATCCTTGACGGCTTTTCGAATGCCAAGCGGAATGGAAATGGCATAGGACAGCATCAGCACCCACACACCCAGCGAGATCGACACCGGCATTTTATCGGCGATAATCGAGAGCACCGACGCGTTGCGGAAAAAACTCTCTCCAAAATCAAAGCGAATGTAGTTCCACATCATATCCGCAAAGCGGGTGAGCGGCGGCTTATCAAAGCCAAACTGCTTTTCCAGCTTCTTGATCAGGTCGGGGTCCAAGCCTTGCGCACCACGATAGTTGGAGCCTTCATTGCCCGCATTCTGGCCAGTAATATCGCCACCGCCAGAGAGGCGTTGATCAGCGCTATCGCCTTGGCCGGAAAGCTGCGCCACCACCTGCTCCACCGGACCGCCGGGGGCAAACTGAATGACCAGAAAGGAAATGCCCATGATGCCAACCATGGTGGGAATCATCAGCAGCAGACGCCGCAGGATATAAGCACCCATCAGTCAACCACTCCCGATGTTGCCATGCCATGCCGCTTTGCCAATCCATTGATCCTTTTTGATACGCCTGATTCGATGTGCCTATTGGTAACGGTTAGAGCGCCGCCTGCAAAGCTTTGGTCATTGCGGGGTGGCTTTTGACCACCAGATGTCCGGGAAGCCAGAGGAGTAATCTGGCAAATTGGCAGGATGGGCAAATTTGTCCCAATAGGCAAACCACACTTCCCCACGCGTATAAGACGGCACAACATAGGCCCCGGCCAACAGCAGACGGTCAAGCGCGTGAACTGTCGGAATGAGGGTGTCACGGTCTTTGGCAAAAATGATCTGCTGAACCAGAGCATCCACCGCCTTATCCTTGACGCCCGCATAATTCCGCGATCCGGGCTGGTCTGCTGCTGCTGCCCCCCAGTAATCACGCTGTTCATTGCCCGGATTGGACGACTGAGCGGCACCATAATAGACGGCATCATAATCAAACTGGCGCATACGGCTGGTGAACTGAGCCGAATCCACCGTGCGGACATTGACCTGAACACCGATTTTCTTGAGATTATTGGCGTAAGGAAGCGCCACGCGCTCAAGGATCGGGCCATCCAGCAAAATTTCAAAGGTAAATGGCTTGCCCGTTGCTTTCGACACCATCTGATTGCCGCGCAGTTCATAGCCAGCCTTGGCAAACAGCGCGATGGCGGTGCGCAGATTGTTGCGCTGCTTTTCCGGCTCACCACCCACAGGATTATGGTATTCGGTGGTAAACACCTCCGGCGGCACATCTTGCTTGATGGCGTTCAGAATCTCCAGCTCCTTGCCCTCAGGCAAGCCTTTGGCGGCCAGCTCCGACCCATAGAAATAGCTATCGATGCGCTTATAAAGACCAAAAAAAACGGTGCGGTTCAACTCTTCAAAATCAAAGGCATAGTTGAGCGCTTTTCGAACATTCACATCCTTGAACTGATCCCGGCGTGTGTTGAGAAAAAAGCCCATCATCAAGCCACGTTTTTTATAGTCATTGGCAATCTGTTCGCGCTTGATCTTGCCTTCCTTGACCGCCGGAAAATCATAGGAGCGGGTCCAGCGCATGGCAGAGTTTTCTAGCCACAGATCGGTGGCTCCTGAGCGAAAACTCTCAAAGGCCACGTTGTCATCGGTGTAGTAGGTATAGATCATCGCTTTGAAATTGTTGTAGCCGACATTCACATTGAGGGTCTTGCCCCAATAATCGTCCCGCAGTTCATAGCGAACAGTGGCACCCGGCGAAAACGAGGCAATCCGATAAGGCCCCGATCCCATAATCGGCTCCAGCGTGGTTTTGGAAATATCGCGCGGCTTGCCGTCCGGGCCGTTTGCCTCCCACCAATGCTTAGGCACAATATCCATCTGCCCGACAATCGCGGGCAGTTCCTTGTTGCCTTTTTGATCAAACGTAAATGTCACCTCGCGCTCGCCGGTTTTTTCGGCTTTCACCACATGGCTATAGTAGGTGAAGGCTGCCGGGTTCAGCTCTTTGAACTTCTCAAAGCTAAACACCACATCATCCGGCGTCACAGGCTGGCCATCGGCCCATTTGGCCTCAGGGCGCAGCCGGAATTTGACGAAGGAATAATCATCGGGATAGGCCAGCGCTTCAGCCAGCAGCCCGTAACTCACGCCATCCTCATCCAGTGAGGATTTCAACAGCGTTTCCGTCACCAGCGATGCACCCTGCGGCGATGACAGCAAAACCAGAACGCCATCGGCCAATTGCCCCTTGCCCGCCACCGGATTGAAGGTGTCAAACGTTGTCTCGATTGATGCCTGAGTAAGCTCGCCCACTTTCGGCGCATCCACATTGACATAGTTGAAATGCGCAAAGCCTTGAGGGTATTTCGGGGCTTCAATCACGCCAATGGCATGCCGCCATTGCAGTTCTTGCGCAGCCACCTGTCCGGCACAAAGGCTCAAGAACAGCGCGAGAAAACTCGCACCAACGCGCATGACAGTCATGAATACCCCCGCATTTCGAAATGCAAACTGCTGATTTGTCGTTTAGTCTACGATAATTCAGGGCGAAAGACAGGCGATTGTCATCACATCCACGCGAAAAGCCGGATGGTTGAAAAATGCCAATTCACCGAAGCCCTTATTCCGTCTAGGTTCTGGCACAAGAGAATCACAGTTCATTGCCAATCCGAGGTGACTTTTGGCCAAATCTTCCACATCCATCAGCGCCATAACGATGAGCCTTGCCCTCCTGATGTCGATGGTCGGGTTTCATGACGCCGTTGCCGACCAGCCCGCCAAACAGGCCTTTGGAGCCGTTCAACTTCCCACCGCAGGCACAGCCACACCGGAAGGATTTTATGCCAAAGGCTGCATGAGCGGCGCAGTTGCCCTGCCCACCGATGGCCCGACATGGCAGGCCATGCGCCTGTCGCGCAATCGTCGCTGGGGCAATCCGCGCACCATTGCCTTCATTGAACAATTGTCGCGCGATGCCACCAAGATCGGCTGGCCCGGCCTGCTGGTGGGCGATATTGCCCAGCCACGCGGTGGGCCAATGGCCAGTGGCCACGCCTCGCATCAGATCGGCATGGATGCCGATATCTGGTTGACGCCCATGCCTGCCAAGCGCCTCACCGTGCAGCAGCGCGAAGACCTGCCGTTTACCTCGATGATCCTGAAAGACCAGTTTCTGACCATCAACCCGCAGACATGGACGCCTGCACAGGCAAAGCTGTTGATGCTGGCGGCCAGCTATCCGCAGGTGCAGCGCATTTTCGTCAACCCAACCATCAAGAAAAAGCTGTGCGACTCCTGGACGGGTGACCGCACCTTTATGGGCAAGATTCGCCCGATGTATGGCCACGACGCCCATTTTCATATCCGCCTGTTCTGCCCGCCGGGTGCCACCAATTGCAAGCCACAGGCCGCGATTGGTCAGGGCGATGGCTGCGATAAATCTTTGGCATGGTGGTTTACCAAAGAGCCTTGGGAGCCAAAGAAAAAAGACCCCAATGCCAAGCCCGCCCCACCACCCCGCCCGGTGATGGTGTCTGATTTGCCCAAGGCGTGCGCTGCCATTTTGAATGCGCCTGCGGTATCCAGTGAAAAGCAGGCCACCTATGGCGGACCCGCAGCCTATACCAATCCGGGAGCGGTGCCCGTGAAAGCGGCGGCAGCAACCCCGGATGATCCCAATTTACCATCCGAAGACGTGGGTGGACCAAAGCCTTGATCTCTTCTGCGGCCAAGGCTTTTCTTAAGCCGTAACCTTGATATAAGAGGGTTCAAATCGATTGAAATTCCGGGAGGGGATGCATGACGGAGCGCAAAAAAATCGCGCTGATTGCCCATGACAAGATGAAGGAGCAGATGGCGGATTTTGCCCGCCATCATCAGAATGCTCTGGAGCCTTGGCAAATTGTCGCCACCGGCACCACCGGCGGCCAAGTGCAGGAAGCCTGCCCCAGGCTGAATGTCACCCGTATGAAAAGCGGCCCTCTGGGTGGCGATCAACAGATCGGCGCGATGATTGCGCAAGAAGAAGTGGCCCTTCTGGTATTTTTTGTTGATCCGCTCACCCCTATGCCCCATGACGTTGATGTAAAAGCATTGATGCGATTGGCCATCCTTTATGATACGCCGATGGCGCTGAACCGGGCGACAGCCGAAATTCTGTTGCCAGCGATTGCCCGTTAACGACAAATACGCCAGCGCGGCGAATGATGGATTCTTCGATGCCCACACCAATTGAATCTCAGCCTGTTGAAAATGACCACCTCCCCTTTCCGGTTCTGGTTGGCGATATTGGTGGCACCAATGCCCGGTTCTGGATTTTGACGGACGCAGAAGCAGCCCCCAAAGAATTTGCCAATATTCACACGGCAGATTTTCCCACCATTGATCAGGCGCTGAAAGAGCGGATTCTGGATCAGAGCGAGATTAAGCCGCGCTCGGCCATTCTGGCCGTGGCAGGCCCGATCAAGGATGATGAAATTCCGCTGACCAATTGCCCATGGGTGATCCGGCCCAAGGTGATGATTGAAACGCTTGGCTTTACCGATGTGCTGGTGGTCAATGATTTTGAGGCGCAGGCGCTGGCCGCAGCCTCGCTGCCGATTGAAGACAGCGCACCGATTGGTGAGCGGAGAGAGCCTATGGTCGGTTCGCGGGTCATTCTCGGGCCGGGCACGGGCTTGGGCGTGGGTGGCCTTCTCTATACGCAGCACAAATGGTTTCCGGTTCCCGGTGAAGGCGGCCATGTGGATCTGGGGCCACGCAGCGAGCGCGACTGGCAGATTTTTCCCCATATCGACACCATTGAAGGCCGCATTTCCGGCGAGCAAATCCTTTGTGGTCGCGGCATCCTTCATCTCTACAACGCGATCTGTAAAGCCGATGGCGTTGCGCCGCAATGGACAGACCCGGCGGATGTGACCTCGCACGCACTGAACGGAACAGATGCGGTGGCCGTGGAAACCATGACGCTGTTTGTGACCTATCTGGGCCGTTTGGCAGGCGATATGGCGCTGGTGTTCATGGCCCGTGGCGGCGTGTTCCTGTCGGGTGGTATTTCCCAAAAGATTGCGCCTCTGCTGCAAAGCCCGGTGTTCCGCGCCGCGTTTGAAGACAAGGCCCCGCACACGGCGATGATGAAAACCATTCCAACTTTTGTGGTCGCCCATCCGCAAGCGGCACTGTTTGGGCTTGCAGCCTATGCCCGCACACCGGATAAATTCGGCGTGCGGCAAGAAGGTCGCCGCTGGACCCGCTGAGACGAAATATCTGAACTGGAGACTGAAACCATGGTAACAGCGGGCGGCACAGGGCCGATGAAACTGGTGGTGGTGGGCGCAAGCGGCCGCATGGGGCAAGCGATCATCCGCATTATTGCGCAGACAGAGGGTGCTGTTTTGCATGCTGCCGTGGGTCGTCCCGGCTCGGCCTCGATTGGCAAGGATGCTGGTGAATTGGCAGGGCTCGGGCCTTTGGGTGTTCCCGTCACCGATGATGCGCTCGCCGCCTTTGTTCATGCCGATGGTGTGATTGATTTTACCAAACCAGAGACCTCGGTTGAATTTTCCGCACTTGCCGCCCAGGCCCGCATTGTGCATGTGATTGGCACCACCGGCTGCTCGGACGCGGATCAGGTGAAGTTTGAGGCAGCATCGCGCCATGCGCGTCTGGTCAAATCCGGCAATATGAGCCTTGGCGTCAATCTGCTCTCGGTTCTGGTGCAGCAGGCCGCAAAAGCGCTGGATGCGGCGGGCTGGGACATTGAAGTGCTGGAAATGCACCACAAGCACAAGG
>DNPN01000237.1:0-7842 GCA_003501385.1 Rhizobium sp. | reverse complement strand
TGGAAATGCACCACAAGCACAAGGTCGATGCCCCCTCCGGCACCGCCCTGTTGCTGGGTGAAGCTGCGGCACAAGGCCGTGGCATTGACCTCAAGGACAAGGCCGTCAAAGTGCGCGATGGCCATACCGGCCCGCGTGAGGCTGGCTCGATTGGCTTTGCGACGTTGCGCGGCGGCTCGGTGATTGGTGAGCATTCCGTGCTGCTGGCGGGCGAAGGCGAAATTGTCACGCTGTCGCACAGCGCAGGTGATCGTTCTATTTTTGCCCGAGGCGCGGTGAAAGCCGCCCTTTGGGCGCGGGATCAAAAGCCCGGTCTCTATTCCATGCTCGATGTGCTCGGGCTGGCATCCACCAACTGACGATATGTGAGAGGATTTGTCGATGACTGGTACCCTCGTGCTCGTGCGCCACGGCCAGAGCGATTGGAATTTGAAAAACCTGTTCACCGGCTGGCGTGATCCAGACCTGACGGAACTGGGCGTGCAGGAAGCCAATGCCGGTGGCAAGGCGCTGGCAGACTACGGCATCAAGTTTGATGTGGCCTACACCTCGGCCCTGTCGCGTGCCCAGAAAACCTGCGGCATTATTCTGGACAATGTCGGTCAGGCTGGCCTTGAAACCATCCGCGACGAAGCCCTCAACGAGCGCGATTACGGCGATCTGTCCGGCCTCAACAAGGATGACGCCCGCGCCAAATGGGGTGAAGAACAGGTGCATATCTGGCGCCGGTCCTATGACATCCCGCCTCCGGGCGGCGAAAGCCTTCGGGATACCGGTGCCCGCGTCTGGCCTTATTACATGACCGAGATTCTGCCGCGCGTGCTGCGGGGCGAAACTGTTCTGGTCGCAGCCCATGGTAATTCCCTGCGCTCGCTGGTGATGGTGCTGGACAAGCTGACCAAGGAACAGATTTTGGGCGTGAATTTGGCCACCGGCGTGCCGATGGTTTACAAGCTCAATGCCGATTCCACCGTGGCTTCCAAGGAAGTGCTCGGCGATATGTCTGGCGCGCATTAAGCGATTTCGAATTGTGCCGCCCATGCAATTCAATGGGCGGCACGTTTGAGACGATCAGGTTTTTTCGGCAATCAGCCGTATGCCAAACCCGGCCAGCGCTGTTCCAATGGCGCGCTCTATCCATTGGCCAAAGCGATCATAAACAGCCTTGGCTTGCCTGCGAGACAACAGAGCGGTGACCAGACTGTACCAGATGATCTCAATCAGAAATCCACCCACAAGAATTGCCAGTTTTGCCAAAAGACCCGCCTCGGGCGGCACTGCAACGGCATAAAGGCCAATAAAGAAGGCAATCCCCTTCGGGTTGGAGAGATTAACAATCATCCCCATGCGCACGCCGCGCAAAACATCGCCCTTTTCGACCGAAGATACGCCTTGTTTCATCGTATCCGGCTTGCCAGAGAGCCACGCCATCAGGCCGAGATAGACAAGATAACAACCGCCAGCGATCTGGATCAGGCTGGCCAACCATCCGACTTTTGCCAGAAACAGCGCCAAACCCGCCATGGTCAAAACCGCATAGAAGGTTGCGGCAATGGCAAATCCAAATGTTGCACCCACGGCGGTTGATCGTGCCCCGGACATTGCCAGCTTGGAGATCAAAGCGAAATTAGGGCCGGGACTGATCACAACAGCAGCATACAGGCCAAGTGCCGTCAGAACGGTCAAAACATCTGGATTCATATCGATTGCTGCCTCTCATGGTGATCTCAGGAAACAAGAGTTCAACTTATATGAGCATCCTGAGATTGCACAACAGAGAAACAAATATTCAGGGCAGATCCTGCCCACAATAGGACAATAACCTTGAAGTCTCGCACCTTATCGCTGGCTGAGCCGCATCTGGCCGTTTTCGACCTTATAGCTGCCCAGCTTTTTCAAAAATGTCATGCCGATCAGCGTGCCGGAGAGAGCCTTGTCTGGTAGCACCATGGCCTGCACGTCTTGCACGCGCACGCCGCCCACTTCGACACGATCCAGCATCACGGCTGCCGCCTGTACCTGACCATTGGCGGTGTTGACCCTGTATTTGAAGTCGAGATCACCAGCACCAAACCCCAGACGACGAGCCGTGCTTTCGTTGATGGCCACCGAAGATGCGCCGGTGTCGATCATCCCATCAACGGCCTTGTCGTTGATGCGAAACGTGGTGGTGAAATGGCCGTTGCGATCAGCGACCAGCAACGCCTGTTCCAGACCCGGCGCTGGCTGCTTCGGCACATCCGGTGCGGTTTGCACGGCTGCGACTGGGACGGCCGTGTCCATACGGCGCTGCAAATAAGCGGGCAGCTGCGTCGCGACCACAACAACCACCCCGGCAAAGACCAAAACCCGCTTCAACATGGCCCATTGCCTCCCAAACATCCCTCGTCGAAACACATCAACGCAAGAGCTACAGTACACCTGAAAAAGCAAACCCCGGCGACAAGGCACCGGGGTTCCGTTGTTTTATGGTAAATGAAACCTTACTTGGTGCCATACATGCGGTCGCCCGCATCACCCAGACCCGGCACGATATAGCCGTGCTCGTTCAGGTGGCTGTCAATAGCCGCCGTGTAAACATGCACATCGGGATGGGCTTCGCGGAAATTCTTGATGCCTTCCGGGGCTGCCAGCAGGCAGACGAAGCGCAGGTTGACCGCGCCACGCTCTTTCAGCTTGTCCACGGCGGCAATGGAAGAATTGCCGGTGGCCAGCATCGGATCCACCACGATGACGAGGCGCTCAGACAGGCTTTCCGGGGCCTTGAAGTAATATTCCACCGCTTGCAGAGTTTCATGGTCGCGGTACACGCCAACGTGGGAGACGCGGGCCGACGGCACCAGATCCAGCATGCCTTCTAGCAGGCCGTTGCCAGCGCGCAGAATGGAAGCGAACACCAGCTTCTTGCCTTCCAGCACCGGGGTTTCCATCTCCACCATCGGGGTTTCGATGGTTTCCATGGTCAGTTCAAGATCGCGGGTTACTTCATAGCACAACAGCGTGGAAATTTCCCGCAGCAACCGCCGAAAGCCCGCTGTCGAGGTTTCCTTGCGACGCATGAAGGAAAGCTTGTGCTGCACGAGGGGGTGATTGATGACTGTAACGCCGTCCATGAGTGAACCTTTTTTCTGTTTATTGCTCTGATTTTGGAGTCATTCTGTTCCAAGAAACCGCCGTGTGGGCAAGAGTGTGCAGGCTATTTTGCCGTCTCATCCCCAGATGCATCCTGAAGTGACGCCCCATCAAGGCGCAAAAGCAGCCGTGAACGGGTGGCTTCGTCCACAAAGGCTGCTTCGATTGCGGTGCGCGTCATGGCGTTGATCTCAACTATGTCAAAGCCCATGTTGGCGACAATCTCATAATCCTGCGCCAGCGAAGTGTGGAAAAATGGCGGATCATCGGAATTGATGCACACCCGCACCCCAGCATCGGTCAATTGCCGCAGCGGATGGCTATCGTGATCGGGAAACACCTGCAAGGCAATATTCGAGGCTGGGCAGACCTCTAAAACCGTGCCCAGATCAGCCAACCGCTTGACCAGATCAGCATCTTCAATGGAGCGCACCCCGTGGCCAATCCGGCTTGGGCCAACATGATCCAGCGCGTCCGCCACACTGAAGGCCCCGCACAGTTCGCCTGCATGGATGGTGATGCCATAGCCAGCCTCCTTGGCAATGGCAAAGGCGGGCGCGTAATCCGCAACCCGGTTCATGCGCTCTTCGCCCGCCATGTTGAAGCCCGTGACCAGCGGATGGCAGTAATTGGCCAGCCACTTGGCGCGGCGCAGCACATTGTCCGGGCCTAAGTGGCGCTCGCCGATGATGACCATGCGGCATTCAATGCCGGCCTTTTCCCGCGCACGCACAATGCCCGCCGCCAAGCCTTCAATATAGGCTTCCGCCGACAAGCCCACGGCTTCACCGTGGTCTGGCGATATAAATAGCTCACTATAGATCGTATTGACGCCCGCCAGTTCGCACAGATAGGCCTCGGCCAAGGCGGCATAATCCTCTTCTGTGCGAAACACAGATGCGACAAAATCATAGCAGCCTATGAAGCTGGTAAAATCCTGCCAGACATAAGCCCCATTGCGCACAAAAGCCGACGAATCCACGCCGTATTTCTCGGCCTGCATCAAGGTCAGGGCTGGCGGAGCTGCCCCCTCAACATGGCAATGCAATTCAGCCTTCAACAAATTTGCGGTCATAGAAAACTCCTGCCATGAGCACCCGACGCAATGCTAAGGTGGGCGGCTATGCTCTCGCCGATATCCGCAAAGGTAGAGCGAACCCCTAACGAGCGGCTGCGAACGCCGGGGCCAAAGGCCATGATCGGCACCCGTTCGCGGGTGTGATCTGTGCCGCGCCAGGTGGGGTCACAGCCGTGGTCTGCGGTGAGAATCACCATGTCGCCGGGAACGAGCTTGCGATAGACGGCAGGCAGCCAGACATCAAAGGCTTCCAGCGCCGCCGCATAGCCTGCCACATCGCGGCGATGGCCATAGAGCATATCGAAATCAACGAAATTGGTGAACACCAGATCACCATCCTTGGCCTCATCCATGACCTTCAACGTCGTGTCCATCAGGGCCAGATTGCCGCTGGCCTTGATTTCGCGGCTCGTGCCCTGATGGGCAAAAATATCGCCAATCTTGCCAATGGCATGCACGGTGCGATCAGATTGCGTGAGCCGGTCCAGCAGCGTTGGCTCTGGCGGCAGCACAGAGTAATCGCGGCGATTGCCTGTGCGCTCAAACGTGGCCGCTGTTTCACCGACAAAGGGCCGGGCAATCACCCGTCCGATATTATAGGGCATCAGCAATTGGCGCACGATTTCGCACAATTTCAGCAGCCGCTCCAGGCCGAAGTAACGCTCATGGGCGGCAATCTGAAACACGGAATCGGAGGATGTGTAGCAGATCGGCTTGGCGCTGCGGCAATGTTCCTGCCCCAGACGGGCAATAATATCGGTGCCGGATGCGTGGCAATTGCCCAGAATGCCGGGCAGATTGGCTTCGCGACAGATGGCCTCTACCAGTTCTTGCGGGAAAGCGTCGCCCTCGGATGGAAAATAACCCCAGTCAAACATCACCGGGGTGCCTGCAATTTCCCAATGGCCGGAGGGTGTATCCTTGCCCTTAGATACTTCCGAGGCAGCACCGTAAAGGCCAAAGGTGCGATCCGGCACGGCCATGCCTGCTGGCGTCGCACCATTCGCCATTTTGGCGATATGCATCAGGCCCAGCGCCGACATATTGGGAAGCTGTAACGGGCCCTCACGCAAGCCCTGCCGATCCGCCGCACCAGCCGCACAAAACTCGGCAATATGGCCCAGCGTATCGGCACCCTCATCCTGATAGCCTGCCGCATCGGGAGCGCCACCGACACCGAAGGAGTCGAGAACAAACAGAAATGCCCGTGCCATATATCACCAAACACCATTGATCATAGATGTTGCATAGCGATTTGCAGTGGTGGTGGCAAATCGCTGTCTTTTTTGAGTTTGTCTCATCAGAAAAACCGGGCTCCACTTTTTCCTGACAAACTCGTCAGCTATGGGCAAAAATATCGGTATCATCCCAGCCCAACAGATCCAGCTTGGCGCGGGTGGGCAGAAACTCGAAACAGGCCTTGGCATGCTCCATGCGGCCATCGCGCAGCAGGCGCGCTGTCAGCTTATCGCGCAGGGCATGCAGGTGCAAAACGTCAGAGGCCGCATATTCCAATTGCGCCTGACTGAGCTTTTCCGCCGCCCAATCCGAGGATTGCTGCGCCTTGGAAATATCCACTTCCAGCATTTCCTTGAGATTATCCTTCAAGCCATGCCGATCCGTATAGGTGCGGGTGAGGCGCGAGGCAATCTTGGTGCAGAACACCGGCATGCAGGTGACGCCAAAGGTGTGAAACAGAACAGCAATATCAAACCGGCCATAGTGGAAGATTTTTTCGCGCGATGCATCATTCAGCAGCGCCACCAGATTGGGCGCATCCTTTTGCCCGGCGGCAATGCGGATCACGTCAGCGCTGCCATCGCCGGGCGAAAGCTGCACCACACACAAACGGTCACGGCGCGGCACAAGCCCCAGTGTTTCGGTATCGATTGCAATCGCGCCGGCATAACGATTGCGAGCGTCTGCGCTGATGTCGCCTTCATGATAGCGAATGGTGGGTGCCATGCCAGTCTCCAAACCTCAATATCGTCAAGTCCGCCTATACTGGAAAGACAGCGTGAGCGATACCGCTTTGTCCCCCTGCCTTACCGGCGAGGCCTGGAAACCGGACCGTCATCCCCAAGCTCGGTGTAGGCGAGAGTCTGATCCAGATGCTCACCCCGAAGCGCCAACAGCTTTTCGGCATAACGCAAACGAACGGCAAGATAAGCCGGATCATCGGCCAGATTGTTCATCTCATTCGGGTCCGCTTGCAGATCAAACAGCAACGGCGGCAGGCCGATAAAATGCACATATTTGAAGTGATCATCACGCAAAACGGCCAGATTACACTGACTGGACTTCAGGCCCAGCACTTCCTCCGAATGATTGCTGACCACATCGCGGAAATCAAACTCCCAAAAGGCGTGGTCGCGCCAGTCTGATGGCGCCTCGCCCTTTAGAAACGGAAGAAGAGATGCGCCGTCCTGATGGTTTTTCGGCACAACGCCCAGCCGGGCCAAAAGCGTGGGCATGAGATCGGCCGATGAGGTGAAATTGTCCACGGCCCGGCCAGCCGTGTCAGCATAGGCGGGGTCACGGATGACCAGCGGAATATGATAGCTGCCATCATAGGCTCCGCCTTTGCCAAACATCCAATGATCACCCATCATTTCGGCATGATCGGAGGTAAAAACAATGATGGTGTTGTCCCACGCACCACTTTGCTTCAAGGCTGCGATGATCCGGCCAAATTGCGCATCCACCTCGGCCATCATACCGTAATAGACGGCACGAATGGTTGCGATGTCGGCCTCACTCCAATCCACCACCCGGCCCTCGGCACCGTAGAGAAAGGAAGATTGCGAGAGCTGCTCCAAAAACAGCTTCGCCAGCGGATGCACTCCGGCTTCCGCTTCCAATGTGGCGTGACGTATCGGCTTTGGAACGGTATCCGGCGCAAACATACGATTATATGGCTCAGGAACACAAAATGGCGGATGCGGACGCAAGTAAGAAATATGGGCAAACCAGGGGCGGGTCTGCTCTTCGCACCAGTTCAAAAAGGAGTCAGTGAGGAAAGCGGTCTGCGTCTCCTCGGCGCTGTAAGCCGGTGGCTCCTGATTTGGCTTCACCGGTCGCGGGGCACCGGTCAGATGAAGGTCGCGGCTTGGTCGTGCGCCTGCCCGCTTTGTCTTGAGCCAGCTTAGCCATTGCCTGTCGTCTTCCAGCAGCAATTGTCCCACCGTAAAGCCGGGCAGCACACCTTCATAACTGGTGGTGTTGGGATCAGCTTCATCGCGGATGCGCGGATCAAGCGAGACATCGGTATAGCCAAACAGTGTCGGATCATAGCCCGCCCGCCGCGCGGCCAGCGCGATCGTATCGAAGCGTGCGTCCAACGGTGAGCCGTTGCGACACACACGGTGGTTCATCTGATAGAGCCCGGTGTAAATAGATGCACGCGCGGGCGAACAGGGTGCGGCCCCCGCAAAATGCCGCCGAAACAGTACGCCTTGTCCGGCCAATCCATCAATATTGGGTGTCTGCACCATAGAATGCCCCACGGTAGAGAGGCAATCGCCACGCCACTGGTCTGCAGTGACCAACAGGACATTTGGCAGGCTCGCGGTTTTCATCAATGCTCCATAACTTTCATGAACGCCAAAGTGGACTTGCCCGGAAAAAGTGGA
>DNPN01000190.1 GCA_003501385.1 Rhizobium sp. | reverse complement strand
AAAGAGCTACAGCGAACCTTTGTGCGCCATGTATGGCGCACGGCGCTGTAGGATCCTTTGCTCTTAATTTGCGCCAAGTCTCTCCATAGAGTTTTGTGTGTTCTTCATCATTTTGCTTTTGATCCGATAGAGAGCAAAAGACAAAACCACGCAGATGTATCATCCTGATTGTATCTTAGGGCATGCCTGCATCATACAGAACCACGTTATGCCACCCCGAGTCAGGCTATCCGCAGGTTGTAACAAGCTTGCCCTGATATTAGCTAAAGCAAATGAGTAAATTTTTAATTTTTTGCTTTGAGTTGGGATTAATTTTTGAGGCCATGATGTGAGCTGTTGATGCTCTCGGTTCTGTTATGTCTGTGAAGGAGCGGCTTGAGCAAGCCGCCGCAGCAATTCACGTGGCTGGCGAATGATAATCGCATCGAAGGTGCGCTCAATCACGGCATCCTGCAACAGGCGAGACATTTCTCGCGATACGCTTTCGCGACTGGCTCCAACATGTTCGGCCAAAACCGCATGGATGATGGGGGGGGTGATGATGCGCTGCTCTTTATCTTCCGGGCAGGGCAGGGATAGCCGCAGCAAACTGTTGTAGAGACGGGACTTGACGTCCAGATAAGAACGTTCGGCCATTCTGTGGTACAAATGACGCATCCTGGCCGTCATGTTGGACAGCAGGGTGACACACACATCATGGCGCGTCTGAAGAATGTCCTGAAACACCTCCGGCGGTATTATAATCGCTTCAACATCGGTTGCCGCCATCAGAAACCCGTTTTTCCAATGGCCATTGATTGCATTCAAGGCCCCCACAATCGCTCCTGGCTGGAAATCATCGAGTACAAATTCCTTGCCAGGTGCGACGCGCAGGATGGCCCGGATGATGCCGGACAGGTTGAACAGAACAATTTTATCGGTCTTGTCCGGATCATAGAGTGTTGTACCCGCTGTTGCGGATTGAATTGTGCAGCGGCTGGACCATGCCTGGTCTTGTTCTTCTGTGAAATTTGCAAAAAGAGGTATCTGTCTGAGAAATCCGGCTTCCGTTCCGATGTCACTCATCCGTAAAAATCACCTTTCGCAATCCTGATCATTTTTAACATCATTGTAATGTTGAAAAACAAAAAAAGACAACCGCAAGATATTGAAATGAGCGGCGTAAATCCGTGGGCTTCTACAGCGCTTCGCTGTCGCTCTTTATATGTGTTGCATGATTCTGCACCGCTATTGATTGAGATCGGCCGCAGCCTCGCCCCAGACATCACTCAGGGCAAAGCCGCCGCTCAAGGGATCAAAGGCATCCAAAGCAATGTGATGCAATCCAAAGGTGAAGCCGCGACCGGTAATGGTCGGGATCACCGCTGTCCGGCCGCCAATGGAGGTGATGCCATCAAGGCCAACCTGAAACTCGGAGCCGATGATCGAGCGCGATACAAAACGTGCGCCCGGCTGCACCTTGCCACGAGCATATAGCGTGGCCAGATTGGCCGAATTGCCGGTGCCGCAGGGGGATCGGTCAACCCGTCCCGGCCACATAGTGGTGCAGGTGCGCACGGCTCCATCCGTGTCCTGATCACGAAACATGACATAGGCAACGCCTGAAATCTCTGGAATTTCGGGATGAACAACCTGAAACTGACGATTGACCTCGGCCTTCAGCAGCATGCCAGCTTCCACCAGACGGCGGGCATTGCCCGGCGCGATGGTCAGGCCAATCTGTGACACGTCCACAAGTGCGTAGAAAATACCGCCATAGGCCAGATCAACACTGATTTCGCCCCATTCCGGGGTGGCAATGCGCGCATCCAATTGATGCACAAAGGATGGCACCATTGTCAGGGTCACATTGTCGCAATGACCATCGCGGCACTGGGCCACCGCTTTGACCAGTCCGGCTGCGGTTTCCAGAACCATCACGGTTTCGGGTTCCTGCATCTCCACGATACCGCTTTCCAGCAATGCGGTGGTGACGCAGATGGAGTTGGAGCCAGAGCTGGCATGGGCCTGATCCGGTTGCAGGATAATAAAAGCCGCATCGGCATCGGGATGTTTGGCAGGCAGCAGCAGATTGACCGAGCCAATCGGCGCACCACGCGGCTCCAGCACCAGAAAGCGCCGAAGTTCTTGCCCCTTGGGGTCGGTGTTCAGCCAGTGCAATTGCTCGGCGACCGTCTTTCCTGGAATTTTCGGCACGCCGCCTGTGGCCACCTTGCCGATCTCGCCCTCACAGTGGACGTCCAGCAATTGCATCACCCGCTTCCAACGCATGGCTGTCTCTCCCGCTTAATCTGGCCATGCCGCTGTCCAACAGGCAGCGGCCAAAAATCTTCACTCTGATATATCAGAATGAAGATTTTTGGCGACAGAAAATTTGAGGAAGCGGTCCGTGCCTATTGCGACATTGTATCCGATACCGAGTTAACGGTTGAGCCAGCGCTTTGGCCAAGCTGATTAAGCTGGCTATTGTAATTGCGGCGGGTTTTGGCGTCGAAAATCATGATCGGTGCGCTGATGGCTGTGCTGGCCACATGGCCGATGGTGTTGGATGTGCCGATTGCCACAGCGCCAAGGGCTTCGCCAAAGCCGACATTCGAATCGGTTACGGTTTGCCCGGCAAGCAGACGATCCCCAATCAAGCGCACCACTTCGGGGCTTTCTGCGAACTTGCCGTGATTCAGCTGATCGCCGGTTTTCAGCTTGGTCAGGTCAATCACGGTAATGCCCGTTGCTTCCAGCGCAGTTCGGTACGGCTCATCGGCAGGATTGATCTGCCCCAAACGGTCGACGTTGCCGGAAATGCGGCGTGAGATGCTCAGGGCGCGGTCATCGCGGGATACAAACAAAGTGAAATGCGGCGGCTTTGCTCCCAAGGCCATAAACTGGCTGCGGAACACATCGACATCCAGATCCGGCGAGGCCAGGATCACATTGTTGATTTTGCGGTTGACGCCGCCATTGCGGATGGCCATCTGCCTCAAGGCTTCCACGGCGAGCCATGATCCCATGGAATGGGCCATCACGGTGACATCCGTGACGTCCGGCTGGCTGCTGACCCGTCGCAACAGATCTTCCAGCGCATCGCGCGAGTAGTTGGCGCTTTCCTTATCGTAATTATAGTCAAAAATATTGGCGCGCGATGGCCAGGTAAACAGCACCGGCACAACATCCGTATTGGAATCATGGACGATCTGCGCAAACCGATAGACAGAATCCTCATAGGTATTGTTGAAGCCATGCACAAAAACCATCACGCGATGCTTGTTCTTGGCGTTGGCGTTCAGCCATTTCCGACCGTCCTGCTCCGAGATCAGGGGCTGAACGGATACGGTGGTGAAATCCTTGTTTGGATCAGGCGGCAGCTTTTTGGGCCATTGCACTTCGCCAATCTTGCGATTTTTATCCGGTGGTATGGAAACCGTAACGGCATCGATTTTCAGGCCGGTGCCGCGCTCTCCACTAAACAGGATAGCCGGGTTGTTTGATGGAGCGCGGGTGGTCGCCACCAGCAAATTGACCGCTGTTGCCTTGGGTGCGTTGATCGCCCCGACCGGCTTCATCACCCCCTCAACACGTCCGGCACAGCCTGAAATTGTCAGAGCAATCATCAGAAAAACGGTTATTTTCAATGCCGGGTGTATCGTACGGGGTGTCATGACGTATCGGCTCCTCGACATCCCCCCGTCTGAGAAGGGCAGCTCCCGTATCATGTCTTAAACCAGACCCCGGTGAAGGTCAAAATGATAGGGCAGATTTCAGTGCTACAGGGTATTACGCCGGTTTGATGAAACGCAAGTCGCCGTAGTGTTGATGTCTGCTTATCGTCAATTTCTCATAAACGCCAGCTCTGTCACCAAGGCCAGCGTTCACTTTTAAAAGGCGTGTTGTTTCCGTGCACCCATGTGTCAACGGGATGGTGTTTCAGCCCCTTATGGCTTGAGCATTGTTTGCCCCTCCCGGAGCGCTTCATGCCAGGAAAGGGCCTCTTCAATCACATGCGGCGTATGGCCTCCACGCTTCAGCGCATGGGCATAATAATCGGCCAGTTGGTGGCGATAGGAGGGATGAACACAGTTGCGGATGATCAGCGCCGCCCGCTCACGCGGGGCAAGTCCGCGCAGATCAGCAAGGCCCTGTTCCGTCACCAGAATATCCACATCGTGCTCGGTATGATCCACATGGCTCACCATGGGCACCACAGAGGAAATGGTGCCGCCTTTGGCGATGGACTTGGTGACGAAGACGGAGAGATAGGCGTTCCGTGCAAAATCGCCGGATCCGCCAATCCCGTTCATCATATGGGTGCCGCCGACATGGGTTGAGTTCACATTGCCATAGATGTCGAATTCCAGTGCGGTGTTGATGCTGATCAGCCCCAGACGGCGAATGACTTCGGGATGATTGCTGATTTCCTGTGGTCTTAGCAACAGATGCGGTTTGTACTCCGCCAGCCGCGGCAGCACTCTTTGATACATGGGTGCCGACAGGGTGATGGACGACGCCGAGGCAAAACTCATTTTGCCCGCATCAATCAGCTCAAAGGTCGAATCCTGCAACACTTCGGAATACATTTTCAAATCATGAAAAGGCGTGTCGAGAAAACCGTGCAGAACCGAATTGGCAATGGTGCCAATCCCGGCCTGAAGGGGCTGAAGATCAAGGCCCATGCGACCATATTTGACCTCATGCAGCAGCAATTCTGTCAAATGGCCAGCAATGGCCCTGGTGTCTTCATCTGGTGCTTCGATGGTGGACGAACTATCGTGTTTTTCAGACACGACAATGGCTGCAATTTTTTCCGGTGGGATCGGAATATAGGGCAGGCCGACCCGGCTTTCGGGCGAGACAATCGGAATGGGCATGCGCGATGGGCGCTGCGACGGGATATAAATGTCGTGCAAACCCTCCAGTGTGATTGGCTGGGATAAATTCAGCTCCACAATCACTTTCTTGGCCAGAATGGCGAAGCTGGCAGAATTGCCCACCGAGGTTGTCGGCACAATGCCGCCGTGCTCGGTGATGGCCACGGCCTCGACGATAGCAATATCAACCGGGGCAATTTGCCGGGTGCGCAATTGCTCGACCGTTTCGGAAAGGTGCTGATCAATAAACATCACCTCGCCTGCATTAATGGCCTTGCGCAATGTCGGATCAGACTGAAACGGCATGCGCCGGGCCAGTACATGAGCTTCAACAAGCGTCTTGTCGAGATTGTTGCCCAGCGACGCTCCGGTCATCAAGGTAATTTTCAGTGGGTGTTTTTTGGCCCGTTCCGCCAGTGCCATCGGCACAGCCTTGGCCTCACCGGCGCGGGTAAAGCCGCTCATGCCGATGGTCATGCCATCCTCTATCATCGCAGCGGCTTCATCTGCTGTGGTTAGCTTTTCAAGCAGGGGCCGGTAACGAATACGATCACGTAACATCTGCAATCAATCTCCTGTCGCAATCCATATTTGCGGCTGGCTTGGTCAAGCCTGTCCAGCGCAACGTCATCCAATAGGAGACTATTGTTGGCGCAGAGGCTTTGACATTTCTCAAGTCAGGGGAAATTGATGGCGTGACGAGCAACACGCCGTAAAATGCTATTGCATACTTCTTCAAACCGGAATCGGTTTAAGGAGAAAATGATGCAGCACATATAAAGATAAAGAGCGATAGCGAAGCTTGGCCCACCATGTACGGCGCACAAAGCTGTAGCCCATACTCTGATCGCGACAGCAGAGCTGTCTTGGAGAGGAAACGCATCAAAGACAGCGTCGGCAGCTGGCAACCGCGTACTTAGCGCTTGGCCTAAAGATCTCTGCGTTGATAATGATTTTTCAGGCGATAATGGTTTTCGCTGCTGACGACGCCGCCGCCGAATCAGCACTTGATGCTGAGGGTGCTGTCGTTGCCTGCACCGAAATTGTCGATGCGCTTTTCGCATCGTTCATGCCTGTTTTGGCGAAATCTGCGTTTCTATATGTGCCGTCACCGTTTTGTGTGGCCGCCTTCTGCGTCGCTTTGGCCACATCGCTGTAAGCTTCCTGCACTTGTGGAAGCGGCGGTGCCCCTGCTTTTCGCCCGCTGTCCAGCAAGGCGAACAGCATCAGCGCTGGCGGATGCACGAGATTGAGGATGGCCTTGTCCCAAGCGCTGTCACCTGTTTCAGCTTTGCGCGCGAGATTGAAAGTCTCCTTTTCCGCAAGACTCAAACCTTCCATCGCCGACTCATCTTCGGACATCCGCAGGTAATGCGTATTTTTAGCTTTGTGCGCAGATGCGGTTGAGATGCTTAATTCAAGGGTCATTGGCAATCCTTAATCATCTTACTAGGTGTGATGATAGCAAAGCCTTGTTTGCTTTTCTCTAAGTGAATATACATAATTTTACGTGAATTTACAATGGCGGCTGCATTGTTTCGCAAAACCAAAAACTTCCAAGATTTTTGCGGTCAATCAACGCTGATCAACTTACATCTCTTATTTGATAAGAGAGAAATGGCGCACCCGAAAGGATTCGAACCTCTGACCCCCAGATTCGTAGGCAGGCCCGGTCTGTTGAACCTGAAACGAATTTCTGCAAAACGGATACAGAACCCCACAAGACAAATCAAGGGGTTAACAACCCTGTTGCAAACCACTCTGAGCAGGTAACAGCCGCCGCACTCTGGCTTTCACAGCACCGTGACACGGTTGGAAGTAACGTTATTGCGGTCCTGAAGGAGCGCTTCTCTCTTGGCAATCTTGAGGCGATAGACGCGGCAAAGCACGCCATGCGCTGGCCTATGGTGGCCGCCATGGGTGAAGCGTTTCCAATCTCGGCGGCGCTTGCCCGTAGTCTCGCTAACCGTCCAAAGCTGTCGGCGTCTGATGTGGCCATCATGAATGGCTATCTCACGGGCGCTATGCCGACACAGCCCGCGAGCAAACAGCCGACAAGCTTCAACATCCTAAGCCCGCACCTTCGCCGGATGAAGCGCCTTGCGGGCCGCAAGTGGCAACAATCGCCGGACCGTGCCGCCTCGATGGCCCGCAAGCGCAAGCTGGGCGGTTCAAGTGGAATGCCTGACACGATCCGCCACCACTACACGGAAGGCGAACGCGCCGTGCTGACGGTGATTGCGGGCGAGGTGAAGCACCACGGCCTATGTGATCTTTCGGTGGATCGTATCGCTGCTATTGCTGGCCTGAGCCGCACCACGGTGCAAAACGCCATCCGTGAAGCCCGCGCCCTTGGTCACCTGTCTGTAGAGAGCCGCCCGCGCAAGGGACAGAAGAACCTCACCAACCTTGTGCGGATTGTCTCGCCTGAATGGCTGGCATGGCTCAAGCGCGGGCCTTCGCTGGCCAGACAGATAGGGTTCAAAGATTTCCACCCCACGAAGAACCAAGATAAAAACAATAACCCTCGTGACGGAAAGAGCCGCACCGATAGCGCTCGCGGCAAGCGCTGCATGGGCTTGGGAGAGGGAGAGAGCGGCCCTGTTGCGGGCAACAACCACCAGCGAGGGCGCGGCAATGGCTAAATGGTCTTACAGCTCCAGCCAATCGCCGTCTCTGCCATTGGTGAATCTGACGGCTACGGCGATCAACGCGGATAGTCCTTCTCTTCCTGATCTGTTGAGTGACCTTGCATGCCAAGTGCAACGCCTCTCTCCCTCGCACCGTGACCCTGAACGATTTCACGAAGACAAGAGCGAGATAATTGCCGAGTTGAGACGGCTGGCACAGGAGATACGCTGATGGCTGATTGGCCCTACAACACAACCGCATGGAAGAAACTACGGCTTGCGAAGCTCACACATGAACCGCTTTGCCAGCCATGCGGAGTCCGTGGCCAGTTAACGCCAGCCAATACCGTTGACCACAACGTAGCAATCAAGGCAGGCGGCGCGCCCTTTCCTCCACTCGAAGAACTCACATCGATGTGTGCTCGTTGTCATAACGAGAAGACATCAACCTTTGATCGCGGCACGCCAAAGCCTTTTGCAAGGCAAGTCAAGGGCTTTGATGCCTTTGGAAACCCGGTTGACACGAATGATGGCTGGTATGGGGGCGGGTCAAATCACCAGAAAAGCCGGGGTTCTGGACCGCTTGGGGGAACGAAACATACTTAGTTTCACGATCTAGTACATTGATTACAAAGAGAGAATGAGGAAGTAATGGCAACTCGGGGCATTGGTGCAAAGGCACTTTCAAAGCGCGGCAAGGTCGAAGTGCGCGAGGTCTTGCCGTGGAATGCGCCGGGCTTATCCCGTGCGGGCCGGGTGATTGCCTTTCTGGAAGATTTGCCAATCACGGCGGGCAAACTGGCCGGGTCGAAAATGACATTGCGGGCTTGGCAGTGCGAATTTATCGAGGCGGTCTATGCCGAAAACGGTGAAGGCCGCCGCCCGATCCGCACGGCGGTTTTGTCCATGGCCCGCAAGAATGGCAAGACACAGCTTGCGGCGGGCCTCGCTCTTTGCCACCTGATGGGGCCGGAAGCCGAACCGCGTGGCGAGGTTTATTCCGCAGCTCTTACCCGCGATCAGGCCGCCAAGCTGTTTCAGGAAATGCGCGCCATCCTCAACGAACACCCGGAGCTGGATGACCGCGCAAACGTGATCCAGTTCAGCAAGCAAATCGAGGTGCTGAACGGTGACGGGGCAGGCTCGATCTATGCGGCGCTGTCGGCGGATGCCGGGTCTAAAATGGGCCTGTCGCCGTCCTTCGTGGTTTATGATGAGCTGGGCAGTGCGCCAAACCGCGACCTATTTGACGCGCTGGATACGGCCACAGGCGCACGCGATAACCCGCTGATGATCTGCATTTCCACACAGGCCGCCGCCGACCATCATGTGTTTTCCGAGCTGATCGATTACGGCACCCGCGTTAATTCCGGTGATATTCAAGACCCAAGCTTTCACCTGACGCTCTACGCCGCGCCCGCCGATGCCGACCCGTGGAGCCGTGAGGCGTGGATTGCCGCAAACCCGGCGCTGGCCGATTTTCGCTCGCTGGAAGATGTGGAGCGCCAAGCCTCACAGGCCCGGCTTGTGCCGTCCAAGGAAAGCGCATTTCGAAACCTGATCCTCAATCAGCGGGTTTCCGCCGTGTCGCGCTTTATCCATAAGGCGGAATGGGACCGCTGCAATGGTGCGGTAGAGCTGGCCAGCCTTGCGGGCCGCGAATGCTATGGCGGGCTTGATCTGTCCGGCTCGCGTGACCTCACGGCCTTTGTGCTGGTGTTTCCGCAAGAGGTGCGGCGGTTTGATGTGGTGTGTCAGTTCTTCATGCCAGAGGCGAATATTACTGAGCGCTCCAATGAAGACCGCGTTCCTTACGAGCTTTGGGCGCGGCAAGGCTTTATCACGCTTATTCCCGGCTCCACCATCGATCCCGGCTTTGTGGCGCAAGCCATCATGCAGGCGGCGCAAACCTATGATCTGCGCACCGTGGCTTATGACCGTTGGCGGATTGAGGATTTGAAGCGCGAGCTTGGCCTGTTTGGCGGCACTGTGCCGTTGGAGCCATTCGGGCAGGGCTATAAGGATATGTCGCCCGCCGTGGATACGCTGGAACGCAACGTGGCCGAACAACTCTTGCGCCATGGCGGCAATCCGGTGCTGAATATGTGTTCGTCAAACGCCGTTGTTACTCGTGATCCGGCTGGAAGTCGTAAGCTCGACAAGAGTAAGGCCACGGGCCGCATTGATGGGCTGGTGGCCTTGGCGATGGCGTTACAGGTTAGCGGGCGGCATGAGCCGGAGGTGCTTCCTGCGTGGGTGTTGGATGCGATGTAGGTTGCGCTCCCATCTCATTCTGAAGTTTCGATTTAAAATAATCTGTCGGCTCCAAATTATATTCATCAAATTCTGCTTCGTAAAATTTATAGCGCAGGAAGAATGCCAAAATTAAAAATAGCGTTATTGATATAAATATCGTTGGAATAAGTGATATTACAATCGGTTTTACACTAAAATCAGAAGTAATTAAATTATTATAAGCTGTTGTTATTACAAGTACGCTTATTGATAATATTAGGGAGAAAAGCAATATGAAGAACATTATGCCTAAAAATGGTAATATTAACTTGTGTCCAAGTCCTGATTTTTCGCCAAAATATCGCGGAACCATCGGTTCCGACCATAAATTTACAGGATTTTTATCAAGGAGAAATAAATTAAATGAATATATGTCTATATTTTCGCCAAGTTTATTAATGTATCTGTCTATTGCAACACTATCTATAAATTTTGTCACTGTGCTAAATAGGTTAATAGCAACGAAAACATTTATTATAGGGATAAGTGGTTTTGATAACTCAATGTTATTGCTGAATAAAATAATATTTTTGGGGAGAAGGTCGAAAAAGGCGAGCAACATTGTAGAGCTGATTAGAAGCCCTGATGTTTTGGCGAGTGAGGCGTGAATCTCCGTGCGTGTTTTGCAAATCCCTGTAAGAAATTCATCGGTGTAGAAGCGCTTTCCGAATTCGCCATTTAGATAAGACTGAAATGTTAAGGCGCTGCGAGCAATAAGGCTCATTTTCCTGAATTTTGGTTTCATTTTTTTAGTCTCACGCCTGCGCCTGCGCCGTTTTCAGCAACAAAAATCACTCCCGCAGCTTCTAGGGCTGACTGCAACGCCAACAAATTGTTGGTGTTTGGCGTTCTACGTCCTTTCTCAAAATCCACAACCGTATTCCGTGACACGTTTGCAGCCTCCGCAAGTTTGGCTTGATCCATTTCTACAAGCGCCCGTGCGGCGCGGCATTGTGCAGGTGATATTGGCATGATGCCCAACGTTGCGCATAGAGTTGACAATTCGCCCAAGGTTGGGCATGGTGCGCAATAGATAGCATAAATCGCGCTAAAGGAGCAACGCTATGGACGGACCAGATATCGAATATATCGAAGGAATGAGGGTTATCTCGATGTGCCATCTCATGAAGGGTGATGAGTGGTTTTTTCGAACAGAAAAGGGAATTTATGATCATTCGCTTCGACCTGTTCAAAAGCATGAGCGTCCTGAGGTTTGGGATGTAATTATGCCAAATGTTTTCCCTTACAGGCGCGGGTCTTAATTGGCGGTCGATCTTCTCAGACTTGTAATCGAACATAAACTGTGCGATTGATTCTTATGGCGAGAAGAAAAGCAGACCCTGGGATTGATTTCAGTTTGAACGACCTGGCGGTTGCCGCTGGGCTTAGTAAGCGTGTCACCCAATTTCTTGCCGATAACGCTGCATTCGAAGGGTTAACGCAAATGCAAAAACTTAATGTTGCCGCAGCTGTAGGTGGGGTTTCCGCCGCGAATATCTCCCCGCTTTTGGCGATGAAGCTAATTAAAATCGTTATCAGGCTAGAAACAAATGCGAATGAAATCCCTTCGGGATTTAAGTTTATTGGGCGCAATCTTCCCCAAGATAAAATCAAGACACTGATTGACGCCGATGAATATTACATTCATCGGCTGCTAATGGAGTGCCCTGAAATTTACACGCAGGGCGTTGGGCGGAGAGGGGATTTTGTCGTCGAGATCGTGAATGGTGAACTGGTCTTCACCGGATCTAAGGACCTAACATCGATAAGCAATTTTGATTGCCAAAGTCGAGAAATGCATTTCTCTGGCTGGATCACAAACATCGAAAGAGGTTCGGAGCCAGATTTCATACACATGGCGAACAAATTTAATTTGAACGACTTGTGTGATGATGAGACGGGGAAATTCGACCCGATTCTGGCTGAACATGAGCAATCAATGCAGCTTTGCCGCGCGAATGCTGTGAGCAGGTTGACACTCAATCTTTCTCTAGCCGTTCGCAATGGATTTGATCGCCTTCACGCTTTTAGATTTGGCGAAAGAGACATTGCCTAGGCAGGCTTAGGTCAGAAATTCCCCGCGTTATCAAGTGACGGCTCCGCCAGCGAGCCTACAACGGAAAGCGCCTCTCTGGGACGCGGGGTAACGAAGAAACTAGACAAGGGGCGCAAGCTGGCGATTTTTCCGCTGATTTCGGCAAATACCAACCAACTGTATTCTCTTGATTTTCTTCGAATGGACCTAACACCCTTTCGGAGATACCCATGAAAAAGCTTATTGAACTGCGCGAAAAACGGGCCGCCAAGCTGGCCGAAATGCACACCCTCCATGCCAAGGACAAGCTGGAAGCTAATGAAGAACAGCGTTTCAAGACGCTGGAAAGTGATGTGACTGAAATTGACGGCCAGATTGCCCGCGAGGAGCGCATGGCCGCTTTTGAGCGCGAAGAACAGCGGGCCGAAAGCGTTTCTGGTGACACTGATTTATCTCGCGAGCTTCGCAACTACTCTCTCGCCAATGCCATTTCTGGCGCGCTGATGGGCCGCCTGACAGGCCGCGAGGCGGAAGTGGATCAGGAATTGAAGCGCGGACGCGAAAGCCGTTCCGGTGCTTCTGGTGTTCATTTGGCCGTTCCCTCCGAAGTCCTGTTGGGCATGGCGGAACGTCGCTCCCAGACAGTCGGCACCAATGCGGCGGGTGGTTATACTGTTGCCACCAACCTTGCAGCCGTTGCGGATCGCTTCCGCCCGGCTTTGATGGTGGAAAGCATGGGGGCCACGGTATTGCGCGGCTTGACTGGCTTTCTGGACCTGCCAAACCTTGCCACCAGTGGTGCTGCGAGCTGGGTGGGTGAAGATAGCAACGCCACCCGTTCCAGCGCCTCTTTTGAAAAGGTGTCGATGGCACCGAAGACGATTACGGGTGAATACCGCCTTTCGCGCCGCCTGATGCTGCAATCCAGCGCCGCAATTGAAGATATTCTTCGCCGCGATCTGGGCTTTCTGTTAGCGCAAGGGCTTGACCTGGCGGCCATTGCTGGCACAGGCACAGCACCGCAACCCTTGGGCCTGCTGGCCACGCCGGGCATTGTGAAAGTGACCACGGAAACCGCATTCTCTGACACCACGGCAAATCTGATTGCCGAGCTGGAACTGGATGACGTGACCGGCACGGCGGCATTCCTCACCAACCCGACTGTTATGAAAACCGTGCGCAAGCTGAGGGATTCCATCGGCCATGTGATGCCCACCGATGAACTGTTCCACAATAGCCGGGTGGAAACCTCGACACAGGTTCCGGCCAATCTTGGTTCGAGTAATGACAAATCGGCGCTGATCTATGGCCAGTGGGGCGAGCTTTATCTGGGCTATTGGTCGGCGGTGGATATTCTGATCAACCCCTATCACCCGGATGTTGCCAGCAATGGCGGCGCACTTCTCCACGCCTTCCTTGATGCCGACGTGGCCGCCCGCCACCCCAAGGCGTTCGCCTATGCGGAGATTTGAACCATGGTGGCGCTCGCTGATGCAAAACGTGTCCTGAATCTGACGGGGAATGACGATGACGCTCTCATTGAAGGGCTTATCATCGTTGCAACTGATTATTTGTCCAAGATTGGGGTGTTGGTAGATCCGGAGCCGGCACCCGTGGGGGAAGCCGTTTTGCTTCTGGTTTCCCGTTTTTATGACAGGCGTAGCGAGCGCCGAAACCTCAAATACGAACAGATTGATGGCGTGAGAACGTTCACCAATTTCGATCCAAAATCACTTGATGACGCTGATTTGAGGGTCGTTGACATCCTTACAGCGCCCTATAGGGAGCAAGGCATATGAGCACGTTTGAACGTCGCGGCCTCGCAATAGAGCTTCGCACGAAGGGCCGCCGCCTTGAAGGCTATGCCGCCACCTTTGGCCGTTCCGCTGATATTGGCGGGCATTTCACCGAAACCATCGCGCCGGGAGCTTTTTCCGGCTCGTTGCGTTCCAAGGCTGATGTTTTGGCGCTGGTGGATCACGATCCGGGCCGGGTTCTGGGTCGCACCCGTTCCGGCTCGCTGCGCTTGTCGGAAGATAGCCGGGGTCTGGCGTTTGATCTGGACCTGCCGGAAACCGTGGCGGGCCGCGATGTGTTGGCCTTGGCCGAGCGCGGCGATCTTGGCGGCATGTCCTTTGGTTTTACCGCGTTGGACGAACAGCGCGACGGCAACAGGCGCGAACTCCGCGCCGTGGAGCTGCACGAAATCAGCGTGGTCATGGCATGGCCCGCCTATGACGGGACTGTCATCCAAGCCCGTTCCCTGACATTCGCAAGCCCGTTCCGCGCTTATGCGGACCGGGCCTTGCGCCTTCTGGAGATTTCCAAATGAGCCTGTTTGACCGCTTCAAACGGCGTGAGCAACGCGCCGCCGTAAAATCTGATGATCCTTATTTGGGCGAGTTTTTCGGCCTTCGTGGCGGTATCGGCGGTTATGTCGATCCGGGCCGCGCCTCTGGCATTGCCGTGGCCCATGCCTGCATTGCCATTGTCAGCCAAAACCTTGCCGCCATGCCGCTCAACCTCTACCGCCGCGCCGACAACGGCGGGCGTGACCGGGCCACAGACCACCCGCTCTATACCGTGCTGCATGACATGGCCAACCCGACCATGACGGCCTATGAAGCCCGCGAGGCGTTGATTGCCTCGTTGATGATAGCAGGCAATGCATTCGCCCGGCTCGAATACAATGGCCGTGGGCAGGTGGCGGCGCTTTATCCGCTGGACGCCGCGCAAGTGGCGGTGGAGCGGCTGGACAGTGGCCGCTTGCGCTATCGCGTTGGTTCCCGCGTCTATCTGCAAGAGGAAATGCTCCACCTTCGCTATCGGCTGGGCCGTGATGGCGTCATGGGCCTTTCACCCATCCAGATTGCCCGCGAAACCTTCAACCTCGCCCTGACCCAACAGGAACAGGCCGGAAAGCAGGCGGGCAAGAGCTTTCGGGAAGAGGGGGCTTTGGTTTTTCCGCAGGTTATCGGCAAGGAACAGCGCAACGCCATTCTCGACAAGCTGGAAAGCAAGCTCAACTCTGATCTTTCCACCTCTGGCATTCTTGTCCTGGACGGCGGCACGGATTTCAAATCCTTCTCGTTTTCCTCCAAGGATGCCGAGTTTCTGGATAGTCGCAAGCTGGCCAATCTGGACATTTGCCGCATTTGGAACGTGCCGCCGACCTCGGTGGGCATTGTCGATAACGCCACCTATTCCAACAGCGATCAGGAAAGCCGCGCTCTTGTTGTGCGCTGCCTTGCCCCCATGGCCAAACGTGTAGAGCAGGCTATGAATGCCGCCCTGCTGACCACAGAGACCCGCAAGACCCTGTTCATCGAACACGATCTCGCGGGCCTGCTGCGTGGCGATATGAAGGCCCGCTATGAGGCTTATCAGATTGGCCGCAATTGGGGCTGGCTGTCTCCAAACGAAATTCGCGGCTGGGAAAACCTGCCATCAATCGAAGGCGGCGATGAATATCTCTCGCCGCTCAACATGACCACGCTGGGCCAGCGCCAGCCGGAAGGGGAGGGCGTGTAATGGCGGGCAATTCTCAAATCCGTCAACGGGATACGACCCGGCTTCTCAAGGCGGCAAAGGCTGCCGGCTTCGGTCGCGCCCGCGTTATCAACTACCCGGACGGACGAATTGAAGTAGTGGGCGAGAATGGACCGGCACCAATGCCAGAGGCTCCAATCTCGCCGTTTGAACAGTGGAAAGCGAAAAATGCGAACGAGGATTAAAGGCGTCAACCCTATCAAGCGCACGCTGGCGACGGGGGAAGTCGTGACCTATTACTATCACCGTGCCACAGGCACCCGTTTGAATGGCAAGCCGGGTTCGGATGAATTTATGGCGTCGATTGCGGAAGCCGTCGCCAAATCACGCAAGCGGGATGCTGGCACGCTTGGCGGCCTGATGCGTGATTTCGAAGAAACATCGAAATGGCGCAAGCTGGCCGAATCGACCCGCAGCGAATACCGCCGCATTTTCAAGTTTTGGGAAGACAAGTACGGCACATGCCCTTTCGTTGCCCTTGAGGATAAGGCATTTCGCCGCGATGTGCTGAAATGGCATGACAAGTTTTCTGCCGAAAAGCCCCGCGAAGCTGACAACCGCGTGACGGTGCTTGCCCGTGTCCTCTCATGGGCCGCCAAGGACGGCCCTTTGAAGGTCAACGTTATCGATAGCTTTGACCGGGCCTATCAGGGCGACCGTTCGGAAATGATCTGGCTGCCGGAACACGTTGACGCCTTCATGGCTGTCGCAAGCCCTGAAATGAAGCTGGCGCTTGTGTTGGCGCTGCACACAGGTCAACGGCAAGGCGATCTGTTAACGCTGGCATGGGGCAATTATGACGGCTCGCATATTCGCCTGAAACAGGGAAAATCCCGCCGTGGTGAGCTGCAAGGGCGGCAAGTCAACATTCGCTGCACAAAGGCCCTGAAAGAGACGCTGGACGGCTTGGAAAAGCGTTCGCCTCTGATCATGACCACCAAAACAGGCAAGGCATTTCAAAAGCGCTATTTCGCTGAAAGGTGGGAAGAGACATGCAAGGCGGCTGGCATTGTCGATTTGCATTTCCACGACATTCGCGGAACCACCGTCACCATGCTTTTTCAGGCCGGTTGCAATCTCGGTGAAATCGTCGCCGTGACAGGCCACTCGCTACGCCGTGCGCAAGACATTCTGGACAAGTATCTCGCCAGAACGAGCGCGATGGCAGACAGCGCAATCGCAAAGTTTGAAAACGTTTTGGAAACAGATTTTGCAAAACAGGAGGCTTCAAATGAAGCTAAGTAATGGCGCACCCGAAAGGATTCGAACCTCTGACC
>DNPN01000048.1 GCA_003501385.1 Rhizobium sp. | reverse complement strand
CGCGAAGCGCTGGAAAGCCTCGACAAGGATCGTAAGTTCCTCACCGCTGGCGGCGTGTTCGATGACGACCAGATCGATGCGTTTATTGAGCTGAAGATGCAGGAAGTCATGCGTTACGAAATGACCCCGCATCCCGTTGAATACGACATGTATTACTCTGTCTGATTGATCAGACGTTGTGGTGAATTTAACCGGCGGCCAAGGCTGCCGGTTTTTTGTTTAAAATCATAATACTCAGAAAGTTTATTGACATGCAGGATCAAAAGTCGAAGCCTGTTATGCTAGACTGGCTTTTGTTTTTTGCGGTGCCATGCCTCTTTTCCTCAAATATCATCTTCGGACGCGGCATTCTGGGTGAGATTGGCCCTTTTATCACAGCATTCATCCGTTGGATGGGGGCGTTCATTCTGATTTTTCCCTTCATTTACAAGGATAAGCGGGCCTGCTTCACGTTCATGCGTCACCACACAGTGCTTTGGTTGCTGCTGGGTTTTCTTGGCATGGGCATTTGCGGCGGATTGGTTTATTGGGCCTTGACCGTTACAACGGCCTCGAATGCAACACTGATCTACACCACTTCATCGCTGTTTATCATTCTGTTTCAATGGCTGTTTCAGGGACGCGCGCTAAATGCGCGAGAAGTACTGGGCATGATGATAGCTTTTGCTGGCATCACCGTGATTGTGCTCAAGGGAGACGTGGCCGCTCTGCGCCACATGCAATTCAACATTGGTGACTTCGGCGTTTTGGCAGCGGCCATCGCCTTTGCCATCTATTCCATGTTGCTGCGGCATCCGGCGGTGTCGCGGGTCGCACCATTTTCGCTGTTTGGTTTGCTGGCCTTGTCAGGGGCCGTTGTCCTGCTTGTGCCTGCTGCCGTCGAAGTGACGCAAGGAGGTGTCCTTCCCACAACCGGCGTCGCCTGTCTCAAGCTTGCGGGCATTATTGTCTTTGCATCCGTGCTGGCATTTTACAGCTTCCAGCATACCGTCCGGGTGTTTGGTCCCGCCATCGCAGGCACAACGCTCTATCTCATGCCGCCGGTATCCATCGTGATGGCGGTCGCGTTTCTGGGAGAGCGCTTTGAAACCTATCATGCCATCGGCATTGCGTTGGTGATGGCCGGTGTGATTCTGGCAACAGCACCGAAGGATTTTTTCAAGCGTCACAAAACAGTTTTATGACAAACCTTTATAAAGCCTCTTGATGTTTACTGGTTGGCGTCCCAAATATTTCAGGGAAAGGAAACCAAGCCATGAAAGAACGAAACGCAAAATTTGGTATCGGTGACATCGTCCGCCATAAGGTTTTCCCGTTCCGCGGCGTTGTCTTTGATGTAGACCCGGAGTTTTCCAATACCGACGAATGGTGGGAGGCAATACCCGCAGAAATTCGCCCGCGCAAGGATCAGCCATTCTACCATTTGTTGGCGGAAAATGCTGAGACGGAATATGTCGCATACGTATCGGAACAAAATCTGGAGCAGGACGAAAGCGGCCAGCCTCTGAGAAATCCGCATATCCAGACTATATTCATTGAAGAGCGTTCTGGACATTACAAGCCGAGAACCAATTTCGCTCACTGACGTGAATTTTCATAACACTCCCAAGCACAAAAAAGGCCCGGAAAACCGGGCCTTTTTTCATTAGCAATCCACTCACTTGGTCTGCTTTGCAGCCTTCTGAGCATCTTCCAAAGCCTTCTGGGCTTCTTCATTTTTCTTCTGCATGGCTTCTTCCAGAAGACGCTGACGCTCCTGCGCCTGCGACTGGGTGATGGCCTTGCCATCATAAGTGCCTGTGAAGCCGTCCAGCGAAATCTTGATCGGGTTGGCAACGCGGCGGAAGTTCATGGAGGTGAACACCACTTCATGACCCTTTTTGAGGGAAGCAAGCATGGCATCGGTCAATGGAAGTTCAGCAGTGCAACGGTCAGCGAAGCAAACGGCATAATCAAGCTTCTGACCCTTGCCGCCGTCAATCTGCATCACCACGCCTGGCGGTATGAGACGAGCGGAGGGAACAGACACCTGCATCAGCTTGCGGCTGACTTTGCCTTCAATCGAAATGAGGCCAACGGCGATAATCATCTGGCGGTTCTGAGCCACCTGAATGTTCTGCACGGAGCAAATATCATTGTCTTCCTGCTTCGCGCAGGTCTTGAACCAGCCTTCGGGCGGCAAACCAGCATCACCTGAAGCATCCTGAGCGAAGGATACGCCAGCGAAACCTGCGGTGAATACAGTTGCGGCGATTGCCGCACGCGCGGTCTTGGTTGCTTTAAACATCATAACGAGATCCGTCTCCTGAAATCATTGTCGAACCGTAGCTCAGACCCGATTAGCTCGGTTCATTTGCTCACCACCTGAGTTCCAAATGAGGCAAATAGATGACCTGTGCTTGCTGGCAATTCTGTTAGCGCGCATTGGCGCGAATTTCCAGTGCTTCTTTGGTGATTACACGACATATGCCTGAATTCTGGCAATAGCGGTTGGAATTCCGGCAGTTCGTGATATTTTGCCGCAAATTCTGGAGTATTGATTTGAGAGGAAATGGTGTGCGGCACCTTGTGTTGACCCTATTGGTCCTGCCGTTTTGCGGTATTTTCTTGGCCGCGACAGCGAAAGCCGCGCCAGTTCACGGCATTTCCATGCATGGTCAGCCTGCCTTGCCTGCTGACTACAAAAATTTTCCCTTTGTGAACCCGGCTGTCAAAAAGGGCGGCAAGATGTCCTATGGCGTGGTTGGCACTTTTGACAGCCTCAATCCTTTTGTTATCAAAGGCATGCGCACGACAGCCCGGGGCATTTGGGACCCCGAATATGGCAATCTGTTTTATGAACCACTCATGACTCGTTCAGCTGCAGAGCCTTTTTCTCTCTATGGTCTGCTGGCAGAAAGTGTTGAAACAGATGATGCCCGCAGTTTCATTCAATTCAATCTGAATCCCAAGGCAAAATGGCAGGATGGCCAGCCCGTAACGCCGGAAGACGTGATATTTACCTTTCAAATCCTGCAGCAAAAAGGTCGCCCGCCCTTCAACAAACGGCTGGACACTGTTTCCAAAATGGAAAAAGTTGGCGATCACAGCGTGCGCTTCACCTTCAACGACAAGGCCGACCGTGAGACGGGGCTGATCATTGCCTCTTCCACACCAATCCTGCCCAAACACGCGATCAACCCTGATCGATTCGAAGAATCATCGCTGAACGTTCCGGTTGGGTCCGGCCCCTACAAGATCAAGGAGATCCGTCCCGGCGAGCGAATCACTTATCAACGCGACCCCAACTATTGGGGCAAGGATATTCCCTCCAAGGTCGGATTTGATAACTACGATGAAATTAGCATCACCTATTTCCTGCAAGACAGCACGCTGTTCGAGGCATTTAAAAAGGGTGAAGTTGATGTCTACCCCGATGGCGACACAAGCCATTGGATGCGTGCCTATAATTTTCCCGCAGCCAACACAGGTGATGTTGTGCGTGAGGTGTTCAATCCGCAATTGCCCACGGGCATGTTGGGTTTCGTCTTCAACACCCGCCGTCACACCTTTGCAGATGTCAAGGTGCGTGAGGCTTTGACGCTGGCCTTTGACTTTGAATGGGTAAACAAGAATCTTTACGGCAACGCCTTCAAACGCACAGAAAGCTTTTGGCAGAACTCCGCACTGGGAGCCTATGGCCACGCCGCTGATGACCGCGAACTGAATATTCTCGGGTCGGCCAGAAACAGGATTGCGCCGGAAATTCTCGCAGGCACCTATACTTTGCCCATTTCTGACGGATCCGGCGCAGACCGAAATGTGTTGCGCCAAGCGGTGGCGCTGCTCAGTCAGGCAGGCTATTCGATCAACGATGGCAAGATGGTGGATGCCAGCGGTAAACCGCTTTCCTTCGAAGTCATGACACAAAATGACGGTCAGGAAAAAATGGCCCTCGCCTATCAGCGAACATTGCGGCTGATTGGCATCAACATGTCCATTCGCACGGTCGATGATGCGCAATATCAGGCCCGCTCAAACAGCTTCGATTATGACATGGTGGTGATGTCCTACACATCATCCTTGTCACCGGGTGCGGAACAGTTCAATCGCTGGGGTTCTGCATCACGCGATCAAAACGGCAGCTTCAATTATGCGGGTGTGGCAGATCCGGATATCGATCGAGTTCTGAAGAATATTGTCGATGCCAGAGGTCTCGAAGATTTTCAGGCATCCGTCCGTGCCCTCGATCGCCTTTTGGTGGCGGGACATTATGTTGTGCCGCTTTATTATAGCGCAGAGCGGCGCGTGGCGCGCTGGAAGCGTATAAACCATCCAGAACAGGTCCCGCTTTTGGGATACCAACTTCCCACATGGTGGGACGCCAGCGCGCAATGAGAAAGCGCGCATTGGCGGCATGGCCGCAATCCCCCACCTCTCCCGATTGGAGCCTAGACTTATGCAACGTATTACTATTGATCTCGTGTCCGACGTCGTTTGCCCTTGGTGCTACCTCGGCAAGGCGCGGCTGGAACTCGCCATTGCCGATGTGCAGGACGAAGTCAGCGTCGATATCAACTGGCGGCCCTATCAGCTCAATCCGAATTATCCGCCAGAAGGTGTTGATCAGCAGGTTGAACTTGCCAAAAAACTCGGTGGCAAAGACAATATGGATCGCGGCCACGCCCAATTGACCGCCATGGGCAAAGAAGTGGGCATTGATTTTGACTTTGATGCCATCAAAATCGGCCCCAATACCATGAACGCCCATCGCCTGATCCACTGGGCTGGGGTGGAGAGCCGCGAGATACAGAATGCCGTTGTCTCTGCTCTGTTCAAAGCCAATTTCGAGCAGGGCCGCAATGTCGGCGATAGCACTGTATTGGTCGAGATCGCCAAAGAGGCGGGTCTTGATGGCGTACTGATTGAGCGGCTTCTGGCCACAGATTCTGACAAGGACATGATCACCGGCGAAATCGACGCGGCCCAGAAAATGGGGGTCAGTGGCGTGCCGTTCTTCATCATCGACCAGAAATATGCGGTAAGCGGTGCCCAGCCAAGAGACGTGTTGGCCAATGCGTTTCGTGAGATTGCCGCCGAGAAGGCGCAAGAACTGAGCAAACTGAATTGACGCAATGCAAAATCGGCCATAATCACTGTTCGTCTCCCTCCCCCAGGACAATCCGAATCGTGACATCCGATAAAATTTCTCGCGGGATATTTCTCGCTTTTGCTGCTTTTGCAGCCTATGCCTTTAGCGATGCCTCTGTGAAGCTCGTTGAAGGCCGCGTCAGCCCGTTTGAGTCGGCCTTTTTCGGCTCCCTCTTCGGGTTGATGGCCTTGCCATTTCTGCTTAAAAAAGGCGACCGCCTCACCGACATTGTGAAAACCTCTTCTCCACGTTTGTGGTTTTTACGCTTTGTTGCCTCCGGCACCAGCGCCATTGGAGCGGTAACGGCCTTCACCCATTTGTCCATGGCCGAGGCTTTCTGTCTCATTTTTCTGCTGCCGTCCTTCGTCACCATCATGTCGGTGGTGTTTCTGAAGGAAAAGGTCGGCATTCGCCGCTGGAGTGCTGTGGTGCTGGGCTTCGTGGGTGTCCTGATCGTTTTGCGCCCGGGTTTCAGAGAGCTGTCAATCGGCCATGTTGGCGCTATCATTGGCGGATTGGGTGGTGCCGTCAGCATCGTCACCTATCGCGCACTTGGCACACGCGAAAAAAGCGTATCGCTCTATGGCGCGGGCGCGCTTGGCACAATCACCATTTCCGGCGTCTGCATGCTACAGAGCTTTGCCTGGCCGCAAGGCATGGATTGGCTGTTGCTGTTAAGCTATGGGCTGCTTGCGGCCTTGGCGACGGTGTTGATGATGCTTGCCACCAAATCAGCGCCTGCGGCCGTGCTAGGGCCTACACAATATAGCCAGATGTTGTGGGCTATTCTGCTGGGCTATCTTGTTTTCGGAGACCATGTGGACCTGCCTATTGTGCTGGGCAGCCTGCTGATCATCGTGTCTGGCCTGATTACGCTTTCGCGTGAGAAAACCCGTGGTGTAAAATTGCCGCCAGCAGTGGTGTCCGGTCCACAGGCAAACCTCTCAACCAAAGAAGAGAATGAGGACGAGAGCCATTAGAATCTGTCAGGTTCAGATTGAACCAGACAAACTCTAAAGCGGGTCGCAATGAAT
>DNPN01000043.1:51892-57650 GCA_003501385.1 Rhizobium sp. | reverse complement strand
CTTTGTTTGAGTTTGTCTTTTCGGGAAAACCGGATTCCACTTTTCCCTGACATACTCTAAAGCCTGTCGCAGTGAATAGGATTCACTGCGACAGGCTTTATCTCTTATTTAGCCGCATGTACGTTATCGTTTTATTGAGGACAATAAAACGCGACATGCTTTAGTCCCATCATTTCGCCCCTACCCCAAAAGCCTTACAGAGACTGCTTCCAAAGGCTTTTAGCTGTTAAACTCCGGCGAAATTCAAGCAAGAACATCTTCCATTTTAAGCCAGTATCCAGCCGGAACGGGGAAGTCCGAATCTGCTTTCGGACGGCAGACTATGTTCAAAAACGAGAAATCTCGGAACAAATGTGTATCCCAAAGGTTATTCTTTCGTAAGTTCGCAAATACGAAATCAATCTGTGAGGAGACTCCAATGAGACATATTATTGTTGCAGTAGCGCTACTTAGCGCGAGCGCACTTCCCGCTTTTGCGCAAACCAAGCCAGCGACCAGCTCTGATGGTGCCACACCCGCAATTACAACACCGGACTCGAAAAATGCAACGGCTCCCGTTGCTGGTGCAAACAGCTTCACAGAAACCCAGGCGAAGGAGCGCATGGAAAAGGCGGGCTACTCCAACGTGATGGGCCTGAAGAAGGCAGAAGATGGAGTCTGGATGGCCTCTGGCACAAAGGACGGTCAAGTCGTTGCGATTGCCTTGGACTATCAGGGCAACGTTGTCACCAAGTAATATAACAAACAGGAGTATTGAACATGAAAACCATTACCGGTCTTTTCGATAACTATTCCGATGCCCGTAACGCTGTCAGCGCTCTTGAAACCGCAGGCGTCAAGTCTAACGACATCAGCATCGTTTCCAATAACGCAGACAATCGCCACTCAGATGGATCATACGCAGCAGAAGGCGCTGGCGCAGGTGCCGGAATTGGTGCCGTTGTCGGCGGCGCTGGCGGTTTGCTGACAGGTCTTGGCATCATGGCCATTCCGGGTGTTGGCCCGGTTGTGGCAGCCGGATGGCTGGCTGCAACGGCCGCAGGCGCGGTTGCTGGTGCCGTGACAGGTGGTGCCACAGGCGGCATTATTGGGGCCATGACAAGCAACGGTGTTTCTGAAGAAGACGCGCATGTGTATGCCGAAGGCATCCGCCGGGGCGGCACACTGGTGACCGCCAAGGTTGACGACTACCTTACCTCCGAGGCTGAAGATATTCTGAAACGGTCAAACTGGGTCGATCCAGCAACACGCCGTGCTGAATACAATCAGCAAGGCTGGAAAAGCTTTGATGAAAAGCTTGATCCCTATGCCCCTGATCAGATCGAGCAGGAGCGTAATCGCTACCGCCGCGCCGGACTTTAAAAGCCCGATTTAGAAAAGAGCAGAGCGCACTTTGAGAGTGCGCCCTGCCCTTCACGTCTGATCTTTTCCTGAAGCTACGTTTTCAAGCATCTCTAAATTCGCTCAAAGCCGAATGGCTGTTTCCTCTTTCGCTGTTTTGATCACCATCATTGTGAAAAAACGTGCAACATTGGTCTCATCACGAAATAGCCTGTCGCAGAGTGCTTCGAATTCCTCCATGTCGCGTAAGCGCAACATCAACACCACGTCGGATTCGCCTGTCACGGCATAGGCTTGAGACACGGCCTCTTCGCCCGCTGCAATATCCAAAAAGCGCCGCATGTGCTGCTCGCCATGCAGTTTTAGCTCCACCGTTATCAAGGCTTTGATCGCGCGCCCGGCCTTGGCGGGGTTCAAAATCGCAACAATTTTTGCAATGACCCCCGATTTGTGAAGTCGCTGAACGCGCCGCAAACAGCTTGAGGGAGACAAACCCACCTCCTCCGCCATTTCAACATTTGTGCGCGACGCATCGCGCTGCATGAGGTTGAGAAGTTTTCGATCTATCCTGTCCATTGTTGCAGCATAACGTGGGCATCGGTCTCTATGCAATAAAATTGCACAACAACGCAATTTTTGACCAAAAATGCGAGCCGGATCAGGTTAGCAGGGAGGCAACGATAGGAGAGATTCGAATGCCATTCCTCACGCCTGCCCTTCGCAAAACACGGGATATAGCCGAGATCTATTGGGTTCTGATCCGGATCACCATTCCCATCACGGTTCTGACGGAGGTGTTGTCGAGGATGGGCGTGATCAAGGCGATTGCGCCCGCCTTTGCGCCGATCATGAATATATTTGGACTGCCACCGGAATTGGGCCTTGCATGGCTAACAGGCATGCTTGTTGGCATTTGGGGTGCAGTGCCGCTTATTTTCACGCTCGTGCCTGCATCGGCGCTCAGTGTCGCAGATATTACGGTTTTCTCGGCGCTCATCTTGTTCGCCCATGGTTTGCCGATTGAGCAGAAAATCATTCAAAAGGCCGGACCTAGCATGATTGTTACAACATTGCTGCGCATCTTGGGCGGCGCGGTCTATGCCTTTTTGCTGCACCATAGTCTGGCCATGACGGGGTGGTTGTCGGCTCCGGTCAATCCCGTCTGGATCCCGCTCAATACCACACCCGATTGGGGTGCCTATCTATTGGGTCTCGGCGAAGCCATGATCTGGATGTTCGTTATCCTGTTTGTTCTGTTCTGGGGGCTTGAACTCCTCAAGGTGAGCGGCATTCTGAATTGGTTGATGAAAATCCTCTCCCCGGTTTTACGGACCGCTGGCATTCAGGGCGAAGCGGGCCACCTCACCGCTGTCGGCCTCTTCCTTGGCATTTCCTATGGCGGCGGTCTTCTGATCCGCGAGGCGCAATCCGGGGCGGTATCACCACGTCAGGTGTTTCTCGCTTGCGTGTTCATGGGCTTTGCCCATAGCGTAATTGAGGACACGCTTGTGGTGATGTCGCTAGGGGCTGACGTTTATGGCGTGCTTTTCGGAAGGCTCGTTTTCGCTGTGGCCGCAACGGCTTTGATTGCTATGCTGCTTCGCAGACTGTCGGATCAGGCGTTTTTTACGCAAATGTTCAGGCTGAACGCTTTAAAAGCGGGAACGTGATGTCGCACCTGCCAAGTCACGCGGCACCACGCAGCAGGGCTTTCGCCGTTCCCTCTGGGTTGGCCGCGATGACTTTCAGATAAGCGCGTGCGGGTTGGTCAGGCTCGGAACGCCCCTGCTCCCAATCGCGCAATGTTCCAACCGGAATCTGGTAACGGGCAGAAAACTCTTCCTGCGTCAGCGACAAAGCACGACGAATGATTTTCACCCGCGACATGCGCGGTGCCTTTGCTAACTGTTCTTCAGATATTGGCAAATTATCGGGATCAGACAAAGCAACGCTCTCGACTTCAGCCTCGCCCATTGTGGCGAGGTTCTGCCAATTTTGTCTGTCGTTTTCACCATTGATTGTTTTCATAGAAACGCCGCTCCGCCTTGGTTGCCCGTCTTGCCGAAATAATCCGAATTGCCTCGCCACGCTCAGTATAGGCAACCATCAGGAACACACCGCTCCCAATACCGATAATACGTCGTCGCAACTCTCCATAATCCATCGTTCGATCTTCAAAATCGACGGCATCGGGATCATGAAAGACTTCTTTGGCCATTTCAAAGCTCACGCCATGCTTTACGAGATTTGCAACGGCTTTATAATCATCCCATTCAAAATATATCATGGATAGCTACGGGTTTCCAGTATGGAATGGTTTCAAACGATCATTTCGTTTCTTTGTGGCTTTAAGTCTCTAATTTTGAAAATTATAATGTCGTCTGGGATGTGTACTACGCTAGGATGTGCGGCCAATTGCGCTTTGGGTGCAGTGTCAAAAAAGCGAGATTTATTTTGCTTTTTTTATGCCAAACGATTGCATTAAAAGCACTATTTCGAAAAGTTGGCTGTTATATTCTGCATCGTGTGTCCGACAGCAATCCTTAAAATTATCTAGAAACTCCCCTCGGTTGCTACCTGAAATTTCAGTAAATAAGTTATCTGTTGCAAATGATAGGCAAGCTCGAAGCTGATTTATCGTTATGACTTTATCACTCATGCTGATTGTCCTTTAAATTTTTAATACGTTAGCCCGGAGTCTCCCCCGGGCCAAATTCATTTCAAACCTCAGTTAATCAGCTGCACCCACTCGTCGAACCGCAAGTGTCGCACTTCTCACACGTCCCATTCCGTACCATGGTAAAATTCTGGCACTCAGAGCACATGTTGCCCGTATACCCTTGCGCAATCGAGCGCATGCGGCGGGCGGCTTCTACTTTTTTGGCTTCAGCCTTGGCGGCTTCCGCATCTTCGGCGGCGGCATCAGAGAACAGGGCTTCAGAACCCATGTCTTCCACCAGTTCCGCTGCCTTTTCCTCATAATCGCGCTTGAAGGATACGACTTCAGAGGTGGAGATGGCCGTGGTCACTTCCAGCTTGCGGGCGGCGTTGCCCGAAAAGGCGGTGACGTTGGCTGATGCCTTGGCGGGTGCTGCCGTGGCGGCTCCGCGGGGTTCGCCCGTGGTGGCTGCCTTTGGCACCAGCGTTGGCTTGTAGCCACGGGTCAGACCCTTGGAGACCACGTCTGCCTTGCCTTCGGTCACGCCACGGCCAAGGGCCGTGTTGGCGAAATCGGAGGTATCGACATGGGCCAGATCGTTGCGGCCGAGGTAGGAGATCGCCAATTCGCGGAACACGTAATCGAGGATCGAGGTTGCGTTCTTGATGGCGTCATTGCCTGTCACCATGCCAGCTGGCTCGAACTTGGTGAAGGTGAAGGCGTCAACATATTCTTCCAAAGGCACGCCATATTGCAGGCCGAGCGATACCGAGATGGCAAAATTGTTGATGAAGGCGCGAAGAGCAGAGCCTTCCTTGTTCATATCCAGGAAGATTTCGCCAAGGCGGCCATCGTTATATTCACCCGTGCGCAGGAAGATGGTGTGACCACCAATCTTGGCCTTCTGGGTGTAGCCCTTGCGGCGGGTTGGCAGTTTTTCCTGCTCACGCACCACACGCTCAACGATGCGCTCAACAATCCGCTCGGTGATGGTCACAGCCTGGGCTGCCTGTGGCTGGGCCAGCAGGTTTTCCATAGCATCATCATCATTCTCGTCTTCGATCAGCGACGAGTTCAGCGGTTGGCTGAGCTTGGAGCCATCGCGATACAGCGCATTGGCCTTCAAAGCCAGCTTCCATGACAGCATGTAAGCCGCGCCGCAATCTTCAACAGTGGCCTCGTTTGGCATGTTGATGGTCTTGGAAATCGCGCCCGAGATGAACGGCTGGGCCGCTGCCATCATGCGGATGTGGCTTTCAACCGACAGGTAGCGCTTACCAATCTTGCCGCAAGCGTTGGCGCAATCGAACACAGGCAGATGCTCATCCTTCAAGAATGGCGCGCCTTCCAGCGTCATTGCACCGCAGACGTGGATGTTGGCAGCTTCAATGTCCTTCTTGGAGAAACCGAGGTGCTCCAGCAGGTTGAAGCTCATGTCTGTGAGCTGCTCATCAGAAACCTTCAAGGTGTCCTTGAGGAAGTCAGCGCCCAGTGTCCACTGGTTGAACACGAACTTGATATCGAAGGCAGCCTTCAGCGCGCCGTTGACGGCTTCGATCTTCTCATCGGTAAAGCCCTTGGCCTTCAACGCGCCGGGGTTAACGCCCGGTGCCTGATTGAGATTGCCATGGCCAACGGCATAGGCTTCAATCTCGGCCAGCTGGCTTTCGCTATAGCCCAGCGCCCGCAGGGCTTCTGGCACAGCGTTGTTGATGATCTTGAAGTAGCCGCCACCGGCCAGCTTCTTGAACTTCACCA
>DNPN01000043.1:50185-51551 GCA_003501385.1 Rhizobium sp. | reverse complement strand
CCTGCGCATTGCGGTAGCCGTGCTTTTCACCCAGTTCCAGCGCCTTGTCCCAAGCGGCTGTGGCATGGGCAATCAGGGCCGGGTCAGAGCAATCGGCATGAACCAGCGGAACCGGATCAACCGACAGGCGCTCATAGCCTTGGGCTACGCCTTGGGCGGCACGGCGATGGTTGCGGATAACCCGCAGCATGTTGTCGCGGTTTGGCGCAAAGCCGGGGAATGGGCCAAGCTCAGAAGCGATTTCAGCCGACGTGGCATAGGAAACGCCCGTCATGATCGCGGTCAGCGCACCGCAGATGGCGCGGCCTTCTGCCGAGTCATAAGGAATGCCGGTGGACATCAGCAACCCGCCGATGTTGGCATAGCCGAGGCCAAGTGTGCGGTATTCGTAAGACAGTTCAGCAATTTCGCGCGATGGGAACTGCGCCATCATTACCGACACTTCAAGAACAACGGTCCACAGACGAACAGCGTGTTCGTAATCGGTGATGTTGATCTTCTTTGTGGCCGCATCCTTGAACTGCAACAGGTTCAGCGATGCAAGGTTGCAGGCTGTATCGTCGAGGAACATATATTCCGAGCAAGGGTTGGACGCACGGATTGGGCCAGCGGCTGGGCAGGTGTGCCAGTCGTTCATGGTGGTGTTGTAATGCAGGCCCGGATCGGCAGAAGCCCAAGCGGCGTAGGAAATCTTCTCCCACAGGTCGCGTGCCTTCAGCGTCTTCATCACCTTGCCATCGCGGCGGGCGGTGAGATCCCATGTGCTGTCGTTTTCAACGGCGCGCAGGAAGTCGTCACGCAGTGAGACCGAGTTGTTAGAGTTCTGGCCGGATACCGTCAGGTAGGCTTCCGAATCCCAATCGGTGTCATAGGTCTTGAATTCAAGATCGCGATAGCCCTGCTGTGCAAACTGGATAACGCGCTTGATGTAGTTTTCCGGCACCATATCCTTCTTGGCAGCGCGGATTTCGCGCTTCAGGGCCGGGTTTTCATTCGGGTCAAAGCAGGCGTCATTGTCTGCCGAGCAATTGACGCAGGCCTTCATGATGGCCTTCAAGTGCTTGGAAACAATCTTGGAACCGGTCACGAGGGCCGCAACCTTCTGCTCTTCCTTCACCTTCCAGTCGATGTAGTTTTCAATATCTGGATGGTCGATATCAACAACCACCATCTTGGCTGCACGGCGTGTGGTGCCGCCAGACTTGATGGCACCGGCTGCGCGGTCACCAATCTTGAGGAAGCTCATCAGGCCAGACGACTTGCCGCCGCCGGAGAGCTTTTCGCCCTCGCCGCGCAAGTGAGAGAAGTTGGAACCCGTGCCGGAGCCGTATTTGAACAGGCGGGCTTCACGCACCCACAGGTCCAT
>DNPN01000043.1:49749-49932 GCA_003501385.1 Rhizobium sp. | reverse complement strand
GCACCCACAGGTCCATAATGCCGCCTTCGTTGACGAGGTCATCGCCAACCGACTGGATAAAGCAGGCATGCGGCTGTGGATGCTCATAGGCAGACTTGGACTTGGTCAGCTTACCGGTGAAGGGGTCCACGTAGAAATGGCCCTGCCCCGGTCCGTCAATGCCATAGGCCCAATGCAGGCCGG
>DNPN01000043.1:44187-49488 GCA_003501385.1 Rhizobium sp. | reverse complement strand
AATGCAGGCCGGTGTTGAACCATTGCGGGCTGTTGGGAGCCACGCGCTGGGTGGCCAGCATGTAGGCCAGTTCATCGCGGAAAGCGAGCGCATCTTCTTCAGTGGTGAAATACTTGCCCTTCCAGCCCCAGTAAGCCCAAGTGCCAGCCAAACGGTCAAACACCTGACGCGCATCGGTTTCCGAGCCATAACGCTCGTCAGCCGGCAGATCCTTCATGGCCTTTTCATCAGCAACGGAGCGCCACAGGAAGGAAGGAACGTCATTTTCCTCAACCTTCTTCAAGATCTTCGGCACACCAGCCTTGCGGAAATATTTCTGCGCCAGAATATCGGCGGCAACCTGGCTGAACTGCGCCGGTACATCAATATCTGCCAGCCGGAAGACGACAGAGCCATCCGGGTTCTTGATCTCACTCACTGCCTTGCGAAATTCAATCTCCGCATAGCGTGACTGGCCTGCCTTGGTGAAACGACGTTCGATGCGCATCTTGCCTAGTCCTCGTTGGTCCAGCACCCTCAAAAAAAGGCGCAAAAATTTACGTACGTCTGCATCGATAACAACGCAGCCGTTGGTTCGCTCTCTAAGGAGCGAGGCCGATCATAATGATGGTCCGCTCTGTATCTTGCGCCAGCCGTAACTGCGAGAGACTATATATAGTATCCACAGCCAATTTATGCCAGAGCGTTGTGTTGCGGAAAGAGACAAAAATCACGCAGGAAAAACGTCACACAAGACCCGCTCGCCCTGCCCGTTTCCATCCTGATGATGTTTACTGATTTGAACCGAGCCTCGAAAACATTTCGGTCCAGCCGCCGCCGCAACATGGAATTCATTAACCTTGGAAGCCCCCTTCCCGTCAAGGGCTTGGATGTGACGAAAATATATACGCAAGATGTTGTGGTCTGTACCTGTGGAAAACGGGGAAAGGGGCTAGCCTTGAAATTTCATGGGCTTGGGCGAAAAGCTTGATGGTTAACGTTTGGTAAGGCTCATTGTTTTCCACTGTTGTGAGATTTTCCAAAAAATGAAGGCGCAGCGCAGCACGCATCAAAATCGGATGGCTTCGCATGGCCTATCGCGAATCAAAAACAAATTTGGCCGGGTGCGATAGTCGACCCGGCCAATGTCCACAGCATATTGTAGAAAAAATGTTGCTTCTGGTTATAGCGCGCTCAGGTTGACGCCGACGGTGACTGCACCAATCGCCTTTCCGGTCTCATCCACAATAGTCATGCTTGCCTGAGATTGGAGAGCCTGAGTGGATTCATCCTTTTCGACCTCATCCACAAACAATGTCTTGGGACCAACATCGAAAGTTTTCTGGAATTTTGCTTCATCGCCTTGCCAATAATCCGAGGTGATCTCGCTTTGCCCGACATTCAGCCCCTTGTTATCCATAACGAACACTTCTGCAATTGCCCCTTTGGAACCAGCCTGCTTTTCTTTCAAAAAGGCAGAAACCTGATTGGACATGACAGATGCAATCAAGGGCTGATCGCCCTTTTGCACTTCAGCGCGCCACTTCTTATCCAATGCGTCAATATCGGCCTTTCCCAGCCCGGCATGGGCCGCATTCTGCGCCTTTATTGCGTCGATAATGATCGGATCCTGAACCCAGGCGATAACATTCTCGTTCATATAGGCTGTGACCGGAGCCACGTGCTCGTCTCCGGCAGCGGCTAGCGTGGGAATGAGTGCATAGGTTGCAGCAATTGCCATGGCCGTCATGCGCAAGTATTTCATAAGATGGTCTCCTTGATGTTATCGGGAACGAAAATGAAATTGCAGATGCCCGGTTCAGGCACGCAGCAGATGCTGTGAGGGGTTGGAATTCTCGCTGTTAACGCCTTGGGACTTTGTAGCAAAACGGCCCATGTTGTCTTGCAATCCGCGGCTCAGTTGCAGCAAATCGTGGCAGGCGGCGTTTGTTTCTTCCACCATGGCAGCGTTTTGCTGGGTCATCTGGTCCATGTGATTGATGGAACTGTTGATTTCGCCAATACCAATGGATTGGGTTCTGTAAGAACTGACAAGGCGCGTAATGCCGTCATTGATTTTGTTGATATGTTCCTCAATCGCCAAGAGCGCGTCACCCGTCTGATTGACAAGGGTTACACCACCGGACACTTCTTCATTGGAAACCTGCACCAGATGCTTGATTTCCTTGGCGGCAGTGGCGGAGCGTTGCGCCAGTTCCCGCACCTCTTGCGCAACAACCGCAAAGCCCTTGCCCGCCTCACCGGCTCTTGCTGCTTCAACCCCGGCATTCAATGCCAGCAGGTTGGTCTGGAAAGCGATTTCGTCAATGGAGCCAATGATCTGGCCAATTTTTGCGGATGAATCCTGAATGCGGTCCATGGCACCAATGGCGTTGCGCACAACTGTTGCGGAGGTTCTGGCACCCGATTTGGCCTCCTCGACCAGTTGCACAGTGGATTCTGCAAATTGCGAAGACTCGCGGATGGAGTTGGTGACTTCACCAAGGGCCGCTGCGGTTTCTTCGAGCGTGGCGGCTTGATGTTCCGTCCGCTTGGCCAGTTGATCTGCGGAAACCGTCAGTTGCGAAGCACCGCTTTCCACAGACAAGGCTGATGACTTGGCATCGGCAATGGCTTGTGACACGGCATCGACCATGGCATTGAAATTGCGCTCCAGGTCAGAAAACTGCGCATCAAGACCACGCAGCCGATGATTGAAATCACCGTGTGATAGGCTTTCAAGTGCTATGGCCAACGTATCTGTCGCATGTTTCTGAATTGATGCAACAGCGGCGGATTGTTCAGTAAAGCCTTGACGTTCGATATCCCGTTGCAGGCGTTGTTCTTCGTCCCGCCGGTCATTTTCCACTTTGTGGACGGCTTCGATCCGAAAGGTCTCCAATGCGCGGGCCAACACACCGATTTCGTCGGCCTTGTCGCGAAAAAGAACCGGAGCCACAAGATCGCCCTGCTGAAGATCACGGATGCGGTTTGAAATGATCGTCATCGGCTTGCCGATCATCCGCCGCATGGCAAAAAGAAAGATAATCACGACAATTGCAATAATAAGGGCCTGCATGGCAAAGGTAACAAGCGCCTTGTTTCGTGCCGCTGTAATGAGAGAATTTGCGGTCCATGTGGTGACGATATAGCCTGCTGCCTTGCCCGATTTATCGGGTGTCAGGGGAACAGCAATCGTCAACAGCCCTTCGCTGATCCGGCTGCCGTCGGTTATCGTTTTTGTTGTTGGTATCAGTTTGCGGATGTCTTCCACGGCAAGGCCGCTTGCCTCGCCTTTGCGCAGCCAGGTATCCACCATTTCGAGGTTGGCGTTCAGCGCTGCGAATTGCACGAGATTGAGACTGTCATCATCCCGGTACAGCGTGTAGGTCTCGCGCACGGCGGCGGCTTTGTTCCATTTGACACCACCGGCTGCCAATGCGGCGATCTGATCTGTATCTTTAAGCCAGTTGGCGGATGCCATCTCCAATGTGGTCGCGCGCTCTGTGCTGAAGGTGTAGGTTGCAAGCGTAGCAAGTCCGCAGATGTTGACCACCACAATAATCATCGCCAACTTCACGGTGAGCGACAAATCTCTGAATTTTTGAAACATAGATGACGTCTCCCGAGAGACCGGTGATGTTGACATTTTGCGGTATGTCAATTTCTGGCCGATCCTTAAACGTATTTATGCTAATGTAATCATGCAATATATTAATAAATCCGAAAAATTGAAAGAAACTGATGTGCGGTTATGCCGGGAGGCTCGGTAGAAAATATATTAAGACTATTGTGGGATTATCCCCCTCAATTCAGACGGTATTGGCCCCGTTTGGCCAGAGGCATTGCAAATGTCGCAAAGCGTGCGGCATGCAAGAGGGAAACATCATGAATATCAGCAATCTTTCAATTTTGAAGAAAGTCAGCTTTCTTGTGCTTCTTATGGGTGTCGCCGCCTGTGCCATCGCTGCTTCTGGTGCGTTTGGTCTTCTCTCTCTTGGCGATTCCTTGCGCGATACTGGTGCACGTGAAGAGGTGGCGCGTGAAGCCATGGACTTGCGCATTGATATTATTGCCATCAGCCGCATGACCTACCAGCTGGCATTCGCACCGGAAAACGCAGCAGACTTTGCAGCTGAAACCGAAAAGCGATCCAAGGAAATGCTCGAGCGTCTGCCTAAAATTGCTTCGACTGCCGATGCCAATGAAAAGAAAGAACTGGAAAATATCCGCGCAACGCTCAACGCCTATTTCGACCAGATCCGCACCATGGTGAAGGTCGCAGGCACAGATGCCGGGAAGCAGCCGGGCGTGATGGTCGCTGAACTGAACAAGGCCCTTGATGGTCAGAAAACAGTCACGGCTGCTGTCAAGGTCTATAGCAATTACTCGGCAAAATCGTTGGCGAACGCGCGCGCCAGCGCAATTTCTGCTTCGCAGCAAACCATGTTTATATTGGTGGCGACGGCAGCCATCAGTATTTTTTTGGGCGTTTTCATCAGCGTTTTGGTTGCCCGTCGTGGCATTGTCAATCCTATCCGAATTCTGACCGCCAACATGGCGAAGATCGCCAAGGGCGAGCTGAATGAAAAAGCACCCGGCACAGAGCGTCAGGATGAGATTGGCGAAATGGCCCGCACATTGGAAATTTTCCGGGCAAACCGCCAGCACTTGCAGCAAATGGAAGAACAGGATGCGGCCCTTGTCAGCCAAAGCCGTGATTTGCAATCCAGCATCAGCATGATTGTTGCAGCCGCTGCTGCGGGTGATTTCTCGCAACGTATCCGCAAAACCTACGAAGACGCGGACCTTTCCAATTTTTCCAACAGCGTCAATGAATTGCTGGACAATGTTGATCTTGGTATCACAGAGGTTCGACGCGTCGTGGCCTCCCTTTCCGCTTCAGATCTCACGGAGGATATGCGCGGTAGTTTCAAGGGTGCTTTCGCGGAGTTGCAAACCAACGTCAATCAAGCGATGTCGACATTGCGTGGCACAATGCAAAGCATCCGTGGTGCTGGTAAAACCATCACTGACAACTCGAGCGAACTGAGCAGCTCGGCCAATCAGCTGGCGCGTCGGACAGAGCAGCAGGCGGCTGCACTGGAGGAAACTGCTGCCGCGCTGGAAGAAATCACCACAACGGTGCGCACCTCCACAGAGCGTGCCAACGAAGCCAGCAAAATGGTGGAGCAAACCCGTACAAGCGCCGATAAATCCGGCAGTATTGTGCGCAGCGCTATTGATGCCATGGGTCGCATTGAGCAGTCATCGCAAAAAATCGGCCAGATCATCTCCGTCATTGATGAGATCGCCTTCCAG
>DNPN01000043.1:37555-43942 GCA_003501385.1 Rhizobium sp. | reverse complement strand
GAGATCGCCTTCCAGACCAATCTTTTGGCGCTCAATGCGGGTGTCGAGGCGGCTCGCGCTGGTGAGGCTGGACGAGGTTTTGCTGTTGTCGCGCAGGAAGTGCGTGAACTGGCTCAGCGCTCTGCCAACGCAGCCCGTGAAATCAAGGCCCTAATCAACGCGTCTGCGTCCGAAGTCAATGGTGGTGTCGCGCTGGTTCTCTCCACGGGTGAGGCACTGAATGAAATTGTTGATCTGGTTAATCATGTCAACGCACATGTGATCAGCATTGCCCGTGCGGCGCAGGAGCAATCCACGGCACTTGGCGAGATCAATACCTCGGTCAACCATATGGACCAGATGACGCAGCAAAATGCAGCTATGGTGGAAGAAACCACGGCGGCAAGTCAGGTGCTTGCCAATGAAGCGCAGCAGCTTCAGATCCAGCTGGATCAATTCAGGCTCGAAAGCGGCGCGTCCGGTTATGGTGCCCACCGCACGGCGGCCTGAGGAAGCGAGACGGTGAGAAAATAAAAAAGCGCCGAAGTGATCCGGCGCTTTTTTTATGCAACACGAGATCTTATCCCTTCGATCCCTTGGCGATTGGCTCCTGATAGGTGAAGCCCATATCCCAAGGGAAATAGATCCAGGTATCCTGACTGACTTCGGTCACAAATGTATCCACAGTCGGCACGCCCTTGGGCTTGGCGTAGACACAGGCAAAATGGGCTTTTGGCATCAGGCTCCGCACTTCCAGCGCGGTTTTGCCGGTATCGGTGAGATCATCCAGCACCAGAACGCCCTCGCCGCCATTGGCCATAAGCTCGGTTGTGATGCCTTTGAGCAGCTGGAAATCACCCTGATTGACATAGTCATGGTAGGAAGCGACGCAGACAGTCTCGATCAGGCGAATGTTCAATTCGCGCGAGATGATTGCTGCTGGCACAAGGCCACCGCGGGTGATGCAAACAATGGCGCGAAAATCCTGACCAAGGCCAGCGAGGCGCCACGCCAGGGCGCGCGCGTCGCGGTGGAATTGATCCCAGGATACAGGGAAGGCTTTATCGGGAAGAGACATGCTTAGGCTCCGCAAAACAGCAACAAATGTGACGACAAAACGTCCTTGCGAAGCCCTGAGTGCAGACCCGATCCTGTGGGAAAGCCAAAAAGCAATCCCGCAGCAACGGCCACGAGATTTGATACCCGCAAGGGCACCCGTCTTTGGCCGTTGCTATTAGCGGTTTTTGAGCCCTGAATGCAAGAGTAAAGCCAGCGGTGTTATCGTGACAGAAGCGTAAGCGCCGTCATCGAGTCCAGAACCGTGCGGGTAACGCCGCCAAACAATACTTCCCACCAGCGTTTGTGCGAGTAAGCCCCCATGACCAGCAGGTCAATACTGGCATCAGCCAGCCGGTTTTCAATGTGGATGGCTGGCCCCAGACCGGCCTTTTCCTCTTGCGTGACGGTCACTTTGATTCCGTGGCGGGCCAGAGTGTTGGCAAATTCCGCGCCGGTAATGGTTTTTGATGGTTTTCCATCGCTGTCATCAATGACCGAGAACACTTCCACGGCTTCTGCCTGTTTTAAAAATGGCAAGGCATCAAAGGCGGCGCGAGATGCTTCGCGCGAGCCATCCCAAGCAATCAGAACACGCTTGATTGGCTTTGGTGTCTTTAGAATATACGGTATCAGCAAAATGGGTCTGCCGCATTCAAACAGCGCTGTTTCCATCTCAGCCCGGCTCTCGGACAGCAAGCCAACCTCCCCTTGTGCAGCAACTAACAAATCGGCACAACGGCCGCTCTCAACCAAAAACTGAGAAGCGCCAACCGACGTTTTGATTGTGCGCCATTCTGTCGAGATGCTCTCGCGTTGGCTGGCGTGGGCAAATATGTCCGCTATTTTTGCAGTCTCTTGTTCTGCCAGTTCCTGCATGGCTTCAACGGCCACGGGATCTGGCATCTCCATAGGTGCCATCATCGGTATTCCCGCCACGGCCTCGCAATGCAGACCAATCACATGCGCCTCGAACTGCTCTGCAAGCGCTAGGGAAAAATCGGAAATTTGCCGCGCTGACTTCTGGTCATCCAGAACGCTGAGAATTGTTTTGTAACCCATCACTATCTCCCTGGCGGTATTTTTGATCCGCCAAGGATAGTAATGTGCCAAAGTCAGGGTTGTTCCTTGATTTCAGTCAAAGGGTTCATGATTCTCTTCAGGCTTCCAGCACGGTATAGGATGGTCGAATACCCGCTATCATATCTTCGACTGCAAGGGCTGCTGCATTCAAGACATCTTCCGAGCGAGCCCGCACAACAAGTTCGGTGTGGAAGCCCTTTGAACCATCGTAGCGAGGGTAAGAACCAATGCTGGTGTCTGGATGGGCTTTTTGAACAGCCGCAAGTGCTGTGCCGATCTCACCCTCGCCATAGGGGCACGCAATGGCCCGTGACAGGATTTTCACCCCGCCAACCAATGTTTTCACGACCTCTTCCATCATGGCTTGAAACACCTGCGGAACACCGGCCATGACGTAAACATTGTCGACCTTGAAGCCCGGTGCCGTCGATACGGCATTGGGAATGTGCTCTGCCCCTTTGGGCATGCGCGCCATGCGTTGCCGCGCTTCGGTAAACTCTAACCCGCGCTTGGCATACATCTCGGCCATCAGCACCATTGCCTTTTCATCATGCACACAAGGCAGATCAAAAGCCTTGGACACGGCATCTGCGGTAATGTCGTCATGGGTTGGCCCGATGCCGCCGGACGTGAAAACATAGGTATAGCGGCTTCGCAAAGCATTGAGCGCCTCAACAATCGCGTCTTCCTCATCGGCCACAATCCGCACTTCCTTGAGGTCGATGCCCGCGAGGGTCAACACATCGGCAAGATGGCCAATATTCTTATCCTTGGTACGACCAGAGAGCAATTCATCACCAATGGCGAGCATGGCAGCGGAAACAATTGTGGGCTGGGACATGGTAGGCTGCTTTCTAAGCGGAATGAAATCGATAGCCTATGTGTAGCGCAGCCTGTGATCAATTCAAGATCACAGGGGTCTGGAGATCCCTCTCGCCCCGTATTTCGCTCTTGAGTGTTATGGTCTTGGTTTTTCCAATTGCCACTGCAAATTTGCTTTCACAGCAGACCATTCGCATGAAATAATTGAATAAACTGCAGTGTCGCGAATGGTTCCATTGGCCATCACCATATTGGAACGCAGCACCCCATCAAGTTTGGCTCCAAGCCGCTCAATGGCCCGCCGACTTTGGGTGTTCATAAAATGCGTTCGGAATTCCACACATAGGCAATCCAGAGCTTCAAAGGCATGTTGCAGCAGCAGCAGCTTACATTCGGTATTGAGACCTGATCGCTGTATGGACTGGCGGTACCAAGTTCCACCGATTTCCACCCTTCGGTTTGAGGCGTCGATATTCATATACGAGGTCATTCCAACGGCCTTCCCGGTCGATTTTTCAAGGACGGCAAAAGGAAGCATTGAGCCGTTGGCACGAAGCCCCAGCCGCCGCGAAATTTCAGCTGCGACATTCTCCGGTTCAGGCACTTTTGTATACCAAAGCCGATGCAACTCGCCGTCTCCGGCTGCGACCATCAAGTCGTCATGATGGTCGACTGAAAGCGGAACAACCGAAACAAGACTGCCCTCAACTGCGAATAAATCTGGCCAAACCGACATCCAAATCACTCCGGTTACAAACAATGAAGAGGCTATCCAATCCCGCACAGCAACAACAGAGAAAATCATGGTCAGGGCAATGACTTGTGAGAGAGTTTTGCAAAACACTGCTGATTTGTGCAAAACACCCCCTTGCATTTCAAACTCAAGTCGTTGAAAACGCAACTACGCGGACGTGGCGAAACTGGTAGACGCAAGGGACTTAAAATCCCTCGGAGCAATCTGTACGGGTTCGATTCCCGTCGTCCGCACCAATCATTAACAAGTCATTGTTTTACATTTTCTTTTTACGGAATTTCGTGGCGTGTCGTGTCTGCGGCTATTTTAAAAGTCTGGGCATATCTTTCAAAAGTGATTCCCGTGCGCGAACACCAGCGGACGATTTTTCAAATTTTTCGTCTTGGATGAGGCGTGCGAATATGACGCAGTGTCCGTCTTTTTCGGCCCATCCTACATACCAGCCCCAAGCCATCGATTGGTCGAAAGAACCGTCCGCCCGGCGCGGATAGGCGGTTCCTGTTTTGCCATGAATTGTCCAGCCGTCAGGTGTTTCATCCAGTGTTTCCACAAGGGCAATCGTGCGTGTCATTGCCTCATTGGAAATCGGCAATGTGCCGTTGAGCAATCGGCTCAAAAAACGGACTTGCTCAAAGGGTGATATTTTGAGCGATGAGGCAATCCATGCGCGCTCAAGGCCGTTGTTCTTGCCCGGGTCGCCAGATACGTCGGCATTGCCATAATCAAAGCGCTTCACATAGTCCGCTAGCTTTTCTGCTCCCAGACGATGGGTAATCTGCTGCGAGTACCAGACAACGGAGTATTTCAACCATCTTTCCGGGTCTGTCGGTTGCTTCCAGTCTGGACCGCCCCAATCAGGATAGCCATCGCGGAAAGGAATTATCGGGTTATGGGCATCCTTCAAAATTCCCTCGTTATAACCCATGGCGGCCAGCGATATCTTAAACGTTGAAGCTGGTGTCACGCGGTTGTTGCATTCGCCCTGCATAATCACTTTAGTTGCAGTCAAACTGTCGATTACGACCGTGCAGAGTGTTTTTGCGTGCACAATGGATGGACCGAGCACCAACACGGTGAGGGTTGCAACAAGAGTTGGAATTTTTTTAAGCAAGATATTTTCCATGACGTGTTACCCGGCGATTGCATTCTGTAGTCGTCGGGTTTTTTTATTGCAGGGCCAAAACCATAATGCAGACGATAATTGTCAAAAGCAGGCCTTTTATGGCGAGGCTTAAACATGATGCTCACGGTAGCGTTGGGCTTGAGCAATGGCCGGTAAAACGATAGGTCAGAGGCTGTCGTCAAAACAATCCTCCCAAATTCTTGGCGACACATGAATACATGTCTCGAAATCATTCATGGCTGGCGTCCATGGAGTTTCGAGAAAACTACAGCATCGGACCGAAAAGTGGGAACCGGTTTTCGGAAAAATCCGATGCGAAAACAAAAATATAGAGCATCGTGCCGATTCCGATTTTTTGGAACGATGCTCCAGACCGTTTTGGCTTCGTAAGGTCAGCCATTGCATAGGCAATGCACACACGGCTGTCGCGCGTGGTCAACTTATCAATCATGTCGTAGCAGTTTTCTGTTGCGCCGTATCAAGAAAAAAGAACCGAAAATGGCAGGAATTCAAAAGGGTGTGCAGGCAACTGCTCACAAAAGCACCTCGGGTCATGCTGGCTCCTATACAGGAGCACTGGTCGCTCTCACCTCTCTCTTTTTCCTTTGGGGCTTTATCACATGCCTCAACGACATTCTTATTCCCCACTTGAAGAATGTCTTTCAGCTGAACTACACCCAAACCATGCTGATCCAGCTGTGCTTCTTTGGAGCCTATTTCATTGTGTCTTTGCCTGCTGGCGCGCTGGTAAAGCGCATCAGCTACAAATGGGGCATTGTCGTTGGCCTGGTGATTTCGGCTCTTGGCTGCGCGCTGTTCATTCCCGCGGCCAGTTTGCGGGTTTATCCACTGTTTTTGGGTGCCCTTTTTGTTCTGGCATCCGGTGTTACAATTCTTCAGGTGGCCGCCAACCCCTATGTGACCGTGCTGGGTAAGCCAGAGACGGCCTCCAGCCGTCTGACGCTGACGCAGGCCTTCAACTCGCTGGGCACGACCATTGCTCCGATTTTTGGCGCATTCCTGATTTTGTCGTCGGCAACGGCGGCCGTTTCAAATGCAACGCCTGAGCAAATTGATGCTTTGCATATGGCCGAGGCCGCAGCCGTAAAATTCCCTTATCTGCTGCTGGCGGCTGCGTTTCTTGTTCTTGCTGCGATTTTTGCAGCTCTCAAGCTGCCTGTCGTCGAAGATGAAGAGGAAGCCCATCAGGGTGGAGAAGAAGCGGCGTCCGCTTGGAGCTATAGCCATCTCGTTCTCGGCGCTGTTGGTATTTTCGTCTATGTGGGCGCTGAAGTCAGCATTGGCAGCTTCCTTGTCAACTTCATGGCGGATCCAGCCATCGCTGGCCTGCCAGAACAGACAGCAGCCCATTACGTTTCCTACTTCTGGGGCGGTGCCATGATCGGCCGCTTTATCGGCTCGGTGGTGATGCGCTATGTGGATGCTGGCAAAACGCTGACCACCAACGCGACCATTGCGGCCATCCTGCTGCTGGTGACCGTATTGACGACCGGCCATGTGGCCATGTGGTGCGTATTGGCCATTGGCTTCTTCAACTCCATCATGTTCC
>DNPN01000043.1:36244-37299 GCA_003501385.1 Rhizobium sp. | reverse complement strand
ACTCCATCATGTTCCCCACCATTTTCAGCCTGGCGCTGAAGGGGCTGGGACGCCACACCAGCCAAGGTTCTGGCATTTTGTGCCTCGCCATCGTTGGCGGTGCCTTGTTGCCTTTGGTGCAAGGTGGCCTTGCAGATACCATCGGTATCCATATGGCCTTCCTCATGCCCATCTTGTGCTATGTCTATATCGCCTATTATGGCGCTATCGGTTCCAGACCAAAGGTCTGATATTCCCGATCAGGAAAGCCGCCCTGTTCATCAGGCGGCTTTCTCATTTTACGCCCTGCGCAGCAATCGTAGCGCATTGAGAGTGACCAGCACGGTTGCGCCGGTATCGGCCAGAATGGCAGGCCAAAGGCCCGTGATGCCTAAAATTGTCGTCACCAGAAACACCAGTTTCAATCCAAGTGCGATGGTGATGTTCTGGCCAATATTGGCCATTGTGCGTTTCGAAAGCAAAATCATTTCTGCCACATCCGCTACACGCCCATGGAGAATTGCGGCATCCGCCGTTTCCAAGGCCACGTCCGTGCCGCCTCCCATGGCGATGCCTATGTCAGCAGTGGCCAAGGCCGGTGCATCATTGATGCCATCACCAATCTTGGCAACGATGCGCCCCCTGCCCTTTAGCTCGCGTACAATCCGCTGCTTGTCTTCCGGCAGCAGTTCCGCCCGCACGTCTATGCCAAGATCGGCACCAATGGCTTGGGCGGTACGGTGATTGTCGCCTGTGAGCATCACCGTTTCGACGCCCATTTGCTTTAACGTGCGAAGTCCGGCAATAGCGTCTTTGCGTGGCTCGTCGCGCATGGCCAGTGCTCCCGCGACAACGCCGTCGATCAGCAGGACGGAGACCGTTTTGCCCTCATCATGCAGCGTGGAAATCGCAGCCCTCTGAGTCTCACTCATATCCGCCTGTTGCTCGGCCGCATTGGGCGAACCTAAAAACAGCGCCATTCCATCGCAATTGCCATGGACGCCCTTGCCGCCAACGGCTCCTGCATCCAACACCGTTGGTATGGTCACGCCATCAACCTCAGCCCTCGTTAAAAT
>DNPN01000043.1:7107-35998 GCA_003501385.1 Rhizobium sp. | reverse complement strand
CCTCAGCCCTCGTTAAAATAGCCGTTGCCAGCGGATGGCTTGAACCCGCCTCAAGGGCCGCCGACAGACGCAGGATCTCTGCCGCATCTCTCGAAAAGGCCAGAATATCCGTAACAGTTGGCTTACCCTCAGTCAGCGTGCCAGTCTTGTCGAAGCAGACTGTATTGATCTTGCCAAGGCGCTCCAGCACAGCACCACCTTTCAGCAAAAGGCCGCGTCGTGCGCCGGAAGAAAGCGATGCAGCAATGGCCGCTGGTGTGGAAATCACCAAGGCGCACGGGCAGCCGATCAGCAGGATGGCGAGACCCTTGTAAACCCATTCGGACCAATCCCCGCCAAAGAACAGCGGTGGCAAGATGGCCACCATTGCCGCCACAAGTGCTACGCAGGGTGTGTAATAGGTGGAAAAACGATCAATAAACCGCTCGGTGGGGGCCTTGCTTTCCTGCGCTTCTTCCACCAGCCGAATGATGCGGGCAATGGTGTTATCTGCCGCCGTGGCTGTTATCTTGATCCTCAGGACGTTATCAGCGTTGACCGTGCCCGCAAACACGGAACTGCCAACACCTTTGCGAACAGGCGTGCTTTCGCCCGTCACTGGCGCTTCATCAATGGCGCTTTCGCCTGCGACAATGGTGCCATCGCCCGCAATACGATCTCCGGGGCGAACAACAATGACGTCGCCAATCGTCAGCGTTTCAGCAGGCACCTCGCGGGTTGCACCGCCCTCTTCCCGGAACGCAGTTCTGGGGGCGAGTGACGCTAAGGCCTCAATGCTGGCGCGTGCCTTGGTAGCCGCTATGCCTTCCAGCAATTCGCCCACCAGAAACAGCACCACAACGGCTGCCGCCTCTTCCTGCGCGCCGATCACCACTGCACCAATGGCGGCAATGGTCATCAGCATTTCAATAGAAAACACCGTGCCGTAACGCGCCGCCGTAAAGGCTCGCTTGGCAATGGGGATGAGGCCCACGAGCAATGCAGCTGTAAAAATCCAACCCTGATAAACGGGTAGGATTTGGCCAATGCCATAGGCCAGCGCAAGCGCGATGAGGCTGTAGAGGGTTAAGCGCGCTTTTGCATTTCCCCACCATGGCCCATTGGATGGACCGTGATCATGACCATGCAGGCCGCTCTCCGCTTTTTTTTGCGGTGTCACTGTTGCGTGGTGATGTTTGGCATGGTGACCATGATTGTGATGCCCGGAGCAAACATTGGCTGCTTTCTCCTCAAGGGCATGCTCATTTCTGGCATCAAGAATAGACGCGCCATAGCCCAGGCTTTTGACCAGTTTTTGCACGGCCTCAACAATGGCTTCCGAAGGACTGTGGTGAACCGTCATCGTGCTTGCTGCAACGGATACGCTGACATCTTCAATCCCGTCCAGCCGCCGCACGGCCCTGTCGATTTTCATGGCGCAGGATGCACAATCCATGCCCTCCACGCGAAATCGACTTTGCTCGATCCTCTCAGTCATGACCAATCCTTTCCAACACTGACCTGCAGGATAGGATCTCTAGGGACTAGAGGTTCAAGAGGGAAAGTTGAATGTTTTACCTAAAGCATGTCGCGTTTCATTGTCCTCAATGAAACGATAACGTACATGCGACAAAATAAGAGCTAAAGCGGGTCGCAGTGAATCCTATTCATTGCGATCCGCTTTAAAAGTGAGATGCCTCTATTGCATTCACTCGAAAGCCTGTGTTTCGTCGGGTGCGTCATGTGTCACGCACCCGACGAAACAAGCAATCGTCATCAATCTGGCGCTTGCTCGCTCTTGCCTCTTGCAATGTGTCACGCAAAACAGTCAGTCATCTTGCTCACCACTCTGCGTTAAAACCGCCGTTGGCTTTAATTGAATTTCCTCTGATTATTTAGCTGCTTTTGCAACTCTATGACCAGCATTCTGAGTAGCGTCCACTGTGCCAGCAGCATCCTTGCCGATACCGCGAATCGTATTGCCGCAAGACGACAATGCTGCAGCAACAAGAACGATAGATGCGATTGTGATGATTTTTTTCGAATGCATTTGGAAAACCCCTATGGCAACAAGCGGCACACGGTGTGCCTTGCAGCTATACAATGCGCTGAGTTCGAAAAAGTTCCCGATTTAGCCGCTGGACAGCAGGATTTTTTAAGCTGATTTTCGCACAGGCAAGTTTCACTGCGCCCATCACTCTTGCCCTGCCACTTCTTGGGAGCATCCGACGGATATGTTGCAGCAAAGCGGAGAACCAGCGACGAAAATTATGGTGATGACTGTGGGTGGCCCGAACCCATGGATGGTGATCAATGCGCTTGATCAGCAATTTGACGTTCATGTGCTGATGGAGGAGCCAGAAAGCAAGGCAGGTATTTTCCGCCGCCGAGAAAGAAGGCTGGGAACTGTGCAGGCTGTTGGTCAATTGGCCACCATGGCCGCTGCCAAAATGATTCGATGGGCTGCAAGACACAGAACAGAGGAAATTTGCAGCCTTTACGGCGCTGATCCGCGCTTTAATCCATCTGTCAATGTGACCACAGTGCGCAGCATCAACAGCCCCGAAACGCTGGAGATTGTGCAACAGGTCAACCCCGCCGCCATTTTGCTGGTGAGCACGCGGCTGATGAAACGCGATATTTTAAGCGCCCTCACGGTGCCTGTGCTGAACCTGCATGCGGGAATCAATCCTGCCTATCGTGGGCAAATGGGAGGTTATTGGGCGCTGGTGCGCGGCGATCGGGAAAATTTCGGCGCAACAGTGCATCTGGTGGATGCGGGCACAGATACAGGGGCCACGTTGTATCAGGTCAGAGCGGTGCCCTCTGCCTCAGATTGTATCTCGACCTATCCGATGCTGCTGACTGCTGCGGCATTGGAGATAACCTGCAGGGCCGTGGAGGATGCCGCGAATGGACGATTGCAGCCCATCGCTCCATCCGGTCCGTCAGAATTGCATTTTCCGCCCACACTCTGGCGTTGGCTTTGGAATGGGGTGCGCAGAAGGATATTGTAGTTCTCAGGCCGCAATCATGCAGCTATTGATAAAACTGCGGTTGCCCAAAACGCAGCGCACGTAATCCGCCACAGCCCGCACCGGCGCGCTTGCACCCTCGCGCACTGCAATACCAATGTCATAGGTTCCCATATCCGGTAATCCATCTTGCTCCGTTAGCTCCACCATGTCGTCTTGAATGAGGAAGCGAGCAAGCGGTGCGACAGCAATATCGGCACGAATGGCCGCGATTTGCCCCATATGATGGGCGCAAAAATAAGCGATGCGAAACTCGGTGCCGCGATTGGTCAATTCCTCGAGCGCGCGCTTGCGCCAGATACAGCCTTCGTTCCAAACCGAAATGGGCAATGGTGACCTTAAATGTGCCTGTCCGTGCTTTTTACCGACCCACACCAGCTTTTCCGTCATCACCTTCATCGATGGATTAGCAACAATACCGTCGAGAAAATTGAAGAGTGTGACATCCAGCCGCTTTTCATCCACGGCTTTTCTGAGGGGAACGGAATTATCAATTGTCACTTCGATGGCAAGATGCGGCCATGTCTGAGAGAGATGCATGAGGATGCCGGGCAGGATCAGTTCGCCAATATCATCGGGAGCGCCCAGCCGCACGACACCGTTCATATCAGGCGTTAAAAACCGCGATACAGCTTCATTGTTCAAGGCCAGCATCCGTTTGGCGTAGCTCAACAGCATTTCGCCATGAGGCGTCAGTGACACAGAGCGCGCATCGCGGCGAAACAGCGCCACAGACAATTGCTCTTCCAGCTTTTTGATCTGCATGGACACGGCCGATGGTGTGCGGAACACCTGCTCTGCCGCGGCCGTAAAGCTGCCCGTATCGGAGATCGCCACGAAGGTCCGCAGCACATCATTTTCCAGCAGCGGCAAATTGGGTGATTGAACCAGATTCATGGTCTATCCTTCAGTTTTATTCATCATAAACATCATATCGTTTCATTTGATTGAATGTCAATTCACGCGCATGCTCGTCTGACAGCAAAAGGAGCGATGAGATGCAGAGAGAATATTCCAATCCGTCATTCCCCGCGCCTCGGGTCATTCAAGGTCGCGACCATCTCATGCGTGCCTCTTGGGTGATCCGGCTTCTCCGGCGCTACTTGCAACAACGAGGCCAACGGCAAAGACGGGCAGAGGGCATCGCATCCATTCGCAAGCTGCCGCTTTATCTTCAGGAAGACGTAGGCATCAGAGTGACAACAGATATTGATAGGTAGAATCAGAAACATTCATTTTCTTGATGAAGAAAAGGCTGTCATTCTATTGTTGCCAATAAAGGCTCAAGAAACGCACACCATCTAGAAAAGGAAAAAGGATGTGTCCCACATTGCTCACCCCCTGACTCAGACCTCCAGCATTGGGTTTGGAAGTTCATTGAAGTCACTGCAAGCTACAGTTTTACGCGGATATGCGACATTTACGGTGTGGCAACACCACAGAAAGTTGCTGCGGGATCTGGAATCCATGCCAATAGCCATGCGCAAAGATCTTGGCTGGCCTGCAATCGACACAAGGCAACGGCCTCAAAATACACGCGGATAGCGTCAAAAAGTGGTCACATTTGGCACAAGTTTGCTGAAAATTTCTAGAGCTATTGATTTTAATCAATGGTTTACGAGAAATTCCCCATCAGCGACCAATCACCATTTTGCGGCATCAGCCCGACGCAAAATGGCATGTTTTTGACAGGCTTTATATATTGCTGTCGCGATATGCCGTGCTATTGTCGCATTTAGGCAACTGGACAAATTAAAAAATGTCAATTTTGCCTATGTCAACAGCACGGTGTCGATATGAGCAAAACGCCCATCAAAAAACGTAGCATTGTCTTCTTTCTGGTTCCCAATTTTACGCTTTTGCCGTTCGCAGGTGCCATTGAGACACTGCGGATCGCCAACCGCATGCTGGGATATAGCGCCTATGAATGGCGCCTCTGTTCGGTGGACGGGGCCAAGGTCTCGTCCTCTTCAGGCATATGCATTGATGTCGATACGTCGCTGGCCGATGAGCGACGCTCACTATCGGGCGAAAATCGCCCCAACATGGCCATTGTCTGTTCCGGCGTCTATGTTGAGGAGTTCAACAACAAATCCGTCTTTGCTTGGCTTCGCGAGGCTTACGGACGCAATGTCGCGGTGGGTAGCCTCTGTACCGGTGCCCATATTCTGGCACAGGCCGGGCTGCTGAATGGCAAACGCTGCGCCATCCATTGGGAGAATCTGCCCGGTTTTTCTGAAGCCTTCCCGCAGGCTGAAGTCTATGCCGATCTTTATGAGGTTGATGGCAATCTCTACACCTGTGCCGGTGGCACGGCATCGCTGGACATGATGCTGAACCTTGTGGGTCAAGATTTTGGTGATGCCTTGGTCAATCGCGTGTGTGAGCAGCATTTGACCGACCGCGTACGCGCCGCCAGCGACCGCCAGCGTCTGCCGCTCCGTGCGCGGCTGGGCGTGCAAAACAACAAGGTATTGCAGATTATCGAGTTGATGGAAGCAAGCCTTGCCGAGCCGATCTCGCTTTTGGACATCGCCGACAAGGTTGATCTGTCACGGCGCCAGATTGAGCGGCTGTTTCAGCAAGAAATGGGCCGTTCCCCTGCCCGCTACTATCTGGAAATTCGGCTGGATCGCGCCCGGCATCTGCTGGTGCAATCGGCCATGCCGGTGGTCGAGGTGGCTGTTGCCTGCGGCTTCGTGTCCGCTTCGCATTTTTCAAAGTGTTATCGCGAATTCTACAATCGCTCACCGCAGCAAGAACGCGCCGAGCGCAAGCTTGCGGGCAGTAGCGCAAGCGGCAAATTGAAAATCGCCGCTTGATATGCGGGCAAAATTGCCTCAATCTTTGGCGCGCTGAGCCTTGTAGACCGAAAGCAGCTCTTCAAGCGGAATGCCTTCAAGCGTTGCGCACATAATGCTGCAATCTGACAGCTCAGCGCCAGACAGATTGGCGTTCTGGATACGCACACCCGATAGATTGCTGTCGTTGATCCGCGCTCCGGAAAAATTAACGAGATTGAATTTACTACCGGACAAATTGACATCATTATATTTTGAGCCAGACAAATCAGAGTCATGCACTTTAAATTGTTTCCGTGACACGGTGCAGATTCATGGCAAAAACCTCTTTGGTTCATAAAAAAAAGCCGCACACCGTTTCCGGTGCGCGGCCTCTATTGTTACCAGGGAACAAGCCTTGGGCAATGATTACTTCGGCAGCTTGTCATCCACGCCTTCAACGTAGAAGTTCATGCCCAGCAGCGTGCCATCATCAGCCTTCTCGCCAGCCTTGAGCCAAGGCGTGCCGTCCTGCTTGTTGATTGGGCCGGTGAAGGGATGCAATGCGCCAGACTTGATCTTGGCTTCGGTTTCCTCTGCCAGCTTCTTCACGTCATCTGGCATGTTGGTGTAGGGAGCCATCGTCAGGATGCCCTCTTTCAAGCCATCCCAAGTCTGTGCCGATTTCCACTTGCCGTCCAGAAACGCCTGTGTGCTCTTGATGTAATAGGCACCCCAGTTGTCAACAATAGCGGTCAACTGCGATTTCGGGCCAGCGGCAATCATGTCGGAAGCCTGACCAAATGCCTTGATGCCGCGCTCTTCGGCAACCTGCATCGGGGCTGTGGTATCGGTGTGCTGGGTCAGAATATCAACACCCTGGTCCAGCAGGGCCTTGGCAGCATCGGCTTCCTTGCCTGGATCGGCCCAGGTGTTAACCCAGATAACCTTCATCTTGAAGTTCGGGTTGACCGACTTTGCGCCCTGTTCAAAAGCATTGATGCCCATGACAACTTCCGGGATCGGGAAGGAAGCGATGTAACCAGCCTCGCCCTTCTTGGACAGTTTGCCGGCAATCACGCCGAGAATATAGCGGCCTTCATAGAAGCGCGAGTTATAGGTGGAAACGTTTTCAGCGGTTTTGAAGCCGGTGGCATGTTCAAACTTCACCTTTGGGAACTTCTTGGCAACCTTGATAGTCGCATCCATAAAGCCGAAAGAGGTGGTGTAGATCATCTGGCAGTTTTCACGGGCCAGACGCTCAATCGCGCGTTCCGCATCGGGGCCTTCTGGAACGTTTTCCAGATAAGGTGTTTCAATCTTGTCGCCAAAATGCGCCTGAAGCTCCTGACGGCCACGATCTTGCGCCTGGGTCCAGCCGCCGTCGGTCTTGCTGCCAACATAAACGAAGCAAATCTTGGTTTTATCGGCGGCGGATGCTGCTCCAGATACGGACAACATGGTCGCAACGGTGGCTGCAAATGCCAGTGTTAGTTTTTTCATAATTTCCCCTATTGGTTTGCAGGAATAAGATGCTCGTTTAGCGATCTGGGACAAAGGGCTCTCCGAGCGAGGCGGGTGTATTGATCAATGTTGTACGACGATTCTGCGATATAACAACCAAAACCACAATCGTTGCAGCATAGGGCAAGGCAGAAAGGAATTGCGATGGCAGACCAATACCAAAGGCCTGAGCATGCAATTGTCCAATGGTAACAGCACCAAACAGATAGCCTCCAGCCAGAATGCGCCATGGCCTCCATGACGCGAACACCACCAGCGCCAGTGCAATCCAGCCTCGCCCGGCCGACATGTTTTCTACCCATTGTGGCGTGTAGACAAGTGATAATTGCGCGCCAGCCAAACCGGCACAGGCACCGCCAAACATCACGGACAGATAGCGGATGCGAATGACCTTAAGCCCGAGAGCATGCGCAGAGGTGTGGTTGTCACCGACAGCCCGCATCATCAATCCAGTGCGGCTTTTGAACAAAAACCAGTTCACCCCGATCACCAGAGCAATCGAGAGATAAAAGAAAATATCCTGATGAAACAGCACAGGGCCAACAAAAGGAATATCCGATAGCAGAGGAATATCGATTGCCGGCATTTTCACGCCTGGCTTTCCCACAAAACTTTCGCCCAATTGACCTGAGACGCCAAGCCCCAGAATTGTGAGAGCAAGACCAGTTGCGACCTGATTGGCCACCAGCGTGAGTGTGAGAAACGCAAACAACAGGGAAAAAATAGCACCCGCGACAATGCCGCCCAACACGCCCAGCATCGGCGATCCGGTTGAATAGGAGGCCGCAAAGGCGGCAACGGCACCCATGATCATCATGCCCTCAACGCCGAGGTTGAGCACGCCCGCGCGCTCTGTTACCAATTCGCCCAAGGCTGCAATCACCAACGGTGTAGATGCCGTGATGATGGTTAGAAGGATAGCTTGCAGGATCATTTTGAGCCTCCACTCAGCGCCGAGCGGGCTTTTGTCCAGACAACTCTGACTTTGTAATAGATCAGAGTGTCGCAGGACAGAACGAAAAACAGCAACAGGCCCTGAAACACACGCGTGACCTTATCGGACACACCAATGGATAATTGTGCACCTTCACCACCAAGATATGTCAAAGCCAGCACCAGGCCAGAGGCAATGATGCCAATGGGGCTGAGGCGACCGAGGAAGGCGACGATGATAGCGGTAAAGCCATAGCCGGGCGAAATCGATGGCTGCAAATGGCCAATCGAGCCAGAGACTTCTGCAATCCCGGCCAGCCCAGCCAGCGCGCCGGAAAACACCATGGAAAACCACACCATGCCTTTGGAGGAAAAGCCGGCAAAACGCCCGGCCCTTTCCGATTGGCCCAGCACCTTGATTTCAAAGCCCTTCATGGTGAAGCGCATCATGAACCAAACAAGGATTGCGACCACAATGGCAATCGCAAACCCCCAGTGCGCGCGACCGGAATCCTGCCAGATTGCAGGAAGAACAGCCTCTTCAACAAATTCTCGCGTCTGCGGAAAATTGAAACCTTGCGGGTCTCGCCATGGGCCGCGCGTGAGATAATCCAGCAGCAATTGTGCGATATAAACCAGCATCAAGCTGCTGAGAATTTCATTGGTGTTGAAACGTGTCTTCAAAAGGGCGGGAATGGCCGCATAAAGACCGCCTCCAACCATGCCCAGAATCAACATCAGCGGTAAGATCAAGGGCGAATGCCACTCAAAATAGATGACGGGCAGATAACTACCAACCAAAGCGCCAACGATGAATTGCCCTTCGGCCCCAATGTTCCAATTGTTTGAACGATAACAAACCGAGAGCCCGACGCCGATCAAAATCAAGGGTGCTGCCTTGATTGCCAGTTCATGCACCGACCACACTTGAGTCAATGGCTCCACAAAAAAGCTGTAGAGCGCAAAATAGGGATCTTTCCCCATCAACTTGAACATGATGGCACCGAACACCAACGTCAGCAGCAAGGCGATGAGCGGTGAAGCAAAGGTGAAAAATCTGGATGCGCGCGGGCGCTTTTCAAGCTCAATGCGCATCTGCGCTCTCCAGACCATGCATGCCGCCCATCAGCAGGCCAATTTTTTCCCGCGTCATATCATGCGCTGGATAGATTTTGGAGAGTTTACCATCGGATATCGCAGCAATTGATGTGGCCACTTCAAAAATCTCATCAAGATCCTGACTGATAATCATAACAGCGGAGCCATGTTCGGCAAGGTTGACAATGGCCTGACGGATACGGCTGGCGGCTCCGGCATCCACACCCCATGTCGGCTGGTTGACGATCAACACGTCCGGCTGGCGATCCAACTCTCGGCCAACGATAAATTTTTGCAGGTTGCCGCCGGAAAGTGAGCCCGCAACAGGATCATCGCCGCTTTTGCGGACATCCATCTCTTCGCAAATCTGGCGACTGACCGCATGCAAAGCGCCTTGGCGAACCAAGCCGAGAAGCCCTTCCACGAAACGTCCCTTATCCGACTTGTGACGGGCCAAAAGCAAATTTTCCGACAGAGAAAGAGATGTGACGGCCGCATGGCCGTGGCGTTCTTCCGGCACAAATCCAGCACCCAGCAACCGCCGTTCATTGATACCAGACCTGCCAACAGACTGACCACAAATCTTGATAGAATCGTGGTTGCGCACGGTATATTCACCCGACAACGCATCAAATAGTTCGCTCTGGCCGTTGCCAGCCACGCCCGCAATTCCCAACACCTCACCTGCGCGTACGCTGAGAGAAATGTTCTTGAGCGCCATGGCGAAAGGGTTGCGCGGCGCCACATTCAGACTGGATACGCAGAGAAGCTCCTCACCAAAGGCCGGGGCAGCCTCTTGCTTCACACCCACAACATCGCTTCCAACCATCATACGCGCCAAGGATGCTGCTGTTTCATGGGCCGGTTCGCAGGCACCCACCACTTTACCATGACGCAAGACGGTGGCGCGGTCGCAAATGCGCTGCACCTCATCAAGGCGGTGGCTGATGTAGAGCACAGACCTGCCTTCAGCCTTCAGCTTGTTGAGGGTTTCAAACAGCTTGTCGGCTTCCTGAGGCGTCAGAACCGATGTTGGCTCATCCAGAATGATCAGCTTTGGATTTTGCAAAAGCGCGCGCACGATTTCAATGCGCTGGCGCTCGCCGACAGAAAGATCAGCCACGTGCGAGGCGGGGTCAAGCGGAAGTCCGTACGATATGGAAAGCGCCCTTGCTTTTTCTGAAATGTCACTCAGAGAAACAGAACGATCGAGCGACAGTGCAATGTTTTCAGCGACGGTCAATGCCTCAAACAATGAGAAGTGCTGAAACACCATGCCAATGCCAAGCTCTCTGGCCTGCGCCGGTGAACCGATATCCACGGCATTGCCGTCCCAAACAATCTCACCATCGCTTGGTGCCAAAACACCAAACAGCATTTTCACCAACGTTGACTTACCGGCTCCGTTTTCGCCCAGCAGCGCATGAATCTCTCCGGCACGAATATCGAGATTAATCCCGTCGCAGGCCGTGAAAGAGCCAAACCGCTTTGTCAATTTCCGGACAGAAAGCAGGGTTTTTCCCACCGCCTCTTCGCTATGCGACACTGTACCTCCTAGTCTCACACGGCAAGATGCCGCTGGAGTGAAACGTATAAACGACTAAATTCAAAGCATTGAACGGCAGGCACCAACCCACAACAGACTTGCTATCTATATTGATACTGACTTTGGCGTATCGCACAACAGCCAAGTCGACTATTTTTTAGATGTTGCCGTATTTTCAGGCAATAGCGTTAAATCAACGGCGTCCCAGCGCGGGAAATACCTGCAAAATGCCTCCAATAACATAGAGATAGATGCCAGTTGCAACAAAGGGGATCAACACAAAAATCGGTGTGGAAAAATCCATGAGCAGTGCATAAATGCCAAGCGCGCACCACAGAAGGAAAATGCCCAGATTGAGTGGCCGCAGCCGCTTCACCCGCACCGGATGCAGGAAGTTAATCGGCAGGAAGGTCAGGAGCACAGACACGGCCACCACGATCATGGATGTTGTTGCCGAGGCATTGACCACGAACAGGCTGAATACAATCATATTCCAGACAACTGGGAAGCCCGAGAAAAAATATTCATCGGTTTTCATGCCGGTATCTGCGTAATAGATCGCGCTGGACACGACGATCATGCCCGCTGCAACAAACGACCAAGGCTGGCCAATCATACCGCTCTGGTAGAGCGCAAAGGCTGGCAGCAAAACGTAAGTGACATAGTCGATAATATTGTCCAGTGTGTCGCCAGACCAATTCGGCAGCACTTCCTTGACCTTCACCTTGCGGGCGATGGGGCCGTCGATGCCATCAACCAGCAGCGCCAAACCCAACCACCAGAACATGCTGGAGAAATCCTTGTTGGCGGCAGCGACCACACCAAGAAATGCCAGAAAAGAACCGGATGCCGTCAGAATGTGCACGGAAAAGGCGCGCATTTCTGCATAGGGTACACGTTTATAGTTAAAAATCTTCATGGTTCGCCGGATTTTGCCCCTATGGTCGGTTGGCGCGATATTCGCCGAATCCCTTTCAAATGCAACCTGTCAAACGAAGTCTTTCCGGAATCGCGGGGTAACTCCCCGATTTTGCGACTGAATTTCGGGCAGGCAAATGCGAGATATTTTGCTCATTCGGACCGTTATTACGGTCTTTTGCACCTGCGCCAATTCGGCCCATGGATTTTACAGGCGTTCCACACTACATCGTTATCACACTATCAAGGAGCAGGCCGGTGGAAAAAATTGAGGTCGTTGTCGTGGGTGCAGGTCTAGCCGGATCGGTCGCCGCTATTGCCCTATCAAGGCGCGGACGCAAGGTCGCGCTGGTCAGTGGAACAAGCCGCCATCGCGATCAACGCACAACGGCCTTGATGGATCAATCTATCCGCTACCTCGACCGACTCGGACTGTGGACTGATTTGCAGCCGAAGGCCGAAGCGCTGTCTACTATGCAGATTATTGATGGTACACAACGCCTTTTGCGCGCACCACCCGTTGCATTCCGCAGCGCCGAAATTGGCCTTGCTGCTTTTGGCTATAATTTCACAAACAAGGATCTGCTCGACGTATTCGAGGCTGCCATTACTCGCGAACCGAACCTCACGGTTTATCATCAAAACGCTTCCGTCGTTTCTTTTGGCGGCGATGATGCTTTGGTGACGCTTGCCGATGGCACCGTGCTGAGCGCCGATCTCGTTATCGGTGCTGATGGGCGCCGATCATTGACGCGCGAGGCAGCGGGCGTTTCTGTTCGCACATGGTCCTATCCGCAAACGGCGGTGGTGCTCAATTTTGCCCATGCCCTGCCCCATCAAAACGCCTCCACCGAGTTCCACACAGAGCATGGCCCCTGCACGCAGGTGCCCTTGCACGGCAATCGCTCCAGCCTTGTCTGGGTTGTAGAGCCAGATGAAGCACTTCGTTTGACCGAGCTTTCGCTGGAAAGCTTGAGTGAAAAGGTAGAAGCCCGCATGCAATCCTTACTCGGTAAGGTATCGGTTGAGGCGGGCGTGCAAGCCTGGCCGCTCTCCGGCATGACGGCTCTGCGCTACGGTAAAGGCCGCGCCGCTTTCGTTGGCGAGGCCGCCCACGCCTTTCCGCCGATTGGTGCCCAGGGGCTTAACTTGAGCCTTCGAGATGTGATGGAACTGGATGAGCTCGCCGGAGAAGATCTCGACAAGCCCATTCAAGCCACCATTGGCAACCGCTTTGATCGCCGCCGCAAGGTGGATGTGTTGAGCCGAACAGCGAGTGTGGACTTGCTCAATCGCTCGCTGTTATCGCCTTTCCTGCCTGTGCAGATGGTGCGGGCGGCAGGTATTCACCTGCTTTCGGCCATCTCGCCACTTCGCCACTTTGTGATGCGCGAAGGTGTTGCGCCAGGAAGAGGCTTTGGAGCCTTCCCGCAGATGTTACGCGACAAGATCACGGCCAAGTTCTGAGAATCATCCGATTCGGGAGAGGATTGGGAAACTCTGCTGAAACCAGATTGCCAGATCAGAGACATAGCCAAAAATGAAGGCGAGGCCTGTTACAATCAAGAGTAGGCCCATGACTTTTTCCACCAAGCCGAGATGGCGGCGAAACTGCGCAAGAAACCGCATGAATGCGCCGGAAAATCCTGCGGCAATCCAGAATGGAATGGCGAGTCCAAGGGAATAAACGGCCAACAATACAGCGCCCTGCCCCACAGTGTCGCGGGCAGCGGCCACGGCCAGAATGGCACCCAGAACCGGACCAATGCAGGGCGTCCAGCCAAAGGCAAACGCGAGACCCATGACATAGGCACCTGTGAGCGTTGCCGGTTTGCCGCCACCCGCAAAGCGCGCTTCCCGCGCCAAAATACCGATACGAAAAAGCCCTAGAAAATTCAGCCCCATGATGATGATGACCACGCCACCCACCTTGGAGAGAACATCAAGGTGTTGGCGCAGCAGCATGCCGATGGTCGACGCTCCGGCACCCAAAGCAACAAAGACAGTGGCAAAACCCAATGTAAAACACAGCGCAGAGGCAATAACGCTGCCGCGCACACGCGTATTAATCACCGCTGCGGGGCTGCCGCGAAATTGCTCAACGCTGACACCCGCCATGTAGCAAAGATAAGGCGGCACCAACGGTAATACGCAGGGCGACAGAAAGGACAAGGTGCCAGCAATCAGCGCAGTTAAAAACGGAATTTCAGCAATAGACACAACGTCTCCCAACCTCTCGCCAACACTACACCATTCTTAAGACCAGTATCAAATTCAAGTCCCGAATCTTGCAGTGCGCTTCATGTGCCAGCGCACGATTTGGGCACCAGACAAAATGCAGCCGTGGTGTATCACGGCCTCATGCATGTGGTAACGTTGTTTCCGATCACATGCCAATCATCTTTTTTTGCCGTTACAGAACAAAGGCCTGTTAAAAACCTGCAAAATCTCACTTTTTTGGGTTGACCGAAAACATCACCCTGACTATGTTCCGCCCACTTCCTGAGGTGCTGATTTGCCTTATCAGGGAGAGCGTAGCTCAGCCGGTAGAGCAACTGACTTTTAATCAGTAGGTCATGGGTTCGAATCCCATCGCTCTCACCACTTCTCTCAAAATCATTTAAATAAATGAAGCTTCATCACTTGGCGTGTGTTCGCTTTTTATTTTGCAGCCATAGGTCATTGATGGGTTTTCACTGTCTGGAGTTTTCCACACACGCGAAAACAATCAAAAATTAAATATTATAAAGTAATAAATTAAAGATTGAATCGTTGTGTGAGTGTGCTTCTCTCTCCCCGCGTACAACGAGGTGAAACGATGAACACATTAAGATTAAGCCTGCTCATTGTGATGACATGCTGCTTCAGCGTCACAGCCTTCGCCCACGGTGGCGGACTTGATTCCAAGGGTTGCCATCATGAACGAAAAACAGGTGGCTATCATTGCCATGGCAAGAAATAACCCCTTCATACTAAGGGGATTTCTGGATCAATTTCCGAAAGCTGAGACTTAATCATCAATCTAAACGAGTATTTTGAAGGAAAACTTTATATATGCTTGCTGCTTTGGCGAAATTCCTATAAATAACTGCACGTTCGGGTACTTATGATCCCGGAGACTGGACTGATTGTATCACCGCGACTGGCCGTCATTGGCTATGCGGCGCTGGAGGCTTAACCTCCGATGGTAGACGTCTTTTCCCCGTTATCTCGACTACCGACCTGTCTCTTCGTGAAGAGGCGATCAATGTTTCATCCGGGAACCGGGCGAGGCAAAACTAAAAAACTCAAGGGAAAAGGACTTATCCCATGGCCATTAAAGGCGTTGTAAAATTCTTCAATCAGGACAAGGGCTTCGGCTTCATCACTCCAGAAGGCGGCGCGAAGGACGTATTCGTTCACATCTCCGCTCTTCAGGCTGCTGGCATTCAGACTCTGCGTGACGGTCAGGAAGTGACCTTCGACACAGAAGCTGACCGCATGGGCAAAGGCCCTAAGGCTGTAAACATCCGCGCTGCGTGATTGTTTCGCCTTCGCCGTTCTGGCGAGGTTATTGTGAACGGCGTTCCGCAAGGAGCGCCGTTTTTATTTGGGCCAAATTCAGGCCGAGCGCACAAGACCTGCGGCAATATCCACGGCAGCAAAGGCCGCTGCAATCACCTCTGGCCCGGCACCCGGCTTTGGGCCGTCAGCAGAGAGAATTTGGCGAAAACGGCGCGCGCCCGCATAGCCTTGAAACAGGCCAACCATATGACGGGTGAGATGCACCAGCCTGCCACCTTCTGCGATGTGGCGGGCAGCATAATCCATCATGGCGTCGCGGATGAAATCCCAATCGGGGGCAATGTCGGCATCGCCATAAATCACAGCGTCAACGCGGGTGAGAATCGTGGCATTGTTATAGGCCGCACGGCCCAGCATTACGCCATCAACGTGCTTCAGATGCTCGGAAGCCTCTTCCAGCGTGGCAATGCCACCGTTGATGCCTATGAACACATCCGGGTTCTCTTCGCGCATCCGGTACACCAGCGGATAATCCAGCGGCGGCACTTCGCGATTTTCCTTGGGGCTTAGGCCCTGAAGCCACGCTTTGCGGGCGTGAATCCAGATGGCATCCGCCCCTGCCCCAATCATGCGCTTGAGAAAATCGGGCAAGACATCTTCCGGCTGCTGGTCATCCACACCTATCCGGCATTTCACTGTCACCGGAACGGATGTGGCAGCCTTCATGGCACGAACGCAAGCTTCCACCGTCTGCGGCTCGCGCATCAAGCAAGCGCCGAATGTTCCCGCCTGCACGCGATCAGATGGGCAACCAACATTGAGGTTGATCTCATCATAGCCAAAGTCACTGGCAATCCGTACAGCCTCGGTGAGTTTCTGAGGATCAGAGCCGCCAAGCTGAAACGCTAAAGGATGTTCACTGGCATCAAATGCCAGCAGGCGATCACGCTTGCCATGAATAATCGCATCGGCCACGATCATTTCGGTATAAAGCAAGCCGCGCCGCGTCAGCAGCCGATGAAAGCGCCGACAGAAGGTGTCGGTCCAGTCAATCATTGGTGCAACGGCGAATAGCTTGCCTTCGGAATAGTGTGAAAATCCCGGATGTCCGGGGTTTTCGGCCTTCATCGTCATAGGTCCTGATCTCTCATTCGTGGAGCAAGGCGCTCTTTGCTACGCTCATAAAGCAGTTTGGCGGTGAATGGAAACAGGAAGGCGTTTTTTTAAGCTGCCGGTTGTTGCTTTGCTCTTGCGACGATTTGAGTTGGGCTGACAAATTGCAGGGCGATAATCAGCCAGAACAGCGTCGTGACCATATAGACCACGGCCATCGCATCGATAGACTGCGAGGCGCGCACGCCGGAGGCAAAGACGGCGTAATAGAGCGATACCACCAGGGTCTGCGTGGTTGGGCCAGCGATGAGGAAGGTCAGTTCGAACATGGCAATCGTCCGTACCAGCACCAGGAGCAGAGCGGCCAACATGCCGGGCAACAACAATGGCAGCAGGATGCGGGTGAACAAGCTCCACGTTCCCGCACCAAACACTTTGGCGGCGGCCTCAATGCGCGGATCGATCTGCTCAATGAACGGGATCATCACCAGAATAACAAACGGCAGGGATGGCACCAGATTGATCAGCACCACGCCCCAGAACGTGCCCCCTAGGCCGACCTTGTAGAGCACAGTTGCGAGCGGAATGCCGTAAGTCAGCGGCGGCACCAGCAGCGGCAAGAGGAAAGTGAGAATCACCAGTCGTTTGCCCGGAAAATCACGTCTGGCCAGCGCGTAGGCGGTGACAACACCCAGCAGGCCAGAGATGATCACCACCGTAAAGGTGATCTGGAAGGTGACCGTGACAACATCGGAGAGCTGAAACTCTGTCCATGCGTCGGAATACCAGCGGGTTGTCCAGCCGGTTGGCAACCATGTGCCCAGCCAACGGCGGGCGAAGGAATTGACCACCACCGAAGCAATCACCGCCACCAGATTGAGAATGAACAAGATTGCCAGCGCCCAGACACCGGTGCGCCAGAGTTTCGAGCCTATGCCTTGATCGCGGATCATGCCTTTAGCCTTTCGTTCCGGCCACGGGGCCGCGATAGAAGAAGGAGCGCAGCATGAGCACGGCTGCAACAATCAGAAGTTCGACAATGCCCATGATGATGGCAATGGCGGAGCCGAGAGAGTGATTATATTGCTCAAACGCAGCCTGATAGGCAGCAATGGAAATCACCCGTGTTGGTCCCGCAGGTGCGCCGAGAAGAACGGCCGATGGAAACACCGCAAACGCCTGCACGAAGGAAAGGCAGAAGGTCACAGCCAACCCCGGCACCAGCAAAGGCAAAAACACTTTGGTAAAACGCCTGCGGGCATTCGCACCTAGTGTTGCCGCAGCTTGTTCAATCGCAGGGTCAATGCCGGTGACATAGGAGAGCGTCAGCAGGAAGGCAAAAGGAAAGCCGGATATCAGCAGCGAGGCAAAAACGCCCCAGTAATTGTTGGTGAGTTTCACCGGCGCATCCAGAAGGCCAATCAGGATCAGTGTGCGGTTAAACCAGCCTTGCGGCCCCAGAAAGGTCAAAAGTCCATCAGCGATAAACACCGTGCCAAGCGTGACGGGCAGCACCAGAATGGTGGTGAGCAGCCTTTGGCGCGTCATCAGCCGCACACGGAAGGCAATGGGCAGCGCCAACGCCAGATTGACAATTGTGACCGGCAGGGCCAGCCAAAGCGTGGCCCCAATGGTGCGATATTGAAACTGATCCGTGAAGAAGGTGACATAGTTCGTGTACCATTGCCCATCGGTAGGGGTGACAGAGTCAATCACACCGTAAATGAAGGGATAGATGAACAAAGCGAGGATGACCAACAAACCCGGCACCACCAGAAGCGTTGTGCCATCCAGCCCTTTGGTCGCGAGATGAACGCGCAAAGACGATTGGCTCATACGTCACCTTTAAAAATCAAAGCGCGGCCATCCGATGGCTTGACGGAGGTGACTGTGCCGCGCGGCAGCAAGGTATCTGCGCGGAAATAAACCTCCGCACCATCCTTGGCCTCTGCCGAGCCGAAAAAGGCGCGACCGCGATATTCCATGGATTTGACCGTCACGGGAATGCCGCTGCCGTCACTCACGGCCACAAGATCCTCTGGCCGAGCACTCAGCACAGCCGCATCACCGACATTTGCGGGCTGGCGAAGCGTGCCAGTGATATTGGCACCAGCGGCATCGATCTGCGCTTCCTGGCCGAAAACAGCGGTGATACGTCCAGTAATACGCGTGCGGAAACCCATGAAATCAGCGACATCTACATGGCTGGGGCGCATGTAGAGATCTTCCGGCGTGCCAATCTGGCGAATATGGCCCTGGCTCATCACCACAATCCGATCGGCCATCGAAAGGGCCTCATCCTGATCGTGGGTGACGTAAATGGTGGTGGAGCCGATTTGATCGTGAATGGCGCGAATGTCGGCGCGCATTTCAAGGCGTAGCTTGGCATCGAGATTGGAGAGCGGTTCATCCATCAGCACCACGGGTGGCCGGATCACGATAGCGCGGGCAATGGCCACGCGCTGCTGTTGGCCGCCGGAGAGTTGGCCGGGCAATTTATCGGCTTGCGAGCCAAGCCGCACAAGATTGAGCGCCGCTTCAATCCGCCTGTCGGCCTCTGCACCCTTGATCCCTTGCATGGCAAGGCCGAAGCCGACATTTCGGCGCACGCTCATGTGCGGAAACAGCGCGTAACTTTGAAACACCATGCCAAAGCCGCGTTTTTCCGGCTCCAACTGGTCAATGCGTTGGCCGCCAACGCGGATTTCCCCGCCCGTCAGCGGCAAAAGTCCTGCAATGCAGTTGAGCGCCGTGGATTTGCCACAGCCAGAAGGGCCGAGAAGGGCAATGAATTCGCCCGGCTCAATGGCCAGATCAATGCCATCCAAAGCCTTGTAGGCACCAAATGCACGGCGAAGGCCGACAAGCTCAAGACGCGCCCCTTGTTTTGGCCCATCTTGTTTGGGATTGCCAGTGGGGATTGATGCATGGGAATGCGAGGCCAAGTGAACTCTCCTGTCTACGGAAGAACCATAAGACAACGTCCCTCAAGTCCTCTGGACTGAAGGTGATAGTCTTGTTTTCAAAGTTTTGTCATACAGTTGAATACGACATGCAGCACGTGACTGCAGGGTCGTGTTGAATAAGTGGCCCGCCGCTTTTGGTACGGCGGGCCAAGTCATCAACCCTTGGCCGCGCCAATCTTTTCGTCCCAGATGCGGAAGGCATCGACGATTTTGGACGCGTCAAGTGGCACTTCCAACGGATTGTCAGCAATCCAGCCGTCGTATTCTTTGCGGCCAAATTCGGCGATGGCGTCCTGGCTCTTTTGGGGAGCCATAGAAATGCTCACATCCTTGACCGCCGGGCCGGGGTAGAAATAGCCATCATCAAAGGCAATGGCTTGCTGTTGGGGCTGGAGAATGAAGTTGATCACATCCAGCAAAACGGCAATCTTCTCTTCTGATACGCCCTTGGGAATGACCGCATAGTGGGCATCGGTGACCCAGTGGAAGCCCTTGAGGGTGGCCACTTTGGCTTCCGCCGGAACAATACCAAGAACACGTGGATTGATGTCCCAGCCAGTGGTGGTTGCAACGATGTCGCGTGTGCCCTCACCCAGTTCCTTCATCACTTGCGTTGTGCCGGTGCCGTAATATTCAATGTTTTCACCTAGCGCCTTGAGGTAGTCCCAGGTCTTGCCCCAGCCATTGACGGGGTCTTTCGGGTCTTTGTCGCCCAGAAGATACGGCAGACCCATCAAGAACGTGCGGCCGGGGCCGGAATTGGCAGGGCGGGCATACATGAAGCGCTTGGGATGGGCTTTGGACCAGGCCAGCAATTCTTCAGCCGTCGCAGGAACCTGTTTGACACGGTCCGGCATATATTCAATCAACGGGCCGGAGGGGTAATAGGTCACGATCACGCCCTGATCTTGCGCCAGCGCCTGCATTTTCAAAGCCTGCGGCAGAAGAATTGTCTCCAGCGACGGCAGATCTGCCTTGTGGGCTTTCAAATCAACCCAAAGACCTTGGGACAGTCCAGCAGCCAGCGCATCGGTGCCGGTCAACACAAGGTCGATATCCACTTTGCCGGCCGCCTGTTGAGCCCTGAGCTTCGATGGCAGTTCCGGTGCTGGTGCCTTTGTAAAGGCAAAACGCGAAACCCACTGCGGCTTGGCGGCTGCATATTTCTCAAACATGCCCTGTGTCAGGGCCAGATTACCCGCAACATCCGCAACGGTGATTGTCACCGGGCTAGCCGGCTGCTTAATCGCAGCCATTCCGAGCCGAGGCAACATCCCCAAGCCAGCAACACCGGCGGCGGTTCCTATAAATGTTCTTCTGCTGACCTGCACCATGCTCTCCTCCCACGTTACCAAAATTTAAATAGAACTCCCGATGCAAGTGATATGCTAGTATGCTCACATTTGTCAACGCACAGATATGAGAGCAACACTGACGCAAGATTTTGGCTTGGCTATTATTCGCTGCAAGCAGGCTGGCATCACAAAGTGCGGTTTAGCGCAACGTTGGTACAATCACTGAGCCGTATTTGGTCAAATCCAAAGGCAGTGTCTATGATTGAACCAGAAATCATTTGATTTAGGTATGCAGTCCTGACCTAAAATATAAAAATAATCATGAATATAAAATCTAAATATAAAATTTAATAAATAATCATATAAAATAATTCATTGAAATTAAACCACATATATCAACAGATTGTAATATTTTACTGCTTAAAAAGCGAAATGTAATCCGAAACGCAACAGATAATCATCGAGGGATTAATATGGTAGCGATTCAGCATCAGGTCAGTGCGTTTGAAGATAAGTATGCTTATGATCAAGACATGCAATTCAGAATAACGGCACGCAGAAATGCGCTGCTGGGATTTTGGGCTGCAAGTATTATGAAGAATTCTGATCCGCAGAACTATGCGCAGGAACTCGCTGAAATGAGTGTCGTGGACCCCAGTGGCGTATCGGAACGGGTCAGCCGCGACTTCGAGGTTGCAGGCATCGATGGTCGAGACGACGAAATTCATGACAGGATGCGGGACTTGTTGCGGACGGCAAGCGTTGAGCTTCATCAACATCTGTAAACCAAAGTCTAAGGCGCAATCTCGTATTGTGCGATCAAATGATGCGTAAGGTGGAGATGTTGGCGCGGGATTTACGACCAATCCGACTTCCAATTGCATGAGAGTCTGTCAGGTTCAGATTGAACCAGACAGACTCTAAACTCTCTTGTTTTCGTTTGTCTTTTCGGGAAAACCGGGCTCCACTTTTCCCTGACGAACTCTAAAGCGTCCTTTGTTGTCTTTTAGCATACACGACGCTTTAATATACCAAGGTAGCCCACGCCGAAAACATAAATGCAGGCGGCACTATTCCATCATATTGGCTGCAGTTCGTTATCGCGGGCTTGACCACGCCGCTCAACGCGTTATTTGCTGCCGCATGGCACTTCATCTGATTAAACTTTGTGTCGGTGCGCAAAGCATTGACGATCTCAAACAATGGGTCGCGGAACGCGCGCTTGTTGCAATGTCGGCTGGCCTTGCGCCGCAGAGCGGCCATGTGACCCGCATGGTTCCCAAGCGTGTTGACGAGTTGCTGGATGGCGGCTCGCTCTATTGGATCATCAAGGGACAGGTCGCTGCGCGGCAGTCGTTGCTGGATGTTGTCAGCTTCACCGGCGGCGATGGCATAAGCCGTTGCGAATTGATTCTTGGCCCGGAGGTGATTGAAACCGTGCCAGCACCGCGCAGGCCATTCCAAGGATGGCGCTACCTGAACGATGCTGATGCCCCGCGTGATCTTGGGGCGGGCGGTGCCAATATTGATGATATGCCGGATGACATGAAGCGCGAACTGGCAGAGTTGGGCTTGCTGTAACGGCACCTTTTGGTCTCAGCACTCCACCACATTGACGGCAAGACCACCCAGTGAGGTTTCCTTGTATTTCTCGCTCATGTCATTGCCCGTCTGGCGCATGGTTTCAATGCAGGCGTCGAGCGGCACAAAATGGCTCCCATCGCCCTTGATTGACAAGGACGCTGCCGTCACGGCCTTCACGGCACCCAAGGCGTTTCTCTCGATGCAGGGCACCTGCACAAGGCCAGCAACCGGATCGCAGGTCATGCCTAGGTGATGTTCAAGCGCAATTTCAGCGGCATTTTCAACCTGCTCAGGGCTGCCACCCATGACGGCGGCCAAGCCTGCTGCTGCCATGGCCGCAGCCGAGCCTACCTCGCCCTGACAGCCCACTTCGGCACCAGAGATGGACGCATTGTGCTTGATAATACCGCCCACGGCGGCTGCAGTCAGCAGATAGTCACGCACACCATCCTGATCGGCATCGGGATGAAAATGCAGGTAATAGCGAATGGTTGCGGGCATCACACCTGCAGCCCCATTGGTCGGGGCGGTCACCACCCTGCCCCCGGCGGCATTTTCCTCGTTGACCGCCATGGCGTAAACGGAGAGCCAGTCATTGGCCAGCAGCGGATTCAGGCGGTTTGAGCGCCATTCATCCTGCAATTTGTCATGAATGGCCTTGGCGCGGCGCTTGACCTTCAATCCGCCGGGGAGAATACCCTCCACCCGCAAACCCCGATCAATACAACCACTCATCGCATCCCATAGGCGATCAAGGCCGGCGTTCAATTCGTCACGGCTCATGGTTGCTTCTTCATTGGCGCGTTTCATCTGCGCAATGGTGAGGCCAGAGGATTGGGCCATCGCCAGCATTTGACGCGCGCTCGAAAAGGGATAAGGCACTTTTACAGTCGTTTGGGGTGCCTTTTTGGCCTTTTGCACCGCCTCAAGCTCCGTATCAGTCACAACGAAACCGCCACCAATGGAATAATAAACCGTGGTCAGCAGCAAACGTCCCTGCTTGTCGAACGCCGAAAACCGCATGCCATTGGCATGGCCAGGCAACGGCGTTTTCTTGTCCATCAGCAAGTCTTTGACCGGCTGAAATGCATAGGACGGATGACCGGGAGGACAGATTGTGCCCGTGCGCTCTACTTCGGAGACGATAGCATCCATGCGGTCCGGGTCGACCGTGCCGGGAGATTCCCCGGTCAGGCCAATAATAACGGCGCGATCTGTGCCATGGCCAACGCCCGTGTAGGCGAGTGAGCCATGCAGGCTCACTTTCAATGCGGCCACCTCGGCACCAGCAGGACGCGGCCATTCGTTTGAGAGAATCAAATCCAGAAACCGCAAGGCTGCGGACATAGGCCCCATTGTGTGGGAGCTGGAAGGCCCGATGCCGATCTTGAAAACGTCAAATACCGAAAGAAACATGGAAGGCCTTTTTAAAACAACCCCGAACGGGCCTGGATTCGCCTAATGTAAACTAGTGGATCTCAAGGCATTTTCATGATGGAGGATCGACATCCGCTAGGGCCGATGCGACATTACGGCACCGTGCGCCATATAAGGCGCACAAAGGTTCGCTGTAGCTATCTATATTTGTTACATAATTTTCTCTTTAAGCCGGAATCGGTTCAAAGAGAAAATTATGCAACAACATACTAACAAAATAAAAACAGCGCGGCTTTACGAAGCCGCGCTGTCGTCCCCCGCCCAAAAGCGGTTTTTGAGTCCATTTCCCCCGAAATGGCCCTACAATAGGCATAGAGTATCAAAAGCAATTTCTCAACAGCTAAAACCTATTGATTTGGTCAATGATGGCTATATTGCTGTTTTGGAAAAGGTCGTCGTCAATGTATGGCTTGAAGAAAATCGAATGATAAGAAGTGATGAAGTATATTTATCATCACTAGCGGTCCGTTAAACCTGATAAATATGAGTCATCCATGACGAACCTCGATTATTTTGCCCTTGCGCTGTTTTGTTTCAGCTGGTTTTCCTTTGGTTTGCTCACAAACGGGCGAATTTCGTTGCCACGGCCAAGTCTGACGAAGGTGATGACAGTCAGAAGGCGTATCTGGATTTTCAACGCGCTCAAGCGCGATCTGCGAATGATCGATACCCAAATCATGGCGGGATTGCAAAATGGCACGGCCTTTTTTGCTTCCACCTCTATCATTGCTCTTGGTGGATGTTTTGCCATGCTGGGGGCGACTGACAGGATCGATGCGGTTTTGCGGGATCTGCCCATGATCGGTGCTGCAGGTCGGGCAGCGTTCGAATTTAAAGTGTGTGGATTGATCGTGGTGTTGGGCTATGCGTTTTTCAAATTCGGCTGGTCCTATCGCCTTTTCAACTATTGCACCATTTTGTTTGGTGGCCTTCCTATGGCCGAAGATGCCCGGCGAAATCCGATTGCCGCTAGACGAGATGCTGAAACCGTGGTGCAGATGAACATCATCGCTGCCATGAGTTTTAATGCAGGCCTGCGGGCGATTTTCATGTCGATTGGTTATCTGGGATGGTTTTTGAACGCCTATATGTTCATGTTGACCACTGTTTTCATCTTTGCCGTATTGCTGCACCGTCAGTTTTTCTCCAATGCGCGCTTGGCTCTCATGCAGCAAATCTCGCAAGGCGAGAGTGATCTGACGCTGCCGAGCCATGAAAAAGACGCGTTTGAAGGCTCTGCCAAGCCGCCATCGACGGTGATGTAATCGGTGCAGGATAAGGATATGAACGTGGGCGATCAAACCACCTTAACCCGGCAGGACCAAGCGCCAACCGGCATCAGTCCGCTGCCCCGCATTGGCATGCTGGATAGTCTGCGTGGCTTTGCGCTTGTTGCCATGGCGTCCTACCATTTCACATGGGATCTGGAGTTTTTTGGCTATATTGAGCCGGGAACGGCTGAGACAGGCCCGTGGAGGCTCTATGCACGCTGCATCGCTTCAACCTTTCTGTTTCTGGTTGGTTTCAGCCTGGTGCTTGCCCATGGCCGCGGTATTCGCTGGCAAGCCTTTGTCAAACGCTTCGCGCAAATTGCCGTGGCAGCTGCGCTGATCTCTGGTGTAACCTATTTCGTTATGGGCAATGGCTGGATCTTCTTTGGCATCCTGCATGGGATCGCCTTGATGAGCCTGCTTGCGCTGGCATTTTTGCGCCTACCGGTCATCATAACCGCACTTGCGGCACTGGCATCCTTGGCCTTGCCTTTTTATGCACAATCACCGCTGTTTGATCATCCCATGCTATGGTGGGTCGGGTTGTCAGAAACAATCCCGCGCTCCAATGATTACGTGCCCCTGTTTCCATGGTTTGCTGCGGTTCTGTTCGGTATTGTCGCGGCAAGGCTATCGATCCGGTTTGGCCTGCATGAAAAGCTCGCTGCTATGCCACAAGGCCCACGCCTTCTGGCACTTGGGGGGCGTCACAGCATGGCGTTTTACCTCATCCATCAGCCGGTGCTGATCTCGCTGGTCTATCTGGCGTCGCTCATAGCACCGCCACCGCCGCCGGATCGGGCATTGGAATACGGGCGCAGCTGCCAGCAATCCTGCGAGGCAGGTGGCAGCGAGGCGGGATTTTGCACCCGTTTTTGCGGCTGCACACTGGATAAATTGCAAACGGGAAATCTACTGCAACCACTCCAGTCTGGCGCAATCATAGCAACGCAAGATGAAAGGGTCCTGAAGCTGGCACGGGAGTGTACGATCGCCAGCCAATAATGGGTCCTCACATGAAATACCGTATGAAGCCGCTAAAATATCCATGGCCGCCGCTTCTGTATATCGGTGCCTGTGTTATTGCATTGTTGCTTGATGATTACGTTGTAACCGCACCTTTTATTGATCCAAAGGGGCCAGTAGCCTTGGTATCCGGCGCGATGATCGCTGTCGGTGCGATTGCCATCAATGTTTGGGCAATCCAGACGATGATGTGGCATTATTCGCCAAAAGACTTGCGTGAAAGCCACCACCATCTGGTCACGGATGGTCCCTATCGATACAGTCGCAATCCCATCTATCTCGGTTATACGCTGCTGATGGTGGCAAGCGGCCTGATTTTGGGAAATGGCTGGCTGTTGATTGCGGCACCCATTGCGGCGCTGCTGACCACGCTCATTGCCATACGTTATGAGGAATTGCGTCTTTTGATGCGTTTCGGTGTAGATTTTGAGCGTTACTGCCAGCGCACACGTCGCTGGATTTGATCAAAAACGGGTTTCGGGTCAATTTATCGTCGCTTGTGTTTTTGGGAAGGCCGAAGTCCACTTCCCCGAACAAACGTCAGGATCCGACACCAATTTCCACCAGCCGGGTCAGGCAGGCTTCTTCTGCCTGATCCAGTTCGGCCAAGGTTTCTTCAATATCCTTGCGCTTCTGGCGCAATTCGTCGCGCTTTTCATCAATGCGCGCCATCATCATCTTCAACTGGCCAATCTCGCCCGGTGGCTGCTTATAGACCTGAATAATTTCCCGAATTTCAGCCACGGTAAAGCCAATGCGGCGGGCGCGCAGAATTTCCTTCAGCATATGACGGTCAGCGCCACGATACACACGGGTTCTGCCCTTGCGTTCAGGATGAAGCAAACCCTCATCCTCGTAAAAACGAAGCGTTCGGGTTGAAACGTCAAACTCACGTGTGAGCTCGGTGATGCTGTAGAACTTCTTCAAAGCCATAATATTCCATCAGGGTTTCGTGACAATCATATTAACTTTGACGTAAAAGTCAATTTTTGTCTGCCTATGCTGCGGCCGCTTGCTGAAATTGGTGAAAAAGGCTTCCTTTGACGGCAAGCAAACCTCAGTCAGTGGATACCAAACCACCAGCTTGCAAGGCCGAGAAACGAAAAGAAGCCGGTGACATCCGTGACAGTGGTCACGAAAACGGTGGATGACACCGCAGGATCGGCTCCGATCTTATCCAGTAACAGTGGAATAAGAATGCCTGCAATGGCTGCGGCCAGCATGTTGATCAGCATTGCCGATGCGATAATACCGCCAATATTGGGATCTTGGAACCATAAACCGGCTATTGCACCAATCAGAATACCAAAAACCGCACCATTGATCAGCCCAACACCGGCCTCGCGACGCACAACGCGCCAGGCATTGTGAATATCCAGATTGCGGGTGGCAAGTGCGCGCACGGTCACAGTCATGGTTTGAGAGGCGGCATTGCCACCCATGCCCGCAACGATGGGCATCAACACGGCCAGCGCCACGATCTGTTCAATCGTGGCGGAAAACAGCGAAATCACCGAGGCTGCGAGAATGGCCGTGAGCAGATTGACCAGCAACCAAGACACGCGCGAGCGTGAAATTTCGGTAATGCTGTCAGAGAGTTCTTCATCGCCAACCCCGCCGAGGCGCATCAGGTCTTCTTCCGCCTCTTCTTGGATCACGTCCACCACATCGTCGATGGTAAGAACACCCACAAGGCGCCCGCTCTCATCCACAACGGCGGCAGAGAGAAGGTCATATTGCTCAAACACTTGCGCCGCCTCTTCCTGGTCCATGTCGCCACGGATCGGGTGATTGGTATCGCGCATGATGGTTTCGATTTTAAGCTGACGCTTGGTGCGTAGAATTCTGTCAAGATTGACCACGCCCAGCAGCTTGAAGGTCGGATCAATCACAAAAATCTGGGTAAAATGCTCCGGTAATTCTTCTTCGTCGTGCATGTAGTCAATGGTCTGTCCCACGGTCCAGAACGGCGGCACGGCGACAAATTCGGTCTGCATACGGCGGCCTGCAGAGCTTTCCGGATAGTCCAGCGCCCGGCGCAGCCTGACCCGTTCGGTAAACGGCAGTTGCGCCAGAATCTCATCCTGATCTTCCTGATCGAGATCTTCGAGAATGTAGACGGCATCGTCCGAATCAATCTCGCCAATCCCTGCCGCAATCTGCTCGTTGGGCATTTGATCAACGATCTGCAGACGGATGGATTCATCTACCTCGGTCAGAGCTGTCATGTCGAATTGATCACCCATCAGGGTAATCATCGGCAAACGTTGATCAGGGTGGATGGCCTCGATCAGGTGGCCGAGTTCTGATGCGTGCAGGCCAGCCACGCGCTCCCGCAGAAACAGCACGTCTCTGTCGGCAATGGCAGCGCCGACAATCGCGAGAAAGTCGCTGCGGATAGAGCCATCCTCATCGTAAATATCCGTCGGATCTGCGCTGCGATGGTGTCCGGGCAGCACCTGCTCATCAAATTCGGTCATGGTCTGGCTCCCGGCTTCATCAGAATCATTGCAAGAGTGATCATGACACCCATAGCCAAAACTGATTGACATAAAATGGTGGGTCCAGCGAAAAAATCCTTTATGCGCATATCTGATTGATGACCTTGCATATTGGCAACAAAAAGGGCCCGCACCATTTGAAGATACGGGCCCTAAACATGCGTCTATCCGATTACTTCAGGCGAGCGGCAATTTCAGCAACGCGCTTGCCGTAAGCCACAGCGGTGTCCAGATCGCCCTGCGGAATTTCATCCGCGCCAACATCCGAAGGCGACTGGACGAGCAGGCCAACAGAGCCGCCAAGATTGTTCACGTCCGTGCGCTTTGCTTCTTTCGTGTTGGATGGCAGAAGGCCAAGGCTGACCCAGATGCCGCCATGCT
>DNPN01000043.1:6208-6867 GCA_003501385.1 Rhizobium sp. | reverse complement strand
GGCTGACCCAGATGCCGCCATGCTGTGATGCAAGGGTCTGCAAAGCAATCAGCACCACCTGCTTGTCGCCGTTAAGGCTGGCGCTGTTGGCAAAGCCGCCGAATACCTTGTTCTGCCAGCCGCGCGTGTACCAGATCTTGGACGTGGCTTCGGCAAACTTTTTGAACTGCCAGGTTACATTGCCCATATAGGCTGGCGAGCCGAAAATAATGGCATCAGCGCCATTCAGCACGTCCCATGCAGCCTCAGGCACATTGCCTTCGCTGTCAATTTCAATCAATTCAGCGCCTGCGCCGTTCGCAACATGTTCAGCAACACGCTTGGTGTGGCCATAACCCGAATGAAAAACAACAGCAACCTTGCTCATAAACGTTCCTTTTTGCAAACCATGGATTTCGTGGCGCGGCACCTTGCCGCGGCCTCGGCTCGTCATGCGTTCATGCCGTTAAAGCTTTTCTCATGGGTTGCCTAGGAGGATGATTTTTTGCCGATAGGAACAAATAAGTAACCGCTTATTTTACAGCAGTGCAGCACCAACACAGATCAAACCGATCAGCCAAGACCGATCCATCAATGCAACTCCGGCAACAATGTCACTTGCGCCAATCATCTGGCGTCCGGCCCCATTCATCATCGGCTCGCTCACCTTCTTACCACCA
>DNPN01000043.1:0-5932 GCA_003501385.1 Rhizobium sp. | reverse complement strand
CCCGCCAGTGCCACATCCAGAGCACCTGCGGCTGCCGCCTCTGACCAGCCGGAGTTGGGCGAGCGGTGCAGGCCATGATCGCACATCATCACGGAGAAGCAGCGTTTTGCGGCAAGCGTGCCACCCGATACCCACGCCGCAGCAACAATCAACAGACCCGACAACCGGGCTGCGGGCCAATTGGCCAGATCATCCAGCCGTGCGGAGGCCCAGCCAAAATACAGATATTTTTCGGATTTATGGCCAATCATCGAATCGGCCGTATTGAGCATTTTATAGGCCAGCAGACCCGGCAAGCCGAAAACCGCATACCAGAAGGCCGGAGCCACAACACCATCGGCAAAATTCTCAGACAAGCTCTCAAGGGCCGCGCGTGTCACCCCGGCTTCATCGAGTGCGGCGGGGTCGCGACCAACAATCATCGATACCGCTTTTCGCCCGCCCTCCAAGCCATCACGGCGCAAACCAACGGCAACGGCACGCACGTGGTCCAACAGGCTGCGCTGCGCCAGAAATACCGCAGCAATAACCACCTCGCCAACAAAGCCCATTGGGCCAATGCTGGCAAAGATCCAATGCAGCAAGACACCAACTGTAAGACTGAGCAATAGCAGCAGCGCAATGGAAACCGCGCCGAGCACCCGCCGAAACCCCTCGGAAAAAGAGGGACGGTTCAGTAATCGGTCAAAAAACGAGATCCCTGCCCCGAACACCACAACCGGATGCAGCAGGCGCGACCACAGCCATGGTGGATCTCCCACCAGCCGATCCAAAATCAAGGCCAGAAACAGCAAAAGCAGATGGCTTTCCATTACGCCGCCTCACCCTTCTGGCACCATCGGCGGAGCGAATGGGCCAGACGTTCATCGCCCGAGGTATCAGGTGCAAGGCCAATTCGCAGCCAATCGGAGGCATAGTCAAAAATCCGCGTCAGAATGTGATCGTTGCACAGGTGTTCATGCAGCGCTTTTGCTTGTTCACAAGAGACCAAGGAAAACAGCGATGTGCCACCCATGATCTTGAGACCTGCGCCATTCAACACACCATCCAGCGCCTGTTTGCGAAGGGTAATCTGCCGCTGAATCACGGCCCGATCTGCCCGCAACAGCGCGGATGCAAGCGCCAGCGCCGGACCCGACACCGCCCATGGCCCCAGCCCTTCGGCAAAACTCTGCTGGATGCCATTGCTGGCAATCACAAACCCAAGCCTCACCCCTGCCATACCAAAAAATTTCCCGAATGAGCGAAACACTATAAGATTATCGTGCTGCTCTACAAAAGACGCCACAGAGAGATCAGGCTGACAATCACCAAACGCCTCGTCCACCACCACGATACCGCCCCAGGTTTTCAGACGGCTTGCCAGAACCAGCAGACTATCCGGAGCAAACGCCCGGCCTGTGGGATTGTTGGGGTTTACCACCACCACCAGACCGTGATGATCCCGGATGTCATCAAGATCAGCAATGCAATCCACATCCAGCCCGGTCAGTGCCAGACTGCGGCCATATTCGCCATAGGTTGGCGAGAGAATGGCGGCCCGCTGTCCGCTTCCTAACAGTCTGGGTAGAAGCTGAATAGCCGATTGCGTGCCCGGAACTGGCAGGGGCAGAATGGAGCCGCTGTTATAGAAATCGCGTGCCGCAAGCCGCGCATCGTCCTCGCGTTCCAGATCCGGCAGGCGGTGCCAAATCCTTGGGTCTATCGTCGGCAAGGCGGGTGGGCAAGGATTGATGCCCGTGGAGAGGTCCAGCCAGTCCTCTACCGACCCACCAAAGCGGGCGGCAGCCAAAGCCAAACCACCGCCATGCACAATCGTGCCAACCATTACGCGCCCTCGCCCATCACATCAATCAGATGCATGTAGGACCCGGCAACGCTGCCGCGACGCAGGCCCGCTTGGCCAAGGTTTTCGCCCAATGCATCCTCCACGGCAAACAGCCGCTCTGCATCGCCTTCAAACACCGCTGTTGAATAATGAAACTCATGGCCCGTCATGGCATGAGCAAAGAAATCACCCACAAGCGGCTTGAGCCGTCGATAGCCGAGATGACGCTTGCGCTGGGCAAAGCTGGTTTTCAGCGGCAACAGGCCAAGCATGGCATGTTCCTGCCCACCGGCATCGGTCAATGCATCGCCCAGCACCATATAGCCGCCGCACTCACCGTAGATTTTGACAGAAGCATTCGCGGCTTTGCCCATGGCCGCACGAAAGTTTGAGGCAGCGGAAATCCGCCCCGCATGCAGTTCGGGATAGCCACCGGGCAGATAAATCGCATCGGCCTCCGTTGCCGGCGCTTCATCGGCAAGGGGTGAGAAAAACGAGATTTCCGCACCACGCCTGCGCCAGCCCAACAGCATGTGGTCATAGCAAAAGGCGAAGGCCTCATCGCGCGCCACAGCAATCTTCCGTCCAAGCGGTGGCAATCGGGTAATATTGGCCTCAGACTCTCGATCGGGGCTGCGCCCGCCCGCCTTCATAAGCGTATCAAGATCGCAGCCTTTGGTAACCGCATTGGCAGCATGCTCGATAAACTCTTCAAGATTGGCGTTTTCAGCGGCCTGAACCAGTCCCAGATGCCGCTCTGGCAAGGCCAGCACAGCATCGGAACGGATCACACCCAAGACAGGTATGCGAATAGCATCCAGCGCCTCACGCAACATCGTCTCGTGCCGGTCGCTGCCCACGCGGTTGAGAATGGTCCCGACCACCAGCACACCAGAGCGAAAATCGGCAAAGCCTTTGACCAGCGCGGCAATCGAATGGGAGGTCCGGGCGCAATCCACCACCAGCACCACCGACAGGCCGAGCATGGACGCCAAGTCGGCGGCTGAGCCCGTGCCATCTGCTGCGCCGTCGAAGAGACCCATCATCGCTTCTATCACGAGTGTGCGTCCACCGCTGCGATGCAGGGCAGCATTGGCAAGGATCAACTCTGGCCGCATGGCCCATGGGTCGAAATTCAGGCAGGTCTCGCCGCTGGCGGCGGCGAGAAACGCCGGGTCGATATAATCCGGGCCCGCTTTGCCGGGGGCCAATGCATGGCCCGCTCGTTTCAGCGCCCGCAAAAGCCCAAGCGTGATGGTGGTTTTACCAGAGCCAGAGGCCGGTGCGGCAATGAGAATCCCGCTCATGCGCTATCCTTCAAACTAAGATTGGCCTTCAAACTACGATTGGCAAATGGATCTGCCTCCAGCACCCGGCCAGAGAGCGCACCCAGCCAGTCAAGGGAGGGTCGTAGCCGCACCACCTGTCCGATCACCACAATCGCCGGAGGCTCTATCCCTTCCTTATGCATCATCGCTTCGGCATCGCCCAAGGTGGTTTCCAGCACCCGCTGGCGGGCGGTGGATGCATCGCAGACAAACGCCAAAGGCTCATCCTTGCTGCGGCCAGCGTTGATGAGTTGCTCGCTGATATGGCCAATATGTTTCATGGCCATATACATCACAATCACCGGTGAGCCTTTGGCGATGGCCTCCCAATCAATCTGATCCGGCACAAGGCCAGAGGAGTCATGCCCGGTGAGAAAGGTCACGGCATGGTTGATCTCACGATGGGTCACCGGAATACCTGCATAAGCCAACCCGCCAATGCCCGCTGTGACGCCGGGGATAATGCGAAAGGGTATGCCATGATCAATCAATGTCAGCGCCTCTTCGCCGCCACGACCAAACACAAATGGATCGCCACCTTTCAGCCGCAGCACCCGCTGACCCTGTTTAGCAAGCTCAACCAACCGCAATGAAATATCGCGCTGGCGGACTGATGGCTTGCCGCCGCGCTTACCTGCATATTCTCTCAAGGCATCATGCCTTGCAAATGCAAGGCATGCTTCATCCACCAGCGCATCATGAACAATCACGTCAGCTTGGCGAAGGGCATGCACCGTGAGCAGGGTCAACAGGCCGGGATCGCCGGGGCCTGCGCCTGCCAGCCACACATGCCCGGGCTGAAGCGCTGGCAGTTGCTTGAAAATATCGTCGTCCATTGCCAAACGTCTATGCTCCAATGCCGTGAAAAGCAATCGTGCCAAACACCTTCGTCAGGCACCTTCCCCCGGCAAGACTCCTTGATTATAAAGAGCTATGATTGAGCCTGTACACCCCGGAGAAACCCCCAGCCCCGCCGCCCCGCGCAAGCCGCAAGGGCCGCTTCGCACTGGCTGGACCACGGGTGCCTGCGCCACCGCCGCGACCAAGGCGGCGCTGACGGCGCTGCTGACCGGAGAGTTTCCAGACCCCGTGACTATTTGCCTTCCCGGCGGGCAGCAACCCGCCTTTGCGCTGACGCTGGAAGAGCGTGGTGAGAATTGGGCCAAGGCCGGGATCATCAAAGATGCAGGTGATGATCCCGATGTCACCCATGGGGCCACGGTGATTGCCACCGTGCGGCGTTTGCCTGCCGGCCATGGCATTCGGTTTAAAGCGGGCGATGGTGTGGGCACCGTAACCAAGCCGGGCTTGCCATTGGCCGTTGGTGAACCAGCCATCAACCCCGTGCCGCGTGCGATGATGGTGGCAGAGGTTGAAGCTTTAGCCGCAGCGTACGGTGTTGCTCCTGATGTTGAAATCAGCATTTCCATTCCGGGTGGACAGGAGATGGCGCTGAAGACGTGGAACCCGCGCCTTGGCATTCTTGGCGGGCTATCGGTGCTTGGCACCACTGGTATTGTGCATCCCTTTTCCTGCGCCGCGTGGATCCATTCCATCCATCGCGGCATCGATGTGGCGCGCGCCATGGGCCTGACCCATGTGCTGGGCGCAACCGGCTCCACCTCGGAAAAAGCAGCTCAGCAGCTTTACAGATTGCCAGATCAAGCCCTGTTGGATATGGGCGATTTTGCAGGCGGATTGCTGAAATATCTCCGCCAACATCCTGTTGCCCGCCTGACCATCGCAGGCGGATTTGCCAAAATGAGCAAGCTTGCCCAAGGCGCGCTTGATCTGCATTCATCGCGCAGCCAAATTGATAATATTTTTATGGAAACAATGTTTTCAGAGGGTTTATTAAATCCATTTGTGAGAAGCAGGATTCGAAATTCAAACACGGCATTGGAAATTCTTGAAATCTCCAAGGAAATTGGATTTGACATTGCCAAACCAATCGCCGAGCGCGCATTGAAGACCGCTCTCGATACCCTGCGCGGCGCTGATGTGATTGTGGATGTCATCATCACTGATCGAAAGGGAGAGATCCTTGCCCGGGCAGGCTGATCGATTTCTCATTCTGGGCGGTACGGCAGAGGCTGCAAAGCTGGCTGAAGACTTGACGCAAAAAGGTGGGGCCGAGATCATCACGTCGCTCGCCGGGCGCACGATTGCACCTGTGTCCCTGCCCGGCTTGGTGCGCATCGGCGGCTTTGGCGGCGTTGATGGCTTGGTGAGATTCCTGGCAACAGAGCGCATCACCCACGTTTTTGATGCCACACACCCTTTCGCCATGAAGATATCAGCCAATGCCACTTCAGCTTGCGCGCAGACGGGAATTCCATTGACAATCCTGGCCAGAGCGGCTTGGGAGAGGCATCCTGATGATCTCTGGATTGAGGTCGATACACTGGAAGCGGCGGCGGAAGCGCTGCCGCACGGCGCAGTCGTGTTTTTGGCGCTTGGCCGGCAACACATCGATGTCTTTGCCGGTCGGCACGATTGTCGCTTTGTTCTGCGCATGATTGATGCTCCAGCCGATCCCTTGGCCTTCACGAATTCGACGATCATTCTTGGCAAGGCGCAAGGCGATTGGGAGGCCGAAAAGCAGCTTTTGAAGACTCATGCCATCACGCACATTGTGGCCAGAAACTCGGGCGGAAAGGCAAGCTATGGCAAGATCATTGCCGCGCGATCTTTGCGCCGACCGGTGATCATGATCGGGCGCGGCCAATACAATGCCTAGAGTTTGTCAGATTCAGATTGAACCAGAGTACACGAC
>DNPN01000230.1:2146-2558 GCA_003501385.1 Rhizobium sp. | reverse complement strand
CAGGATATGCGCCATATTAATCGTACGTCGCTATAATACTACAGTTGCGTTTGACTGCGTGGTTTATAATGCGAAGACATTGCTGAAGCCTGGTGGGTTCGTCGCCATAGGGACCCTGCGAGGATATATCGAACTCTGATCGGGGGCGGCAGCAGTAGACGTATAATCAGATAGCGGATCTCTGCAACGGTCGGCAAGAACGCGAGTGTCCGGGTCAGGCGGCGATTGGAGGATTTGGACTCCTTTCGTTCGGTTTGCCAGTCGCCGCGCGGCGTAGATCAGCGCCGAGCTTGACGAGGAAAGCTGCCGCAGCCATGACCAGCGTCATATGTCGGTTCCATGCATGCCGCGAGCGTGCTTCGCAATGATCCAGGCCAAGGTCATCCTGAGAGTTTGTCAGGTTCAGATTGAA
>DNPN01000230.1:0-1823 GCA_003501385.1 Rhizobium sp. | reverse complement strand
TCCACTTTCCCCTGACAAACTCTAGGTCTGTGGGCGCGCCGCCAAGCACGAACGCAAATCCCGGCCGCAGCAACAGGCTGAAGCATGACGCGCACGCTGCATCTGGTGATGCCGGATCAACTGTCGCAAAGCCTGTCAGCGCTGCGCGATTACAATCCGGCAAAGGGTGTCGTGCTGATGTGCGAAACCATGGCTGAGGCAACCAATGTCCCTCACCACAAGAAAAATTCGCCTTCCTGTTCTCGTCTATGCGTCACTTTGCCGAAGACCTGACATCTCAGGGTTTTCATGTTCGCTATGTGCGGCTTGATGATGCCGATAACAGCGGCAATGTGTTGGGTGAAATCGAACGAGCGGCTCAGGAACTTGGTGCATCCCGGCCCGGCTCCTATGATTTGATGGACGGTTTCTGTCTACCATCCGAGAATTTGCGGCCTGGGCCGAGGGCAAGAAGCAACTGCGGATGGAGTTTTTCTATCGCGAGATGCGCAAGAAGCATCACATCCTTATGGAGAAGGACGGCAAGCCGACGGGTGGTGCCTGGAACTTCGACAAGGAAAACCGTAAGCCGCCCCACAAGGGACTGACCTCGCCCAAGCATATCAGCCACCGCAAATCGGCAATCTCCCAAGCGGTTCTCGACATGGTGGAGGTTAGATTTGCGGGACACTTTGGAAAATTGCGACCCTTCCATTTTGCCATGCCCCTCCCGCAGGCGCTGCTTGAACTGGATCATTTCATAGAGCATGTCCTGCCGAATTTTGGCGACTATCAGGACGCAATGGTGGTTGGCGATCCCTATCTTTTTCATTCGCTTCTATCGAGCGACCTGAACGTCGGCTTGCTGCTACCGTTGGAAATCTGCCAGGCGGCAGAGAACGCTTATCGTCAAGATCGAGCACCTTTGAACGCAGTTGAAGGCTTTATCCGGTAGATCCTTGGCTGGCGCGAATATATTCGCGGTATTTACTGGCATCTGATGCCCGATCAAGGACAACGCAATAGCCTGAAGGCCGAGAGGCCATTGCCCGCGTTTTACTGGACCGGAAAAACCGAGATGGTCTGCATGGCGGAAACTGCGCGCCACACCTTTGAACATGCCTATTCACACCATATCCAACGATTGATGATTACCGGGAATTTCGCACTTCTTGCCGGTCTTGATGTGAAGGACGTGCAGGACTCGTACCTGGCTGCCTATTCTGATGCCTTCGAATGGGGGGAAATGCCCAACACGCTCGGCATGGCCCTGTTTGGTGATGGCGGCATTGTCGCCAGCAAACCCTATGTGGCCAGTGGTAAATATATCCACCGAATGAGCAATTCTTGCTCCACCTGCCGTTATGACCCGGCTGAAACCATCGGTGAATGCGCATGCCCGTTCAATGCACTTTACTGGGATTTTCTTGACCGGCACAAAAGCCCTTTTCGAAGCAACCAGCGCATGCCCTACGTCTATGCAACCTGGGACAAGTTTACGCCCGAACGACAGCACGCCATTCGAGAGCAAGCTGCAAAGATATTGAAGACAATTACGGACCCAACTCTGTGAACCCCGCCTCTACCCAACCTTTGCAAGCTCCAACAGCACCTTCGCCACATGGGAATCAACAGCCACAACAATCCCTGACGCAGCAAGTTTCAGAGAGAAAATACCACGTCGCGCCAACGTTATTTGGATCCATTTCGATCGGGCAATAGAGCATTTCAACTAAAATCGCATCTCGGATTTTCGAAAAAATATTTTAAAACAAATTATTAGAGCATTAATGCATTTCCATGAGACGCGGAAATGCTCTAGGCTCCAGACTCAATCAAGTCCA
>DNPN01000129.1:2922-23070 GCA_003501385.1 Rhizobium sp. | reverse complement strand
GGCATCGGCATGGTGCATCAGCATTTCATGCTGGTGGAAAATTTCACCGTTTTGGAAAACGTTATGCTGGGAGCCGAAGGCGGTATGCTGATGGCGAAGGGCACGGCTGCTGCGCGTCAGTCTCTCAAGCAGCTGGAAATTGATTACGGTCTGGATGTTGATCCTGATGCGGTGGTGGAAGAACTGCCGGTAGGACGTCAGCAACGGGTGGAAATTCTCAAAGCGTTGTATCGCGGTGCCGATATTCTCATTCTGGATGAGCCAACGGGCGTTTTAACGCCCGCCGAGGCTGATCATCTGTTTAAAATTCTGGGTGTGCTGCGTGATCAGGGCAAGACGGTGATCCTGATTACCCACAAACTGCGTGAAATCATGGCAATTACCGACACGGTGTCCGTGATGCGGCGCGGCGAAATTGTTGCCACCCGCGCCACCAAGGAAACGACCGTGGAAGAGCTGGCTGAGCTGATGGTGGGCCGTCGCGTGCTGTTGCAGGTGGACAAGCAGCCCGCCAAGCCGGGTGATGTGCTGTTGTCGGTGCGTAATCTCACTGTCAAGGACAGCCGTGGCGTGGTCATGGTCGATGATGTGTCCTTTGACGTGCGCGCAGGCGAGATTCTTGGCATTGCGGGCGTGGCTGGTAATGGCCAGAGCGAGTTGCTGGAAGCCATCACGGGTATCCGCAAGCCGGTTTCGGGTGAAATCCTGATTGAAGGCAAGCCGGTGACGGGCTTTGATCCCGCCCATTTGCGCAAACTCGGCCTTGGCCATATCCCGGAAGATCGCCATCATATGGGTCTGGTTTTGCCGTTTGAAGAAAGTCAGAATGCCATTTTGGGCTATCACCGCGACAGCCGTTACGGCAAAGGCGTATTTCTGGACCCCACGGCCATTCGCAAGGCGGCTGAGGTTGAGATTGCCAAATATGATATTCGCCCCCCCAATCCACGGCTGAAAACCGCCAATTTCTCCGGCGGCAACCAGCAGAAAATTGTGGTTGCCCGCGAGATCGAGCGCGACCCGAAACTGTTGATGATTGGCCAACCCACCCGTGGTGTGGATATTGGCGCGATTGAGTTTATTCATCGCCGGATTATTGAAACACGGGATGCGGGCAAGGCGCTGTTGCTGGTGTCCGTGGAACTGGATGAAATTCGCGCTTTGTCTGACCGGATTCTGGTGATGTTTGCCGGAAAAGTCGTGGGTGAAAAGACGGCAGATGCCGATGAACAGACGCTGGGCCTGATGATGGCCGGCATTGCCGCTTGAGGTTTTGATGAGTACCGCTTCCATTCCATTGCCAAACTGGATCACCTACGGGCTTTTGCCTGTGATCAACCTGCTGCTGGCCTTTCTGATTTCCGGGCTTGTGGTCTGGATTATCGGCGAAAACCCTTGGGATGCCCTTGTGCTGATGTTGCAAGGGGCTTTGGGGCGTGGCGAGGGCATTGGCTTTACGCTCTATTATGCCACTAATTTCATTTTCACTGGCTTGTCCGTGGCGGTGGCCTATCATGCGGGCCTGTTCAATATCGGCTCTGAAGGGCAGGCCTATATCGGCGGTCTCGGGGCGGCGCTGGTGGCGTTGGCGCTGGATCATTATTGCCCGTGGTATGTCACCATGCCCTTTGCCATCATGGGCGCGGCGCTGTTTGGTGCGGCCTGGGCGCTGATTCCCGCATGGCTTCAGGCCAAGCGCGGTAGCCATGTGGTGATCACCACCATCATGTTCAATTTCATCGGTTCGGCGCTGATGGTCTATCTGCTGGTGCATGTACTGATCGTACCAGGCAAAATGGCCCCGGAAACCAGAATGTTTCTGGAGGGTGGGCAATTGCCAACGCTGGATTGGTTGATGGCCCTGTTTGGCCTCAAGCTGGGGCCAGCACCGTTCAATGTCTCCTTCCTGATTGCTTTGGTGATGTGCTTTGTGGTTTGGGTGCTGATCTGGCGCACCAAGCTGGGCTATGAGATGCGCACGCTGGGCATCAGCCGCTCAGCAGCAAGCTATGCGGGCATTTCCTACGTCAAGATTGTCATGATCACCATGCTGATCTCCGGCGGCTTGGCTGGCATGATGGCACTCAACGTGGTGATGGGATCATCGCAGCGCTTGCAGGTGGAATTTGTCGGCGGCGCGGGCTTTGTGGGCATCGCGGTGAGCCTCATGGGGCGCAGCCATCCGGTTGGCATTGTCATCGCGGCCATTCTGTTTGGCATTCTCTATCAGGGCGGTGCTGAGTTGTCGTTTGACATGCCCAATATCACCCGTGACATGATTGTGGTCATTCAAGGCTTGGTGATCCTGTTTGCGGGCGCGTTGGAATTCATGTTCCGCCCGGCGCTGGTGCGCCTCTATCAGAAACTGTCATAAGGAGCGGCCGACATGGAAAATTTCGAAATGTTCGTCAGCATTCTTGGCTCGACAGTACGTCTTTCGATTCCGCTGATTTTCACGGCCCTTGCTGGCTTGTTCTCGGAGCGCGCAGGCGTGTTTGATATTGGCCTTGAAGGCAAAATGCTGGCGGGTGCCTTTGCCGCAGCCTGCATTGCCTATCTCACCGGGTCGGCCTGGGCAGGTCTTGCGGGTGGTATTGGCGTTTCCATTGCTTTTTCGCTGATCCATGGCTTTGCCTCAATCACCAATCGCGGCAATCAGATCATTTCTGGCGTGGCGCTGAATTTTGTGGCCGCTGGCCTCACGGCAGTGCTGGGGCAGGCGTGGTTTGGTCAGGGTGGCCGTACACCGCAATTGCCATTTGACGCGCGTTTTACGCCCATTACCCTGCCGGGTGTGGAGGCCATGCGCAATGTGCCAATCCTTGGCCCCCTCTATGTCAACGTGATTTCCGGCAACAACGCGCTGACCTATCTTGCCTTTGCTGCCGTGCCGTTGAGCTGGTGGGTGCTGTACCGCACCCGCTTTGGCCTTCGCCTGCGGGCGGTGGGTGAAAACCCCGGTGCGGTGGATACGGCGGGTATTTCGGTCGCATGGCTGCGCTATCGCGCCGTGATTGTCGCGGGCTTTCTCTGTGGCTTCTCCGGGGCCTATCTGGCCATTGCCCAATCAGCGGCGTTTATCCGCGATATGTCGGCAGGCAAGGGCTATATTGCGCTTGCAGCGTTGATTTTTGCCAAGTGGAAGCCGGTGCCGGTGATGTTTGCCTGCTTGCTGTTTGGCTTTCTTGATGCCATGGCCAACTTCATGCAGGGCAAATCTGTGCCCGGCATTGGCGAAGTGCCGGTCCAGATTTTTCAGGCTCTGCCCTATATTCTCACCTGCATTCTGCTGGCAGGCTTTATCGGTGTCGCCAATGCGCCGAAGGCGGGCGGCGTACCCTATGTGAAGGAGCGTTGAGCATGACCCAGATCGCTCACGATTTGTTCGAAGCCGCAAAGGGTGCCATGGCCTTTGCCCATGCGCCCTATTCAAAATTCCCGGTTGGCGTGGCGATCCGCGCAGATGATGGCAAGATCTACACCGGGGCCAATATCGAAAACCTGTCCTTCCCGCAGGGCTGGTGCGCCGAACCCACGGCCATTGGCTGCATGATCATGGGCGGTGCCAAGCAGATTGTGGAAATCGCCGTGATTGCCGAAAAGCTGGCCCTTTGCCCACCCTGCGGCGGCTGCCGCCAGAAAATCCGCGAATTTGCCTCCGTTGAGACCAAAATCTACCTGTGCGACGAGGTGGGTGTGCAAAAAACCATGACCATGGATGAGCTTTTGCCCTTCAGTTTCCAGACGGACACACTCGGATGAACCCTGCCGTTGACCTGCTGATTGATCGCCTCAACGGGCTTTTGCCGCGCGTGGCCATTGTGCTCGGCTCTGGCCTTGGCGGGTTGGTGGATGCGGTTGAAGACGCCATCCACATTCCCTTTAGCGAGCTACCGGGCTTTCCCGAAGGCGGTGTTTCCGGCCATGCCAAGCAGGTCGTTGCAGGCACGCTGAATGGTGTTCCGGTGATCATGCTGGCGGGACGGGTGCATTATTACGAACAGGGTGATGCCTCCGCCATGCGCCTGCCCATCGAAGTGCTGGCGGCCGTGGGTGTCACCACCCTGATCCTGACCAATGCCGCTGGCTCGCTGCGCCCCGATATGCCGCCCGGTTCAGTGATGCAGATCACCGATCATATCAATTTCTCCTGTCGCAACCCGCTGATCGGCGAGGCAAGTGACGCCCGCTTTGTTGGCATGACGCAGGCCTATGACGCTGAATTGATTGAAACCATGCGCCAAGCGGCGGCGGATGAAGAGATTCCCTTGCCATCGGGCGTTTACATGTGGTTCTCTGGCCCCAGTTTTGAAACTCCTGCGGAAATCCGCATGGCAAGAACACTTGGTGCCGATGCGGTGGGCATGTCCACGGTACCGGAAGTGATTTTGGCGCGGTTCTTTGGCTTGAAGGTTGCCGCTGCTTCCGTGATCACCAATTTTGGAGCGGGCATGACCGGGGCAGAATTGAGCCACGACGAAACCAAAGACATGGCCCCCATTGGTGGCCTGCGACTGGCGGCCATCTTGAAGCGCATGCTGCCGCATCTATAAGTTTGCGTCGTTTATCGATACGCATTGGAGGAAAGAACCATGGATACTCACGAATTGCGCGAATGCGCCGCTGTTGCCCTGTCGGTTCTGGATCTGACCAATCTGAAAGACGATTGCACGCCTGCGGAGATCGAAGCACTCTGCGCAAAGGCGCACACGCCCTTTGGTTATACCGCTGCCATCTGCATCTGGCCGCGCTTTATTGCGCAGGCGCGTGGGTTGCTGGGTGTTGATGCCCAAGTGAAAATTGCGACCGTGGTCAATTTTCCATCGGGCGATCTGTCTGTTCTCGATGTGGTGGCGGAAACCCAGAAAGCCATCGAGGATGGTGCTGATGAGATCGATCTGGTCATTCCCTATCGTAAACTCCTGGCCGGTGATGATGCGGCGGTGACCGAGATGGTTGCTGCGGTGAAAGCCGTGATCTCCGCGCCGGTGATCCTCAAAGTCATTCTGGAAACGGGTGAGCTGAAAGATATGGCCCTGATCCGGCAGGCATCCGGCCTTGCCATTGCAGCGGGTGCGGATTTCATCAAGACCTCCACGGGCAAAGTGGCGGTCAACGCCACACTGGAAGCGGCAGACATCATGCTGCAAGCCATTCGCGACAGCGGCAAGAACATTGGCTTCAAGCCCGCAGGCGGCATTTCCACCGTCAAGGATGCGCGGCTCTACTTCCGCCACGTCAACGCCATCATGGGCGAGGATTGGCTGATACCTTCCACCTTCCGTTTTGGTGCATCCGGCCTGCTCAATGATATTCTGGCGGTGCTTTCGGGCGAAAAATCATCCGAGCCAATCAGCGGCTATTGATATGCAGGTTGTGGATGTTATCCGCCGCAAGCGTGATGGTTTGGAGCTTTGCAGCGCCGAGATTGGCGGTTTTATTCAGGCTTTAAGCCGGGATGAAATGTCTGAAGGGCAGATTGCCGCCTTTGCCATGGCAGTGTTTTTACGCGGCATGAGCGATGCGGAAACCGTAGCCCTCACGCTTGCCATGCGTGATAGCGGCACGGTGCTGTCTTTCGGTGATCTGTCAAAGCCGATCTGCGACAAGCATTCCACAGGCGGTGTCGGCGATAATGTCTCGCTGATGCTGGCCCCGATGATGGCGGCGTGTGGTTTGGCTGTGCCGATGATTTCCGGGCGCGGCCTTGGCCATACAGGCGGCACGCTGGATAAGCTGGAATCCATACCCGGCTATAATATTGCCCCTGATGCCGACATGTTCCACCATCTGGTGGAACATGTCGGCTGCGCCATCATTGGCCAGACGGCAGACCTCGCGCCAGCGGATAAACGGCTCTACGCCGTGCGCGATGTGACGGCAACCGTGGAATCCGTGCCGCTGATCACCGCCTCGATTTTGTCCAAAAAGCTGGCGGCGGGGCTTGGCAGCCTGGTGCTGGATGTCAAATTGGGCAATGGGGCCTTCATGGTCGATGTGGAAGAGGCGCGCACTCTTGCCAAATCGCTGGTGGCGGTGGCCAATGGCGCAGGCACCAAAACATCAGTGCTGATCACCGATATGAACGAACCTTTGGCCGATGCCGCAGGCAACGCGGTGGAATTGCTGAACTGTATTGCCTTTTTGAAAGGTGAAAAGAGCGGTACCCGGCTGGAAACCGTAACTCTGGCCTTGGGCGCAGAAATGTTGATCAATGCCGGGTTAGGCACGGATCGCATTCAAGCAGAAGCCCGCTGCCGAGATACGATCAACAGTGGCGCGGCTGCGGAGGTGTTTGCCCGCATGGTGCATGGCTTGGGTGGGCCTGCCGATCTTTTGGAACGGGCCAACCATTACCTGCCCAAAGCCCGAATTGAGAAGCCCGTTCTCGCCCCCGAAAGCGGCTATCTGATCAATGTCGCCACCCGGGATCTCGGCATGGCGGTGATTGATCTGGGCGGCGGTCGCCGTCTGGTAACCGACTGCGTCGACCATAGCGTTGGTTTCCGCGGATTTTTGCCACTGGGAACCGCCGTGCAAAAGGGCGATGTGCTGGCAACAGTTCATGCTGCCGATGAAGCCAGCGCCCGGCGCGCAGCGGAAACGATTCTGGCAAGCTATACCCTTGGCGATAGCGCCCCAGATGCCCGTCCGGTGATTGTCGAGCGGATTTGATAGGGGCTTTTACGCTCCCATCAATTCTCAATGGTAAACTGCACCCGATCCGCCGGAAAGCGCGTGATGGAATATTGCACGGGAATGCCATCCAGGTCAGCATTCAGCGCCTTGGTCACCAGCACAATGGCCCCCGGCGACAGCCCCAGTTCCACCCGATCAGACGGGTCGGCATGCACGGCGCTGACTTCCGTTTTAACGCGCAGATAATCTTCCAGACCACAGGCAGCAAAGGCTGCGGTGATCGAGCCGGTTTGGCGATAGGCCTCATCAATCCCGGCAAAGCGTTTGGCAGGAAACCAGCTGGTGGCACGGGAGACGGCCTGACCATCGGCCTTGCGCAAGCCCTCCAGCCGGATCAGCGGATCGCCCGGCGCTAGTCCCAGATGTGCCGCCAGCTCCGGCGTGGCAGGTTCAAGGGCACTGTCGAGCACTTTGCTTTCCAGTGTTCGGGCCTGATGACCAATGCCGGGTGTAAAGCGCGTGCGTTTGGAAATGGGAAAGGTCAGACGGTCGCGCCGCTCAATAAACGTGCCGCGCCCTTGCACGGCCCGGACAACGCCCTCTTGCGCCAAAGCCGCAAGGGCGCTTCGCACCGTGTGCCTGTTCACCTCAAACTCTGCGGCCAGCACCGCTTCTGGCGGCACCATGCCGGTGGAATCATACAGGCCATCGCTGATCGACACCCGGATTCGGTCCGCAATCTGCCGCCATAGTGCCACGCCTGTCTGTCTTTGAATGGTCTTTTGTTCCGTCATGTCACACGCTTGTCATTGCCGATGTCTATCTATACTCTTAACTTGTATGGTTGTCTATATTAATAGACATTTGGAGTGAAATCAATGGTTGTTATGGCGAAAAAAATCTCGCTAGATCAGGCGGTACGCAAGCGGGTGATTGACCTTTTGGCCCTGTCTGAACTGAGTGAATTGCGCAGCCTTTGGGAGGCGCTCAACGATAAGCCTGAGGCCGAATTTCTGCGTGGGCCGGAAACGGGCTTGGTCATGGTGCGCGGCCGCATTGGCGGCGGCGGTGCTGCTTTTAATCTTGGCGAGGTCACAGCCACCCGCGCCACCTGCCGGGTGGCCTCTGGCCATATCGGTCATGCCTATGCGTTGGGAACCGGCATTGAAAAGGCGAAGCTCTCCGCGATTTTTGACGCCCTTTGGCAGCAAGACAGCCACCGCGCGCCGATTGAGGCGCTGTTGCAGCAGATTGAAACCCGCGTGACCGAGGCCGATCAGGCCCGCGTGAGCGAAACGGCAGCCACCAAGGTGGATTTCTTCACCATGGTGCGGGGAGAGGATTGATGCAGATGACCCATGATAGTCTGACAGGGGGTTTCACAACCCCGGTGTTTGATGCCCAATCCGTGTTCCGCTGCGTCATGGACGCCATGGCCCGGCCCGGTCTTCGCCAGACCATTACCCTGCAGATCAAGCCGCCCGCAGGGTTTGGCTTGGCGCAAGGAGCCATCGCGCTCACTCTGTGCGATCACGATGTGGCTGTTTGGCTCAGTGCCAGCCTTGCCAAAGCCTCGGTTGGGGCATGGATTGGCTTTCACACCGGTGCAAGCATTGTGGACGCCAAAAGCGATTGCGAGTTTGCTTTTCTGGAAAAAGGCACAACGCGGCTGACCTTCACTGCTTTTCCTCTTGGCAGTCAGGATTATCCCGACCGTTCCGCAACGCTGGTGCTGGAGCTGCCATCCTTGAGCGGCGGTCCAGAGCTGATTTTGAAAGGCCCCGGCATCAAGGATCAGACGGTGATTGCGCCGCAGGGCCTGCCGGAAGGCTTCTTGCTGCAATGGCAGGAAAATCACCAGCAGTTTCCGCGTGGCGTCGATCTGATTTTGACCGCAGGCAGAGACCTTCTGTGCCTGCCGCGCAGCACTGCCATCACAAGCAAGGAGGCGTAAACCCATGTATGTCGCCGTTAAAGGTGGTGAAACCGCCATCGCCAATGCCCATCGTCTGCTGGCGGATCGCCGACGCGGTGATCGCGCCCTGCCATCCCTGACCATTGCGCAAATTCTGTCGCAACTGGCGCTGGCCGTTGCCCGGGTGATGGCTGAAGCCTCGCTCTATGATGAAAAACTCGCAGCGCTTGCTATCAAGCAGGCACGCGGCGATATGATCGAGGCCATCTTCCTGCTGCGGGCCTATCGCACCACGTTGCCGCGTCTTGGTCTGTCGCGGCCCGTCGAGACGGGAACCATGCAGATCGAGCGACGGATTTCCGCCACCTATAAGGATCTTCCCGGTGGCCAGCTGCTGGGGCCAACCTTTGACTACACCCACCGTCTGCTCGACCCATCCCTGTTGGAAGACGATGCGGTGGAAGAGCCAGCCCAGAAACCCGGCCCCTTTGAACCAGCTATGCGGGTCTCCGATATTTTGGCGGATGAGGGGCTGATTGAGCCGGATGGTGATTTGCCAGACGACCATGTGGCAGGCGATATCACCCGCCAGCCCACCAATTTCCCCATGCCGCGGGATTTGCGCCTTCAATCACTGGCGCGGGGTGATGAAGGGTTTTTGCTGGCGCTGGCCTACTCCACCCAGCGCGGCTATGGCCGCACCCATCCCTTTGCCGGAGAAATCCGCATTGGCGACGTTGAGATGGAACTGGATGTGCCAGAACTTGGCTTTGCCGTGTCTCTGGGGCGTATCCGGGTGACGGAATGCCAGATGGTCAACCAGTTCAAAGGCTCAAGCCTTGCCCCGCCGCAGTTTACCCGTGGCTATGGTCTGGTGTTTGGCCAAAGCGAACGCAAGGCCATGGCCATGGCGCTGGTGGATCGCGCCCTCAGAGCTTCTGAGCTCGGGGAAGACATCACAGCGCCTGCGCAAGACGAAGAGTTTGTCATTTCCCATTGCGACAATGTTCAGGCAACCGGCTTTGTCGAGCACCTGAAACTGCCGCATTACGTGGATTTTCAGGCCGAGCTTGATCTGGTGCGCCGTATGCGAAAGAAGCACGATCAATCAAAGCAAAGTGTTGGTCTTGGTCAGGCGGCGGAGTGATTCAATGTATCAATCGTGGTCCGCATACCAGAACGCGCAGAGCATTGTCATGCCGAGCATAAGGGCAACGAAGATGGCGAACATCATTTCGATTTCCATGTTGTCTGCTCCCTGTTTCCTGTTTGCCAGAGGGTAACGTAGAATGATTACGGAAGTTCCAACGAGTTCTGAATTAGCGAAATATAATTTTGCTTATCTGGATGAACAAACAAAGCGGATGATCCGCCGCGCCATTCTCAAAGCCATCGCCATTCCCGGTTATCAGGTGCCGTTTGCCAGCCGCGAAATGCCTATGCCCTATGGCTGGGGCACGGGCGGCGTGCAAGTCACAGCTGCCATTCTGGGGCCACAGGATGTGCTGAAGGTGATTGACCAAGGGGCAGACGACACCACCAATGCGGTGTCAATCCGCGCTTTCTTCCAGAAGGTTACCAATGTGGCGGTCACCACCCATACCGGGGATGCCACGATCATCCAGACCCGCCACCGGATTCCAGAGGAAGCGCTGAAAGCGGGGCAGGTTCTGGTCTATCAGGTGCCAATCCCTGAGCCGTTGCGCTATCTGGAGCCGCGCGAAACCGAAACCCGCCAGATGCACGCCTTGGCGGAATATGGTTTGATTCATGTGAAACTCTATGAGGACATTGCCCGCAATGGCCGCATTGCCACTACCTATGCTTATCCGGTGAAAGTGGCGGGCCGTTATGTGATGGACCCATCGCCTACGCCCAAGTTTGACAATCCGAAAATGCATATGTCGGAAGCTTTGCAGCTGTTTGGCGCTGGCCGCGAAAAGCGCATTTATGCGGTGCCGCCTTATACGGACGTGGTCAGCCTCGATTTTGAGGATCACCCCTTCGAGATCCAGAGCTTTGATAAGCCTTGTGCGCTGTGCGGTGCCCACAATGTCTACCTTGATGAAGTGATCCTTGATGACAAGGGTGGGCGGATGTTTGTCTGCTCAGACACCGACTATTGCGAGGATCGCCGCGCACATGGCCATCGCGGCGAAATGCTGGCCGAGGAGATTGTCGCATGAGTGACCGACCGCTTTTGAAAGTGCGTGATCTGTCGAAATATTACGGTCGCCGCACCGGTTGTGCCAATGTGTCGTTTGATCTTTGGCCCGGTGAAGTGCTGGCCATTGTTGGCGAATCCGGCTCTGGCAAAACCACGCTGCTGTCGTGCCTCTCAACGCGGTTGATGCCGACCACGGGCAGTGTTGAATATCACATGCGCGATGGTGAATACCGCGACCTCTACCGCATGAGCGAGGCCGAGCGCCGCTTTCTGATGCGCACCGATTGGGGCTTTGTCCATCAAAACCCTGCTGATGGCCTGCGCATGACCGTTTCCGCCGGGGCCAATGTGGGCGAAAGGCTGATGGCTATTGGTGATCGCCACTATGGCCGCATCCGCCAGACCGCCACTGATTGGCTGGGGCGGGTGGAAATTGCTGCTGACCGTATTGATGACCAACCCCGCGCCTTTTCCGGCGGCATGCGCCAGCGTTTGCAGATCGCCCGCAATCTGGTGACCAATCCGCGTCTCGTGTTCATGGACGAGCCAACCGGCGGTCTGGATGTGTCGGTGCAGGCACGCTTGCTGGATCTGGTGCGCGGACTGGTGGCCGATCTGGGTCTGTCGGCCATTGTTGTCACCCATGATCTGGCGGTGGCACGTCTGCTGTCGCACCGGATGATGGTGATGAAGGATGGTCAGGTGATCGAGCAGGGACTGACGGACCGCGTGCTGGATGATCCGCAGCAGCCCTATACGCAATTGCTCGTTTCTTCGATCCTTCAGGTTTGATTGGAAAATATCATGGCCACGCCTCTTATTGTGTCTGATGTCAGTAAAAGCTTCACCATGCACTTGCGCGACGGGCTGGTTTTGCCCGTGGTGCGCAATGTGAATTTCTCCGTCTCCGGTGGCGCTTGCAGCGTGTTGGGTGGTCCCTCCGGCGTTGGCAAAAGCTCGATTTTGAAAATGCTCTATGGCAATTACGCAGTCGATAGCGGCCAGATTCTGGTGAGCCACAAGGGCAATATTGTCGATCTCGCCTCTGCCAGCCCGCGCACGATTCTGGACATCCGCCGCGACACCATGGGTTATGTCAGCCAGTTTTTGCGCACGGTGCCACGTGTGTCGGCGTTGGATGTGGTGGCAGAGCCATTGACCATGCGCGGCGTGGCGCACGTCGAGGCGCGGGAGAGAGCATCGGACCTTCTGGCCCGTCTGAACCTGCCCAAAGACCTGTGGCAATTGCCACCTGCCACCTTTTCGGGCGGTGAACAGCAGCGCGTCAACATTGCCCGTGGTTTTATCACCGACCACGCTATTCTTTTACTGGATGAGCCAACCGCCTCGCTGGATGCGCAAAACCGCGCTGTGGTGGTGGAGCTGATCCGTCAGAAAAAAGCGGAAGGTGTCGCTATGCTGGGCATTTTCCACGATGAGGAAGTGCGGGCTGCCGTGGCCGATACCATTCTCGATGTCTCGCAATTCTCTCCAAGGAGTTTGGCAGCATGAGCCGCACGCTTTCTGAAAATCCGACTGTGCACGAGAGCGCACGCGTCGAGACAAGCACGCTTGGACGCTACACCAGTGTCGCGGAGTTTTGCCGGATCCGCGACTGTGAGATCGATGATTACTCCTATGTTATGGAGCAGGGTCATCTGTGGAATGTCCAGATCGGAAAGTTCTCCAATATCGCCGCCTTTGTGCGGATAAACGCCACGCATCATCCCGTTCAGCGCGCGACGTTACATCACTTCACCTACCGCGCTGGAGATTATTGGCCCGGAATGGTGGAGGATGAGGCGGAGTTTTTTGCCGCTCGCCGCGCCAATCCTGTGGTGATTGGCCATGATACATGGATTGGTCATGGTGCCACGCTGCTCGCTGGTGTGAAGGTTGGCAATGGCGCAGTGATTGGCGCGGGCGCAGTCGTTACCAGGGATGTTGAGCCCTACACCATTGTGGGCGGCGTTCCGGCACGGCTCATCCGCGAGCGTTTTTCAGCCTCTGTCATGGCGGGCATGGATGCGTTGGCCTGGTGGGATTGGGAGCATGAGCGGCTGTTTGCAGCCTTGTCGGATTTCCGAAACCTGTCGGGGGAAGAGTTCTTGAAGAAGTATCAAGAATAGAACCCCCGAGATTTAACAAAAATGTCACGAAAATGACATTCACACTTCATTCGCATCTCATAATGCTCGCCACAAGTAAGACATAACGTCGGAAGAAGCGAAATGAAGTTTGAGCTAACCCAGGTGACGCGACGTTTCGGTGAGAAAACCGCAGTGGATAGCGTGTCATTGTCCATCCCGCATGGACAAATGGTTGGCGTTATTGGTCGCTCCGGTGCGGGGAAATCCACCCTGCTGCGGATGATCAACCGTCTTGCTGATCCGACCTCCGGCTCCATGCGCTTTGGCGATCAGGAAGTGTCATCCTTGCGCGGGGCGCGGCTCCGGGATTGGCAGCGTGATTGCGCGATGATCTTTCAGCAGTTCAATCTTGTGCCGCGTCTGGATGTGTTGACCAATGTGATGCTGGGGCGTCTCAATCACCGTTCCACAGCCTTGAGTCTGTTGAGCATTTTTACCCGCGAAGAGCGGATTATGGCGATTGCCGCCCTTGAGCGTCTTGGTATTGAGCAAACGGCCATGCAGGCGGCGGGTACTCTGTCCGGTGGTCAGCAGCAGCGTGTGGCCATTGCCCGTGCGCTGATGCAGGCCCCGAAAATGCTGTTGGCGGATGAGCCGATTGCTTCACTGGATCCGCTGAACGCCAAGATCGTGATGGATTCCTTGCGCGATATCAATGAGCGTGAAGGCATCACGGTGATCACCAATCTGCACACGCTGGATACGGCGCGGGCCTATTGTGAACGCATCATCGGCATGTCGGCAGGCCGTGTGGTGTTTGACGGCGGCCCGGATGATCTGACAGCGGAAGCGGTCAAGGCCATTTATGGCGCAGGTCATGATGGCAATGAAATTGATGAAAGCATGACCTCCACCAGCATTCGCATGCCGGCTGCAAAGGTTGTGATGAGCGCTGCCACTAGCGCATCTGAGTTCAAGGCGGCAACGGTAAGCTGATCAGGCTTGCTCTGTTTCCGCATATTTCGCCCGCCCGCTGCATAATTTTCTCCTTAAATCAGAATCGATTTAGTGAGAAAATTATGCAGCAGATATAAAGAGCTACAGCGAACCTTTGTGCGCCATGTATGGCGCACGGCGCTGTAGGTCAAAGGCAGTTTTCGAAAATCGAGAAGTTCAGCGGCCCGCTGAACGATCAGGAGAGAGACTATGTTGAAGAAGATCCTGCTTGCCTCTGTGACGCTGTTGTCGCTGTCTGGTATTGCTGCCGCTGAAGACCTCAAGGAATTCCGCATCGGCATTCTCGGTGGTGAAAATGAAGCAGACCGTCTGCGCAATTACCAGTGCCTGTCGGATGACCTGAAAAAGGAATTCGGCTTCGAGAAGGTCTCGATGTTCCCGGCTTCTGATTATGATGGCGTGATTCAGGGCCTGCTCGGCGGCACGCTTGATTTTGCTGAACTTGGCGCTGCTGGCTACGCCAAGGCCTATCTGGCCAATCCAAAGGCTGTTGAGCCAATCCTCACCACTGTGCAGACCGATGGTTCGATGGGCTATTACTCGATCATGGTGGCCCGCAAGGACAGCGGCATGACCAAGGTGACCGACATCAAGGGCAAGAAGCTCGGCTTTGCTGATCCAGACAGCACCTCTGGCTACCTGATCCCAACCGTGACCCTGCCAGAAGCGTTGGGTGGCACGCCTGTGAAGTCTTATGTTGCCTCGACAGGCTTTGGCGGCGGCCACGAAAATCTGGTTCTCGAAGTGCTGAAGGGCACCTTCGATGCTGGCACCACCTATGGCTCCGGCGTTGGCAATTTCAAGGATGGTTACACCTCTGGCAACCTGCGCAAGATGGTGGACAAGGGCATTCTCAACATGTCCGATCTGGTTGAACTCTGGAAGTCGCCGCTGATCCCGAATGGTCCGCTGGTGATCCGCTCAAGCATCAGCGATGCCAACAAGGCCAAGATCACGGCCTTCTTCAAGGCGCTGCCAACCAAGGACGCAGCCTGCTTCTCTGCCATCGAAGGTGGCGATTACAAGGGCTATGCTGACGTCAACGTGAATTTCTATAAGCCGATCATTGATGCACGCAAGGCCACCATTGGCGGCTGATTGTCTTCAATATCGCTTTGGCCGCCGGTGTGGATCGTAACCGGCGGCTCTTTTCATTCTCCTTATACTGAAGAAGAGCCGATGAGCTTGTCTGCCAGATTACCAGTCTTGAGTGAGCGCGGCGCGATTGTCGAACAGCATTGGAACGCGCTGGCCCGAACCCGGCGGCTCTACACGCTGATGGGTGTGCTGGTGTTGCTGGTGGCCCTGTCTGGCTCGCTGTGGTTTGCCAATGAGACCAATTCCGGCAAATTCTTCAACCGTTTGCCGCATGTGCTGGATTTTACCGAAACGCTGATTCCGCGTGATGGCATGGACGTGTGGCGGGCCTTGTTTGATCTGCCGTCGCCCTATGATGACGGCAGTCTGAAATATAATTATACCGAAGGTCGGCTTTACATCACGCACGACCTCTACATTCCCAAATATTTTTACAAGATGCTGGAGACGCTGAACATCGCCATCGTCTCCACGCTTCTGGGCGGTCTGCTGGGCTTTGCCTTAAGCTTTATGGCCGCGCGCAACATGATGTCGAGCCGCTTGATCCGCTGGCCGGTGCGAAGGTTCATGGAAATCCTGCGCGCCTTCCCGGAAGTGGTCATTGCCGGTTTTTGCCTCGCCATTCTGTCGCTTGGTCCCATCCCGGCGATGATTGCCGTGTCGGTGCATACCATTGGCGCATTGGGCAAGCTGTTTTTCGAAGTGGTTGAAAATGCCGATATGAAGCCGGATGAAGGCTTGCGTGCCGTAGGGGCAACATGGCTGGAGCGGGTGTGGTTTGGCATTGTGCCGCAGGTCATGCCCAATTTCATCAGCTATGCGCTGCTGCGCATGGAGATCAATGTGCGTGCCTCCACCATCATTGGTGCGGTGGGCGGCGGCGGTATTGGCGAGCCTTTGCGCCTCGCCATCAGCCAGGGCCATGCGGCCAAAACCATTGCCATCGTCATGCTGCTGCTCTCCACTGTGATTGCCGTCGATCAGTTTTCCGCATGGTTGCGGCGCAAGCTGGTGGGCGAGCAAGCATTCCACGCTGTTGCCTGAGGAATTGGCCATGACAATACTCGACACCGCCGAGATGGACAGCATTGCCGCCCGGCATCCCGACATTTTCAAGCGCAGCCTGTGGCAACGCTATCGCCTGCCGTTTGTGGTGGGTGGTATTGCGCTCTATCTGGTGTTTTGCTGGTGGTTCTTTGCTGTGGGCAAGGTGATGTCCACCGCCAACTGGAGCATTGCTGGCAATTATGTGGCGGATTGGATTTCCTATGAAATCCGCCCGGAAATCAACATTGGCAATGATGGTGCCATCAGCATCAACTATTCGCGCTTTGATCCGATTGGCCCCAACCCGAACCCGGATTGGCTGATCACCAAAAAGGAAATGATGACGCGTACCGAGCAGCAGGCCCCAGACGTTGCGCCAGCACCTGCCGCCAAAGCCTCAGCCTTCAATTTCATGAGTGCGGCCCCGAAGACGGCAGATGTGGAAGCGCAGGCCGCGCCAGTTGCGCGCCGCGAAGAGGTGATTACAGATGCGCTGGTCAATCTCGGCACCCATGCCTCGTTGAATGTAACGCCGGATCAGGTGGTGCTGGTGCGTGGAACGGAACAGGTCACACTCACCCTCAACCGCAAAACCGATGAAGTGCTGGCCAATGGTCCGCTGCCCAATTGGGTAGAACAGCGCGAGCGCGGTGGCCGGGTGATGGCCTATTTTGGCTTTGCGGGTTGGGCCGATATCAGCGCCGATCGGGTGCGGGTGCGCAATCGTTTCTTCGGCTGGGCCAATTTTGTGTTCGATACCAATTCGGCGTTTTTTGGCAAATCGGCAAGCGAGGTGTTTGGCCTGATCACCTCTGGGCCAAGGCTTGATCCGAGCCAATCCAATATTGCGCTGGCATGGAATGACATTCTCTATAATCCATCCTGGCAGCATCTGGATGTCTGGACCAAGCTTGCGCAAACACTGGTCATGGCCTTCGTCGGCACTTTGTTTGCCTCCATTCTGTCGTTTCCGCTGTCTTTTATTGCGGCCCGCAACATCACCCGCAACAAGCCGCTCAACCAGATAACCAAGCGGTTTTTTGACTTCCTGCGCTCGGTAGATATGCTGATCTGGGCGCTGTTCTTCACCCGTGCCTTTGGGCCGGGGCCTTTGGCGGGCATCTCGGCGATTTTCTTCACCGACACCGGCACGCTGGGCAAGCTCTATTCGGAAGCGCTGGAGAACATCGACGACAAGCAGCGCGAAGGTATCAAGTCGGTTGGTGCATCGCCCATTGCCGTGCAGCGTTTTGGGGTGTTGCCGCAGGTGCTGCCGCTGTTTGTATCGCAGGCACTGTATTTCTGGGAATCCAACACTCGCTCTGCCACCATTATCGGTGCGGTCGGGGCAGGGGGCATTGGCCTGAAACTGTGGGAAGCCATGCGCACCAATCAGAATTGGGAAAATGTCTGCTATATGGTGCTGCTGATCCTGATGGTGGTGTTTCTGTTCGATGCTATCTCCAACGTGCTGCGCTCGCGCTTGATGGGGACCAATCGATAATTTCTGGTGATACCGTCATCAATATTTCACGGCATTCGGGTAGCGAAACAGCCTTGATTTATCCTCTGTCAGAGGGTCTTCTAAACACCTTCTCTTTTTCGATTCCCACTCTGTTCGGGGACATTTTATCTTGCGTTACGCCCTCTATTTCACACCGCCTCAAGGGCATGAGTTTACCGTTGCCGCCAGCCGTTGGTTGGGCCGCGACGCCTTTGGCGATGAGGTTTTGGAGCAGCACCCGGTGCCGGGTTTTTCAAATGACGACATCATCGCTCTGACCGCAGAGCCGAGCCGCTATGGTTTTCACGCCACGCTTAAAGCCCCGTTCAGCCTCAAAGACGGCGAAACGCAAGAAAGCCTGATGGCAGCATTTCAGAACTTTTGCGCAAGCACCGCAGCCTTTGACATTCCCAATGTTGCCGTTGGCCAGCTCGGCCCGTTTTTCGCGGTGGTGCCAGATCAGGTCTATCAGCCATTGCAGGATTTTACCGCCGCTGTTGTGCAGCATTTCGAGCCCTTCCGTGCGCCTTTGTCAGAGGCCGACATCCTGCGCCGCAAGCCGGAAAGATTGTCCGAGCGTCAGCGGCAATTGCTGGAACAATGGGGCTATCCTTATGTGATGGAAGAGTTCCGGTTTCACATGACGCTGACTGGCCCGGTGGACGCGGCACAAAGCCCGGCCATGCGTGACGCCCTTGAGACTGTGTTTGCAGATTTCACCCACCGGGCGCTGCCCGTTTCCGGCCTTGGCTTGTTTGTCGAGGAAAGCCGGGGCGCGCCCTTTACCGTATTGAGCTGGTTGCCGCTGCGCGCGGCATAAAGGATGTCCGATGTCGATTGAAACAGTCTTTTCCAATGCCGCCGTGGTGCTTGAAGATCGCCTTTTACCCAACAGCACTGTTGTGGTGCGCGATGGCGTGATTGCTGAAATTTCGGAAGGTGCCAGCCGCGTCGGTGAAGATTTTGGCGGCGATTACCTGATCCCCGGCTTAGTGGAGCTGCACACCGACCATCTCGAATCCCACTATTCGCCGCGCCCTGGCGTGCGCTGGAACAAGACAGCCGCCATTCAGGCCTATGATGCCCAGATCGTCACCTCCGGCATTACCACGGTGTTTGATTGTCTGCGCATGGGCTCCGATGAAGACGGTGGTTTTGAGCATGGCGAAATGCGCGATATGGCCGATGCCATTCAAGCCGCCGAAAAAGATGACCGCCTGCGCGCCGAACACCTGATTCACCTGCGCTGCGAAGTGGCATCAGAAAACGTGCTGCAACATTTCGAGGATTTCCGCGAAGACCCGCATGTGCGGCTGGTGTCGCTGATGGACCATTCTCCGGGCCAGCGCCAGTTTCAAACCATGGAGCAATATACGCTCTATTACAAAACCAAGCGCGGCCTGACCGATGAGCAATTCGCCCGCTTTGTTGAAAACCGTCTGGCCTTGTCCAGCCGCTATTCTTCCATGCACCGTGATACGCTTGCCGACATCTGCGCCGCACGCGGCATCACCGTGGCAAGCCATGATGATGCAACGCTGGCGCACGTGGAAGAGGCCAAGGGCCATGGCGTGAAGCTGGCCGAATTCCCCACCAGTCTGGACGCTGCCGATGCCTCCCATAAGGCGGGCATGAGCGTGCTGATGGGCGCGCCCAATGTGGTGCGCGGCGGCTCGCATTCGGGCAATATCGCCGCCACTGATCTGGCCGAGCGCGGCGTGCTGGATGTTCTGTCCTCTGACTATATTCCACTCAGCCTTTTGCATGCACCTTTCGTGTTGGCAGACCGCTATGAGAATATCAGCCTGCCGCAGGCCTTGAGCATGGTCACAGCAACCCCGGCCCGCACGGTAAGCCTTGATGATCGCGGCCGGATTGCCCTTGGCCTTCGCGCCGATCTGGTGCGGGTGCGCAGAGATCCCACGCAATTCCAGGAAAAGTGTAATGCGGTTTTCCGTTCGGAATTGCGCCAAAAGGAACACGCCGCAGGCGGCGTACCTGTGGTGCGCTCCGTTTGGCGGCAGGGAAGCAGGGTGGCGTGATGGCAATCGTGTCTGTCAGTTCCGAACCAATGACAGCCAAAGGTCGGATGATTGTTGTGGTTGGCCCCAGTGGGGCTGGCAAGGACAGCCTGATTGCCTATGCAAAACAGCATTTTTCCGACTGCCCGGATGTGCATTTCGTGCAGCGCGTCATCACCCGTCCCGCTAACGCAGGCGGTGAAGACCATAGCGCCGCAACACCTTCCGAATTTGATGATCTCAAGGCTGAAGGCCGCTTTGCCGTGGATTGGGAAGCCCATGGTTTGAGCTATGGCATCCCGCACGAGGCTTGCGGTTGGATCGCCCGTGGCGGTGTGGTGATTGCCAATGGATCACGCTCAGTCTTGCCGACGTTTTTGCAGGCGTTTCCGCGGGTGGTGGTGGTCAACATCACCGCTCGGCCAGAGGTTCTGGCTGACCGGCTGGAGGCACGGGGCCGAGAAAATCGCGAGGAAATCCTGCGCCGGCTGGAGCGCAGCTCGCTGGAAATTATCGGCGATTACCATGTGATCACCATCGACAATTCCGGTGCGCTGGAAGACGCAGGTGAGCAGTTTGTGACAGCAATTGAAGGTTTTTTGGCGGCCTGATAGAATTGTATAATCCTAAAGCATGTCGCGTTTCATTGT
>DNPN01000129.1:0-2592 GCA_003501385.1 Rhizobium sp. | reverse complement strand
TCCTATTCACTGCGACACGCTTTAGAGTTTGTCCGGGAAAAGTGGAATCCGATTTTCCCGCGAAGACAAACGAAAATATGAAAAGCGAGAGTCTGTCTGGTTCGATCTGAACCTGACAGACTCTCGATAAGCCGGAGAAGCAGGCTTCACCGGCTTATCGGCTAAACGCATATCACAATCCGGCTTGTCAAAACTCCTGCCAGGACGCATTGGCTGCTGTGGCCATTGCCCGGTCCTTGCCGGAGAAGGCGCTGGCGATCTTGCGGCCAAGGGCGCGTGCGGGAGACGCAACGGGTGCCTCCGAAGAGCGAACTGGACGTGGCCGGTCAATGGGCTGGCTACCCGACAATTTGAACTGAGATAGAAGCTCGTTCATTGAGGCGACTTCTCTTGCCAGACCATGGCTGGCAGCGGTGGACTCTTCCACCATAGCCGCATTTTTCTGGGTGTCCTGATCCATCTGGTTCACGGCCGTGTTGATCTGCTGCAATCCGCTGGATTGTTCATGGGCCGCTTCCACAATAGCGCTCACATGCCGATTGATGTCCTGCACTTCCGACACGATGGTTTCCAGCGCTTTGCCTGTTTCGCCAACCAGCTCCACGCCGGATTGAACCTGAGCGTTGGAAGCGTTGATCAAGGCTTTGATATCCTTGGCCGCATTGGCAGAGCGCTGGGCCAATTCGCGCACTTCCTGTGCCACCACCGCAAAGCCCTTGCCAGCCTCGCCTGCTCGCGCCGCTTCCACACCGGCATTCAGTGCCAGCAGATTGGTCTGGAACGCGATTTCGTCAATCACGGTAATGATGTTGGAAATCTCGCTGGAGGATTTTTCGATCTGCTCCATCGCAATCACGGCGCGGCGTACAACGTCCCCCGATTGCTCTGCGCCAGCTTTGGTTTTTGCCACCAGCATGCCCGCTTCCTGCGCACGTTTGGTGCTATCTTTCACGGTGGTCGTGATTTCTTCCAGTGCTGCGGCCGTTTCTTCCACAGCAGCGGCTTGTTGTTCTGTGCGCTTTGCAAGATCGTCGGCTGAGGATTTGATTTCGTTGGCACCTGCATCAATGATGCGGGCGTTCTGCATCACGCCGATGAGGGCCTGCTGCAATTTTTCCACCGAGGCGTTGAAATTGGCGCGCACACTATCGAGCGAGTCGGTGAAGGGGTGCGCGATGCGGAAGGAGAGATCGCCTTCAGACAGCGACGTCAGGGCATTGGCCAGATGATCGACAGCAAACTGAACATCTGCCGCGTCCCTGGCGCGTTGCGCTTCACGCTCCAGTCGCTCTGATTCAGAGAGGTTGCGGTTGGCCTCTGTTTCCTGTGTCAGGCGGATACGTTCAATGGCATTGTCCCTGAAAACGGAAACAGCCTTGGCCATTTGCCCCACTTCATCCCAACGGTCCTTGCCGCTGATATCCTCTCCGATGTCACCGTCGGCCAGAGTGCTCATTCGGGCGCAAAGCTGCGTAATTGGTCCAGAAATACCACGCAGTGTCACATAGAGTGTGGCGATAATGCCTATAAGAAAGAGCACACCCACGGTGACCAGAGACGATATGATCGTTCTGTTCGTCTGATCAGTCAGCGCGTCACTCCCGACTTTCATCTTGCTCAGGTTGGCGTCATTCCAGTCGCGTGACTCACTCCACCAGGTGTCGATCAGAGGGGCTGCCTTGGCCATGATGGCTATGCTCGCAGCTATATTGCCCGTTTTCGTCGCGTCCATGACCTGATCAGTCAATACGAAAATGTCTTTCGCTTGTACAATGAACTTCTCCAAACCTGTGGCATTGCCAGGCATCAGCGACTTTGCTGTTTCAAGATGGCTTATGAAGCTTTGCTTATTGGCTTGATAGCCATCCATGATCTTTTGGACATTCGTGGCATTTCCATCAGCATTGATGGCCTGATACGCATTATAGCCAATGGAAAGCATCAAGGTTGACGCACGTGCCATTTGAACGGCAGCAATATTGTCATGCTCAATAAATTCAGAATACGACGTGTCAGTGTGCTTATATTCGGAAGAAATGTAACCTGCTCCACCAATTCCCAATATAGCGAGTGGAACGAGTATAGACATAATTTTTTTTAATATGCCGGTGTTCGATAAAAAAGACATAAATAGACGTCCTCGTCGTGAAATCGTTAAATTATAGAGGTGCTTGCTTCAGTTAAGAAACGCGCAAGGATATCGAGGCGGAGATATGCCCGCCATGGATGCAGAAAAGGATAGTTACAGTTTTGCCGCGATGCTATTAAATAATTCATTAAAATTGTAACCAATATGCGGCTTAAAATTTCGTTTAATATTGAAAAATTCATCGGATAATCAAATTTCAGCGATACAACGTATTTATATGGAGGCGGTCTCACGATTGAAGTGCAACAAGCTGCTTTGATATTTCAGTTTGGTAGGCTTCGAGCGGAGTTCGAAATCCGAGGGTTTGTCGTGGTCGATTGTTGAGACTGTCGGCGATTTTGTCGAGGTCTTTCTGGGAGAATATGCCGAGATCGATGCCCTTCGGCAGGTACTGGCGGATCAGCCCGTTGGTATTTTCGTTGGTCGGGCGCTGCCAAGGGCTA
>DNPN01000008.1 GCA_003501385.1 Rhizobium sp. | reverse complement strand
CCGAGGCGTGGGAGACCCTGGGCCGCCGCTACAACTACACAGTGTATCCGCTGAATTTATACCGTGCACACGAAGCGATCATCAACCTGGTGGCCCGTCTTGTTGCTCTGGAAGAAAAATCGGATACGCCGATCCTGATGCAGGCCCGGCATTGCCGCGCCTGCGCCTCGCTCGAACAAGCATCCACTTCGCAGCGCTCGTGCCTGGCAGCCTGAGCAAGCCCAAATAGCCGACACCGTTGGCGTCGCTCAGACGGCTGGAAATGGCTGCCGCACCGCCAATGGCAACGCATCCTGAATACGCCAGCAGACCGCACTACTCGCCCCGATTTTCTCGCCCTCAGGGAACTATCGATCCCGCGTTCGACACCCACAATAAGCATCGCCGCACTGCGATTGGTGCCTTGCTACCCTGCTTGTCCTGCTTTCGAAGTTCGTTTTTCCTGCATCGATAAAAAATACGAAACCATGGGAGATCAGCTTTTGCCATCGACCGATACAATATTTCCGCTGTGGGGCCTGGTACACACCGTCGCCATCAATCCCGAGACCGGGCAGCGCGATCAGACCTTTTTCATGAAACTGCAAGATCAGCTTGGCGTGCTCACTTTTGCGTCGGCTCTCGACGCTGAAATCTACTGCCAAAGGCTCGCGGCAGTGGGCATAGACGGCTGGCAGCGCCAGCGGCTGGAGCGCATCGACCTGGCACGCGTGATGGCGCCCGTACCCGAATCGGAGCGACGGCTCATGCTGGCGCTCGGCTTCTTTGCCTCCGACACCAACGACTTGCTATTGGATGATGAGCAAGCCTTGATCCCCCCCTTGTTGCCAGTTCCGTTCGACATGCAGCATTCGTTGCATGGCATCTCGCAACTGTATATCGACGCCGATGTCATGTCCTTCGTCCACCAGTGGTGGGAGCGCATCGGTGGAACCAGCTATCCCGAGCAGATGCATTCCCTTGAATGTTGGTCTGACCTGACGCTTTCCCAATGCGCCGCCGAAGCACTCGAAAAAGTCAAGATTATCTCTCTGACACAATACAACCAGGCATGGACCAGTGTCGGCACCACAGAAGAATGCGCAGTGTTCGCTCCGGAATCTGGCACCTGGCAATTCTCGCCGCTTGAAGGCCGCCGCCAACGCATGGTGCATTGAGTCAGCAATATCTGGGGGGCAAGCGATTGCTGCTTTGAACAAGACAGCCCAAACGGTGTTATTTGCTGCGGATATCGGTTGCCATGGTGAAGCCGTCGGCACGTGGAGAAATCGTCAGATTATTCTTCATCGCCCAAGTCACATTGATATGCAACAACGGGATGATTGCCCCTTCCTGCAAGGCCGTCTGCGCAGCCTTCCTTTGCAGTCCCTCTCGGTCTTTTTCATCGGTGGTAGAAAGCGCATTGCCGATCAGTACATCGACCGCCGGATTGCTGTAGCGGCCAAAATTATTGGCACCGAACCCGGATGACTTGTTGTTGCCATGGACCAGTGAGGTCAGCAATGTCAGTGAATCCCCCGTCACGGCACCGGTACCTACCAGCCCGGCGTTAAACTCAGGATCACCATTGGGGCCGCCGCCAATCAGGTGCGTCAGGTAGGTCGAGAATGGCATGGTCACCACATCAGTCCTGATGCCAATCTGACTCAATGTCTGGCCAATCGCTTCGCATAGTCTGGCGTCGTTGGCGAAGCGATTGTTCGGGCAATGCAAGGCCAACTGAAAGCCTTTTGGATAGCCACCTTCGGCCAATAAGGTACGGGCTTTCACCAGATCGGTGTCGGCAGGCTTGGCGCTGCTGTCGTAACCAAAAAAACCTGGCGGCACAAGCTGGTCGGTCGCGGTTGCATCGCTCTTCATCAGGAACTTGATGATGCCACCACGATTGATGGATGCCATGAGGGCTTGGCGTACTTTCAGCTTCTTGAATGGATTTTCGCTCAGCGGCTTACCATCTGGCCCTTTAATATAAGGAGAGTTGTCGCGTGATTCGTCCAGCGACAAATACATCAGGATATATGACGTGACCGAGGTCTGCGTGTAGTCCTTGAATGAAGCCTCCATGTCGGATGCCACATCATTGATGACATCCACCGAACCGGACAGCAGTGCCGCCGCACGTGCCGACTCACGCGGGGTGAACTGAAACGTCACGGTATCCCACGACTCTTTGCCACCCAGTAATCGGCATTCCTGATCAGCTTGATTCTCTGCCCGTGTTCCCAGCTTGCGAACTTGTACGGTCCGGTACCGATAGCCGATTTTCCATTGGCGAAAGCATCTTCGGAAACATCGTGTAACGATTGTGGAATAATGGCAAACCGACATTTTCTGGCAACGTCGGACCGACCAGCTTGGTTTTGATATTGATCGCAAGCGGACCTGCCACACTGACGCGATCGACGTCCTTCAGGTAAGAACGATAAGTACGCGGTCCCGCCAACTGAAGCCCACTAATACTTCACATCCTCGGCAGTCATGATCGCACCGTTATGAAACTTGACGTTGGGCCGTAACCTGAATTCCCATAGGGTTGGATTGACCAGCTTCCACGACAACGCCAACCCAGGTTTTGGACGCAAATTGGCATCGCTGGAGACGAGCGATTCATAGACATGATTCCAGATATTACGGTTGGCACCATTCAACACATGCGGGTCAGCCGCAGTGAGCGCGGCCTTGTATCCAATGCGCAGATCCGCGGCGCCAGCAGTGGCAACAAGAAGACAATTTTCCATCACCCCACTAACGATAATTTTTCTTCCTACGTTCCACATACAAATTCCCCGTTGAAATCCGGTATCAAAAGCATTCCCTGCTAACAAGCCACTGCGGCGCAGTGGTGTCTTCATGTTGATTGTGTCGGTTTGCCGAGATTAATGAAAAAATAATTGCTTTGCTTGGCAATACGTTATTACTTTTTTTATCGGCATAAATGCGCCCAAACAGGCAAGTCAATACGGCTTCATGAAACGCGCATCGTATTGCATTGAAAATCAGCAAGCGGGGAAGATAATTTCAGTTCAGAGAAAATTGAGCAGGCGCCCCGCATGTCATCGAGCCGGATGTTTCAAGACCATTATCCAGCCAAATAAAAGACCCTTTAGCATCGTCAAAGAGCAGCACCACAGCGGTTTTCACACAATTCTGCAAGGGCCTTGAGCAAAAGAATCTGGTGCTTCTCATGCCCTGCCAAAGGGAGAAACATTGTTTGGTATTCATCCAGAAAATGCCTATCCATCTGCGAAAAGATTCTAAGGCACCCAAGAACCTTCATGTCCGCGCAGACATT
>DNPN01000006.1:35884-39435 GCA_003501385.1 Rhizobium sp. | reverse complement strand
CAGATTAATCGTACGACGCTATAGGAAAGGCCATCTCATATCAACACAATAAAAAACCCCGCGTTAAAGCGAGGCTTTCTATTTTCGCGAGGGTGCCAAGTCCTAGATCTCTTCACCTTTCGGCTACTAACCCTTGCGGGTGCGTGGGGAGGCCGTTCCCACCTCGAAACTAACAATCCAAATATGGATTATATGCGAGTGTTTGTCAACCAAATGTTGATTGATCAAAGCCAAGTGTCTGCTTCGGTTCCCTTCCGCACTTCCACGATAAGCACGACATAATCGGACATATCGCGCGGATTGAAGATGCGATCAGCCACCTTCCAAACATCCCGGTTTCCCGGTTCACGCCTATCCAGTCCTTGCAACACGCCCGGATCGACTATCGTGTCGCCGATTGATGGAAGGAAACCCGTGAATTCGGACAGGCTGCAATCGTGTGAGCCATCTTCGACTTTGCCGTCCTTATCTCGGCAATAAATGCGAATCGTCACGTCTCTCAGTCTTTGCTCCATTGGTTGCATCGCTATCACCATATCACCCAAACGCCTCCAGCGCCTCTTCCCAATCGTCATGATCATACACACTGCCCACACCGGCAGAGCCGCCCAGTGAGGCGCGTAAAACAGCCATGGCGGCAGCGACGGCTCCATCGATAGATAGCCAGCGCTTGCCCTTCTTAAGGCGAACCTTGTGACCATAGCTGTTTGTTTCAACTTCGCAGTTGGCGACACAGAAGCGCATGACAGGATCACTGTTGCACTTCAAATTAGAGAACGCCTTCTTTAAACGGGTATCGGTCAAAAGAATTGTGCGAACAATATAAAGACAGACTGAGAAAATTTGGGCACAGTTATGGCAAGCGACGCTTAGAGTTTGTCGGGTTCACGTTGAGTTGGGTAAAGTCTATCATTCTTTGTTTTGATTGTATTTTGAGAAATCCGGGCGCTGCTTTTTCCTTGGAAAACTCTCTTGTCTGTCCCGCATTATGCTCAGGACTGCACGCTTAAAAATCTGATTTTGACTTCAGCAGAAACCACAGAAAACCAAGGCTCATGAATGCCATTGCAAACCACGTAATCGCATATTGAAGATGGCTATTGGGGAATTTTACCTGGGTGAGGCCGCCAACCGGGTAGCCACCATCAGTTGTCGCTTTGTCGGCATCGATGAAATAGGGTGCGACGTCATGCAAGTCGCGTTTTGCGGCGATGGCAATGACATCGCGTGAATACCACCGATCAGACTGAGGTGCGTTCGTGCGCAAGAATGTTCCGCCCGGTTCGCTGATGCGCAACAGGCCGGTCACTGTGATTGGACCACCCAATTGGCCTTGTTGGCGGCTCGACGGGTCTTTCCTATCGAGCGGAACAAAGCCACGATTGATCAGGATGATTTGGCCATCTGGCGTAGACAGTGGCGTTAAAACCCAGTAACCCGGCCCTAACTCAGTCGATGCGTAGACGTAAGTTTCTTTTGTGTTATCAAACACTCCGGAGACTGAAACATGCAGATACTCATCATCCCGACGATTGATTTTAGACCATTGTGCTTTCGACGGTACCGAAATCGGTGCGGCGTTCACGCGGGTATCAACACGGGCAATCAGATCTTGTTTCCACCCTAACCGCTCAATCTGCCAGACCCCAAGCGCGATAAAACATGCGCAGGCCAGAAGCAGGAATGATGACAGAACAACGGTGCGCGTTGTGCTTTGGCGAGGGGGCTTGGCGTCTGTCATGAATTTGCATCCTGCAAAATGCTTGGGCGACGCTTTGTGCGCCGTCCAAGCAGATGTCATTGTTAGGGCATGTTTCGCATTGTTTCGGCACCCATCGGCATCATGTTGGTATTCAAATGATGCATAACCCAGAGTGAACCCGATAGGGCGATAACAACGATGATGATCGTGAAGATCAAGGCCATAATCGTCCAGCCGCCTTCAGACTTGGTGTTCATGTGCAGGAAGTACACCATGTGGACAACGATTTGCACCGCGCCAATAGCCATGACCGCTCCTGCAAGGAGCGCCTTGTTTTCAATCGCGCCCGTCATAACCATCCAGAACGGGATGGCTGTGAGGATCACCGACAGGATAAAGCCGGTCATATAGCTCTTGTAGCTGCCATGGCTCGCCTGGTGGCCACCGTGGTGATGACCGTGACCATGGTCGTGAGCGTGAGAATTCTGGCTCATCCGATGACTCCCAGCAGGTAAACGTAGGAAAAGACGCCAATCCAGACCACGTCGAGGAAGTGCCAGAACATGGAAAGGCACATCAGGCGGCGCTGGTTCGCTTCATTCAGGCCATGCTTCTTGACCTGAGTCATCAGCGTCACAAGCCAGATGATACCAAAGGTAACGTGCAGACCGTGCGTACCAACCAGGGTGAAAAAGGCCGAGAGGAACGCGCTGCGGCCTGGACCAGCACCCTCGTGGATCAAATGCACGAACTCATAAAGCTCGAGATAGATGAACACGGCACCAAACAAACCGGTGATAGCAAGCCAGGTCAAGGTTGCGGACTTGTTGTTCTTTTCCATCGACAGCATGGCGAAGCCATAGGTGATGGACGAGAACAGCAGCATGGCTGTGTTGAAGGCGACGATCTTCAGGTCGAACAGATCGGCGGGCGATGGGCCGGCCGCATAATTGCGACCGAGCACGGCATAGGTTGCAAACAACATTGCAAAGATGAGGCAGTCGCTCATCAGATACAGCCAGAACCCGAGGTTCGTGCTGCTTTCTGGATGATGGTCCTCTGTGAGGTAGAATTCCGGCGTTTCCGCCTTATAACTTCTCGGATCCATCAGATCACCCCTTATTGCTCAGAAGGGCGGTGCGTGTGGCTTCGGTATTCACCACTTCTTCCGCAGAGATGTAAAAATCACGGTTGTAGTTGAACGTGTGACCGATCGCGACCGCAACGATTGCAACAAACGAGACAATCGCAAGCCACCACATGTACCAGATCATTCCGAAGGCAAAGGCGATGCTCAAGCCTGACAGAATAACGCCAGTGCCGGTATTCTTCGGCATGTGGATCGGGCGGAAGCCCAACAGAGGACGGTGATAACCGCGCTTCTTCATGTCGTCCCACGCATCGGGGTCGTGAACCACGGGCGTGAAGGCGAAGTTGTAAGCGGGTGGTGGCGACGATGTCGACCATTCCAATGTGCGGCCGTTCCATGGGTCGCCGGTCAGGTCACGCAGCTTTTCACGGTTCTTGATGCTGACGCCGATCTGCACGATGAACGAACCAATGCCAGCGGCAATCAGAACAGCACCGAAAGCGGCAATCTGGAACCAGATTTGGAGTGATGGGTCATCGAACTCGCTCATGCGGCGAGTAACGCCCATAAGACCAAGCACGTAGAGCGGCATGAAAGCAAAGTAGAAGCCGACAAACCAGAACCAGAATGACATCTTGCCCCAGAAGGCGTCGAGCTTGAAGCCGAATGCTTTTGGGAACCAGAAGTTGATGCCTGCGAACACACCGAACACCACGCCGCCGATGATCACGTTATGGAAGTGGGCGATCAGGAACAGCG
>DNPN01000006.1:32235-35632 GCA_003501385.1 Rhizobium sp. | reverse complement strand
GGGCGATCAGGAACAGCGAGTTGTGAAGAACGAAGTCTGCTGGAGGCACAGCCAGCAAAACGCCCGTCATCCCGCCAATCACGAATGTGATCATGAAGCCCATTGTCCAAAGCATAGGCACTTCGAACCGGATACGGCCACGATACATTGTAAACAACCAGTTGAAGATTTTCGCACCGGTTGGCACGGAAATGATCATGGTGGTGATACCAAAGAAGGAGTTGACGCTAGCGCCAGAACCCATGGTGAAGAAGTGGTGCAGCCACACGAGGTAAGACAACAACATGATGCTGCATGTTGCATAAACCATGGAGGTGTAGCCAAACAGACGCTTGCCAGAAAATGCAGCCACGACTTCAGAGAACACGCCGAACACCGGAATGACCAGAATGTATACTTCCGGGTGGCCCCAGATCCAGATCATGTTCACATACATCATCGGGTTTCCGCCGAGATCGTTTGTGAAGAAGTTCATGCCGAAATAGCGATCCAGCGAGAGCAGCGCAAGCGTTGCGGTCAGGATCGGGAAGGAGGCCACGATCAGCACGTTGGTGCAGAGCGCAGTCCAGGTGAAAATCGGCATTTTCATAAAGGTCATGCCGGGAGCGCGCATCTTCACGATGGTTGCAATCAGGTTGATACCGGAGAGCGTCGTCCCAACGCCTGCCACCTGAAGACCCCAGATGTAATAATCGACCCCCACTCCGGGGCTATAGTCACCACCGGACAGTGGTGGATAAGCCAACCAGCCTGTGCGGGCGAATTCGCCAACAAATAGCGAAATCATCACCACAATCGCACCGGCGACCGTCATCCAGAACGAGAAATTGTTCAGGAAGGGGAAGGATACGTCGCGAGCGCCGATTTGCAGCGGCACGACAAAGTTCATCAGCCCGGTTACAAAAGGCATCGCCACGAAGAAGATCATGATCACGCCATGAGCCGTGAAAATCTGGTCATAGTGATGGGGCGGGAAGAAGCCCGGATTGCCATTGAAGGCCATGGCCTGCTGAACGCGCATCATCAACGCATCGGCAAAGCCGCGCAGCAGCATGATGATGGCAAGTATCATATACATGATACCGATTTTCTTGTGGTCTACGCTGGTGAACCATTCGGACCAGAGGTAGCCCCAAAGACGGAAGTAGGTCAGCGCGCCAAGAACGACAGCGCCGCCAAGGGCGACAGCGATGAATGTCACCACAAGAATAGGTTCGTGATACGGGATCGACTCTAAGGTCAAACGCCCGAAGATGAACTTCATGATGTCTGGGTTTGAAAACATGGGAAGCCCCGTTGAGTTGAATGCGGTGTCAATGGGGATCAGCCTTTCGGCTGATCCGTCGCTGCCGCGTCTTTAACGCTGTCGGGCATGTTCATTCCCGGCATGGTATGGTTCATAGGCATGGTGGATGTATTCGCCGCGCTGGTGGAGGATACCGGCATTGCATCCGTCTTGATTTCCGAATGCTGCTCGGTGCCGTGGGATGGGCTGACGCTCAAATCAACGCCACGATCGTCGTACTTCAGCTTGTCCCGATTTTCGGCGCTCTCTTTACCAGCTCCGCCCATCATGTCGATATGCATCATGTTATCGACACACATCTTATTGGGGTCGACGCACAGATTAACCACCTTGTTGAAGAGGTTCTTTTCTGCGGAAGCGTAATAGCGGACAGGTTCTTTCTCGCTCGGCTTTTCCAGCTTCATGTACGTGTCTGGATTGAGCGCCGTGCCGTTTGTCTTGACCTGAGCAACCCAGCTATCAAAATCCTTCTGGCTGAGGCCATGGAACTTGAAGCGCATGTTGGAGAATCCAGCGCCGGAATAGTTGGCGGAAAAGCCTTCATAAACGCCCGGCTTGTTGATAACGCCGTGAAGTTGAGTCTGCATGCCTGGCATGGCGTAGATCTGACCGGCGAGGGCGGGGATGTAGAAGGAGTTCATCACCGACTGCGCCGTGATCTGGAAATCCACAGGGACATCCACAGGGGCGGCCAATTCGTTGACGGTCGCAATGCCAAGATCAGGATAGACAAACAGCCACTTCCAATCCATCGCCACAACCTGAACCTTCAGGTGTTTCACATCGGCCGGAAGAGCACGCTGCGCATCGATACGGTCAAGCGGACGGTATGGATCCAGCTTGTGGGTCGAAATCCACGTCACAGTTGCAAGAACCAGAATGATGGCAATCGGAGCCGACCACACCACAAGCTCAATCTTGGTGGAGTGGTGCCATTCTGGCAGATAGGTGGCGGACTTGTTGGATGCGCGGTAACGCCAGGCAAACAACAATGTCAGAAAAATCACCGGAACAATGATCAGAAGCATCAGAACGGTGGCGAATACGATCAGATCGCGTTGCTGCGTTGCGATATCACCAGACGGCGACATCACAACGAGGTTGCAGCTCGAAAGCAACAACAGCGGTGCAAGCATCAGAATGGGCAGTACAGGAATTTTTTTCATTAGTTTGACTCACATCAAGCGCATGCTTGCGGATTAGCCTTTTTTTAAAAAGAATAAATGCGCGTTTTGTCGCAGGCAGTGTCGCTAATATACAGTCATGCTTGTACCTCTGGAGCCATTTTACAACTTCATTGCTGCAACAGTTTTGGCAAAAAGCATCGGTACTTCGGTAGCTTAGGCTCATATACGTCTTCGCAGATGCGAAAGGAATTCCTATGAAAACACGAGTTTTTTGAGACAGCTATTGCCTATAATCAAATTGTCGCACCCCCTCTTTTGGGAGCTTTTCTGATGCGCTGTCGCAGGTGCAAAAAAAAATGATGGCGCTGTGGAATAAGGTCGATGGCAGATGCGTATATGGCGTATGAACAAAAAAAATGGCCCCTTTGACGTGATTGGACAGCTGGCGGCGCTCAGGCGTTACGCCATGTCGCTTGTGCGTGATGCGGACGATGCCGAAGATCTGGTCAACGATGCACTGGTGCGTGCCTATGAGCGGCACAACAGCTTTCATCGGGATGGAAATCTTCGTCGCTGGCTGTTTGCAATTTTGCACAACACCCACATCGATCAGGTTCGCCGCAAGAAGTCCGGTGCCCGCCGCGATGCTTTGGCGGCTGAACTTGCGGATTCGGTTGTCGAAAGTGGTCAAGAGCAAGTCGTGCGGCTGGCGCAATTGCGCGCAGCCTTTTCCATGCTGCCGGAAGATCAGCGGCAGGCGCTGCATTTGGTGGCGATTGAGGAATTTAGCTATCAGGAGGCCGCCGATGTGTTGGGTATTCCCGTCGGCACCTTGATGTCGCGGCTATCACGGGCAAGGGCACGGTTGCGTGATTTTGAAAACGGGCAGGCGGCAACGCCAAAGCTGCGCCTAGAGTTGGTCAGGGAAAAGTGGACCCCGGTTTTCCCGAAAAGACAAACGAAA
>DNPN01000006.1:1791-31995 GCA_003501385.1 Rhizobium sp. | reverse complement strand
CGGTTTTCCCGAAAAGACAAACGAAAACATAAGAATCGAGGGTCTGTCTGGTTCAATCTGAACCTGACAGGTACTCGTTGGAGGTTCTGATGACACAGCATCCTGATCCCATTGGTGAGGTAGACATTCATGCCTATCTCGATGAGCAACTGTTGCCGCAACGGCGTATCGAGGTGGAAGCCTATCTTTCACAAACCCCGGAGATGGCGGCGCGGGTTATGGCGGATTTGCGGGTGCGCGATGAGCTTCGTCTGGCCATGCGCACCATGGAGCCGATCGGCAGAGGCCGTACGCGCAATTCGGCGAGAGTGCTGGAGCAAGCGCTGCGAAACCGTGGTCGCATAGTGTTGTTACGTCGTGCAGCGGTGATCGCGGCCTTTGTATCCTTGGGTTGGGTGGCACATTCCGTGGTGAATCCGTTCGCGGTAACGCCTGTGGTGGCATCGGTGCCGACACCAACGTTTGTGCGAGAGGCCATGCTAGCCCATGCAACAACGCTTGTGCGGGAGAAAGTCCATCCCGGCGCGACACCCTTTGCGATGGACGATGTGCGTGAGGCGACAGGTATCGCCTTGCCAGCCTTTCCACCGAATTGGACGCTGCTGGATAGCCAGATCTTCCCATCCTCCTTCGGTTCAAGCGTTGAGATCGCGGTGAAGCCGCGTAACGGCGAAGAAATGACTCTCTACGCCGCCAAGACGGGGACCTTCGCCGTGCAGCGCGTGACCCTTGCCCATTCGGGCAAAGCGGTGGCCGCTTATTGGCAGATCGGCGAAGCGGCATATGCATTGGTGTCTGAGGGCGGCAACTCTGATGAGTTGACGGAAGCGGCAGGCCGCCTTGCAAAAACGCTCTACTGAGCCAAGTCAGAAATTTCGGTCGGCAGGTCTTGAGCTGTCGACTGGTAACCGAACAAGAGGAGTTTACATCAATGGAACCTTTGAACAGGCCCTATCAGCCGGGTGTAACAGCCCATGCGGCAGCGCTGGATCACGGATTGCGCCAGCATATGCTGCGCGTTTACAATTACATGGGGGCTGGTTTGGTGATCACCGGACTGGTGGCCTATATTGTGGGCTCGACGCCTGCACTCTATGTACCGATCTTCCAGTCGCCGTTGAAATGGGTGGTGATGCTGGCCCCGCTTGCATTTGTGTTTTTCTTCTCTTTCCGACTGCATGCCATGTCGGCCAGTGCGGCGCAAATGGCCTTTTGGGCGTTTTGCGCGGTAATGGGACTGTCCATGGGCGCGGTCTTTTTGCAGTTCACCGGCGCAAGCATTGCCCGGACGTTCTTCATCTCGGCCACGATGTTTGGTGCCATGAGCCTTTATGGCTACACAACCAAGCGTGATTTGTCGAAGTTTGGCTCCTTCCTGATGATGGGCCTGGTCGGGATTATGATCGCCTCCATTGCGAACATCTTCCTTGGTTCTTCGGCGGTGCAGTTTGCTGTCTCAGTGATTGGCATTGTCGTGTTCGTTGGCCTGACGGCTTGGGACACACAGTCGATCAAGGAGCAATACGCTGAGAATTTTGACCAGGAATCCCGGCAGAAGCTGGCGGTGTTTGGGGCTTTGTCGCTTTACCTGAATTTCGTCAACATCTTTCAACTGCTGCTGAACCTGACAGGCGAGCGCGAATAAACAGTACGTGCTGAACGCTTGATGATGAAAACGCCGGTTCTTTTGATCCGGCGTTTTGTTTTCGTTGGCGACTAGAGTTTGTCAGGGAAAAGTGGAGCCCGGGTTTCCCGAAAAGACAGACTCTAGATGTCGTGATGTTGAACGGTAAGGTCGCTAGGTTTTTGCCGGGGGCGATGTTAGAGCTGGACATAGGCCCTCCACCAACACGGCATTCATCCATGGCTCAATTTCTCCTCGCTTTCCTCGTCTTTCTTCTCACGCATTCGCTGCCTTCTTTTAGAGCGTTGCGTCAAAGCCTCATCAATCGCTTTGGTCGCAGGACCTATATGATTGGCTATTCCATCCTGTCGCTGGCGTCTCTCGTCTGGCTCTTTGCAGCGTTTAGAACGGCAGATGATGCTGCTCTTTGGATGGATCACCCTTGGCAGGCTTGGGTGACATTGATCCTCACGCCGATCGGATTGTTTTTGGTGATTTGCGGGCTGCTCAGTCCCAATCCGGCATCCATCAGTTTTCGCGGCAGGGGTAAGGTCGGTGCGATTGTGGCGGTGACCCGACATCCGGTGCTCTGGGGCTTCTTTCTTTGGGCCTTCGGTCATATTTTCCCCAATGGGGAATGGAAGGGCTTGATTTTATTCGGTGGCTTTTCGGTTTTTGCAATGATGGGTATTTTTATTCTGGAGCGCCGCGGGCGTCGTCGTCATGGTGCGCAATGGTCCGATGTTATAGCGGCCACTTCAATTTTTCCGTTTTTGGCAATCTTTTCCGGCCGCAACCGATTCAGATGGGATTGGGCCGTGGCCTTTTCACTGATCGTCACTGTGATTGGCACAGGATCACTGCTGTTTGCGTTTCACGAAGTGCTCTTCGGCGTGGACCCTTTGCTGCTTGCACTTTACGGCGTTTGATCGGGCAATAAAAAACGCCCCGGCGATCGGCCGGGGCGTTCGGGGCTTCTCATGGACAGCAGTTGTTAAGCGGCAACGGGTGTTGCGCTCAGAGCGTCCACGTCCACTTCTTCCGGCAATTGGCCAGCCATGGCGGCGTTGAATTTTTCAACATCCAACTCATTTTCCCAGCGGGCAACAACCACGGTAGCGACGGCGTTGCCCACCAGGTTGGTCAGCGCGCGGCACTCCGACATGAAGCGGTCGATACCGAGGATGAGTGCCATACCAGCGACAGGAACCGAAGGAACGACCGACAGTGTGGCAGCCAGAGTGATGAAGCCCGCGCCGGTGATGCCAGCGGCACCCTTGGAGCTCAGCATGGCCACGAGCAGCAGCAGAACCTGATCGCCAAGCGACAGATGGATGTCTGTGGCTTGTGCAATAAACAGGGCAGCCAGCGTCATGTAAATGTTGGTGCCGTCAAGGTTGAAGGAATAGCCTGTCGGAATGACGAGGCCAACGACAGAGCGCTTGCAGCCAGCACGCTCCATCTTTGCCATCAAGCCGGGGAGCGCAGCCTCGGAGGAGGAGGTTCCCAAAACCAGCAGCAGTTCTTCCTTGATGTAACGCAGCAAGGCGAGAATGGAGAAGCGATTGTAGCGGGCAACTGCACCCAGCACCAGCAACACGAACAACAGCGACGTGATGTAGAACGTGCCGATGAGATAGGCGAGATTGGCAATGGAGCCAATGCCGTATTTGCCAATGGTGAAAGCCATGGCACCGAAAGCGCCAATTGGGGCCGCCTTCATCAAGATCCCAACCAGCTTGAACACCGGAGCAGTCAGGGCATGCAGGAAGTTCACAACCGGGGTTGCCTTATCGCCAACGATGGCCAGCGAGATGCCGAACAGCACCGAGAAGAACAGCACCTGCAGAATATCGCCCTTGGCGAAGGCCCCGACGATGGTATCGGGAATAATATTCATCAAAAAGCCAGTGATGGTCGAATCATGGGCTTGCTGCGCATAGGATGCAACGGCCTTGGTATCGAGCGTGGCTGGATTGATGTGCATGCCCGTGCCGGGTTGCAGCACGTTGGAAACAATCATGCCGATGACCAGCGCCAGCGTGGAAAACGCAAGAAAGTAAATCATGGCTTTGCCGGCAACGCGGCCAACCTTCTTCAGGTCGCTCATTCCGGCAATGCCGGTGGCAACGGTGAGGAAGATAACCGGCGCGATCACCATTTTAACGAGCTTGATAAAAGCATCGCCCAAAGGCTTGAGGGCCTCGCCGTAGGATGGGTAATAATGGCCGAGCAGAATGCCGGCGATGATGGCAACCACAACCTGAAAATAGAGGTGGCGGTAAAAGGGTAGCTTGCCGCCTGTTGGGGCAGCGGACGTGTCTATATGCATCGGACCCTCCGTATGTGCCCCAACCGAACGAATCGGCCTCCCGGGGCATATGCAAGATATCAACATCAACGCAGATGTTTGGACATTCTAAGCAAACATCGTGCCAAATGGTGATCGTGGCGGGAAATCACTGAAATGACACAAAGATTCCCCATTTCGTTCACGAGGGTGCGGGAATTGTGTGCGGATTGCCGGACAATGAGTTGAAATCTGGCTGGAAAAGTGCACAAAGTTGCCGATGGTCGCTATTGGGAAACACAATGCCGGGAATATTAAGGCTCAGCCAATGCGACCAAAGGGCGTTTGGCTGCTGCTGGTCCTTCTGGCCATGGGCACAATAGCAGTCGGCCTCTATGGTGCAGGTATTTATGGCCGCGATGCCGCCATGCGCGAGACGGAAGATCAGGCGCGCACAAGTGCAGGGCTGAAGGTGGCGTTTCTGCGGGCGGTGCTCGAGAGGCCACGCTCTTTACCCCTGCTTCTGGCCGAAGATCAGCAGGTTCTGGATGCGTTATCCCAGAAAAGCCCGGCTGCGATTGCGCGGTTGGACGACAAGCTGGAGCGTCTCGTGGGTGCCATCGGGGTTTCTGTGCTCTATGTCACCAATGCTGATGGACCGGCTATTGCCTCCAGCAACTGGCGCGAACCGACAAGTTTTGTCGGTGTTGATTATTCCTTCCGGGATTATTTCAAGGGATCGATGAGCAGTGGAACCGCTGAGCATTTCGCGCTCGGAAGTGTGAGCAAGCGTCCTGGGCTTTACATCTCTCGCCGGGTTGGGTCAGCGGATGCGCCGATGGGGGTGGTTGTGGTCAAAGCAGAATTTGACCAGCTGGAAAGCGATTGGCGGGAGGCGTCGCGCGCCGCTTTTGTCACAGATACACGTGGCGTTGTGCTGGTTTCCAGTATTCCTTCGTGGCGGTTTATGACGCTTTCGACATTGCTGCCTAATGATATTGAAGACATTCGCGCCAGTCTGCAATTTGGCGATGCGCCGTTGGCATCCTTGCCGTTTAATCATGCCGAACCGATTCGACCGGGGTTAATGCTTGTGCGGGCGGTGTTGCCCGGCGATGTGCCAGCGCGTTACCTGTATATTTCGATGCCGGTGCCCACGACAACCTGGCAATTGAATTATCTGGTGCCGATTGACGCCGCAATTGCGGCGACAGTGCGCGAATTTCGTCTGGTTGTTGTCACCGTTCTAGTTCCATTTTTTCTGATGTGTGCGCTGATCTTGTGGTGGCGACAAGCGGGTGCCATCCGCTTGGCTCTGGCACAAACCAATCAATTGGAATTGGAGCGCCGTGTGGACGAGCGCACCAATGATTTGCTGCGCGCCCGTGACAGGCTGGAAGCGGAAATTGCGGGGCACAAGGAAACAGAAGGAAGGCTGCAAATTGTGCAACAGGAGTTGGTGGCGGCCAATCGCCTTGCCATTCTGGGCCAGGTTGCTGCGGGTGTCGCCCATGAGATCAACCAACCGGTTGCGACCATTCGAGCCTTTGCCGAAAATTCTCTGGTTTTTTTGCAGCGCAAGCAGGCCGAGATTGTCAACGAAAACCTCACCTCGATTGCCGCACTCACGGTGCGCATTGGTACGATTACCGATGAGTTGAAAGCGTTTGCCCGCAAGGGACGCACCGCACCCGAACCGGTGGTGCTGCGAGATGCGATTGACGGCGCTGTGGTTTTGCTGCGCAGCCGTTTTGCGGGGCGGCTTGACGCTTTGAAAATTCAGGCCTTGCCCGACACTTTAGTTGTGAAGGGAAATCGTATCCGGCTGGAACAGGTCCTGATTAACCTCTTTCAAAACGCGCTGGAAGCGCTGGATGAGACACCGGATGCCCGCGTGGATGTATCGGCGGCGGCCTCTGGCGGCGAAATCATTGTGACGGTGAAAGACAATGGTCCTGGTATTCCAGCAGTCATACGCCCTGTGTTGTTTACACCATTCTCGACATCGAAAGAGAAGGGGCTTGGGCTAGGATTGGTTATTTCCCGCGATATCATCAGTGATTACGGTGGGCGCTTGCTGGTGGACAGCAATGACCGTGGCACGACCTTCACCATTCATTTGTTGCGAGCCGAGACATGAACACACCAGCGCGCGTTATTTTGATTGATAACGATCAGGATCTTTTACGGGCCACACGGCAGACATTGGAGCTGGCGGGTTTCGATGTCATGGCATTTTCATCGCCGGTTGAGGCTTTAAGAGTTATCTCTATTGATTTCGACGGGGTTGTTGTCTCGGATATTCGCATGCCGGATATTGACGGTCTCGAGGTGTTTCACCGCGTGCATGCCATGGATGCGGATCTTCCGGTGATTCTGGTAACAGGCCATGGTGATATTGCCATGGCGGTGGCGGCGATTAAGAATGGCGCTTACGATTTTATCACCAAGCCGTTTGCGACAGATCGGCTCAGTCAAAGCGTGCATCGCGCCGCTGAAAAACGCCGTCTGGTGCTGGAAAACCGTCGGCTGCGGCAGGCAGCAGATGATGCGCAGGAAGGATTGCCGCTGATTGGCCAGACTCCGGCGATGGAGCGTTTGCGCCGGACATTGCGGCAAATTGCTGACACCGATGTGGACGTGCTGGTGACGGGGGAGACGGGCAGCGGCAAGGAAGTGGTTGCAAGTTTGCTGCATAGCTTGAGCCGCCGGGCGAAAGGCAATTTTGTGGCTCTGAACTGCGGCACATTGCCCGAAAGTGTTATTGAAAGCGAGCTGTTTGGTCACGAAACAGGGGCCTTTACCGGGGCGCAAAAGCGGCGTGTCGGACGGATCGAGCATTCCAGCGGGGGCACGTTGTTTCTCGATGAAATCGAGAGCATGCCCACGTCAACGCAAGTCAGAATGCTGCGTGTGCTGGAAATGCGGGAAGTGACGCCCTTGGGTACCAATGAGGTGCGCCCGGTCGATCTACGTGTTGTGGCTGCCGCCAAGGTTAATCTGGGCGATCCGGGCCAGCGCGGCGACTTTCGTGAAGATCTTTATTACCGCCTCAATGTTGTCACGCTGACGATACCGCCGCTTCGTGATCGTCGGGCGGATATACCATTGTTGTTTGCACATTTTGCGGAGCGCGCGGCCAGTCGGTTCAGGCAGGAGCCACGGCCGATGACGATGGATGTTGCGCGCCATTTACAGCACCATGATTGGCCAGGAAATGTGCGCGAGTTGGCCCATTTTGCCGAGCGTTTTGTGTTGGGTCTGGATGAGTCAACTGCCAATGCAAGCTTTGCTTCAGAGGGTGCCGTTCTGGCGGAGGATCACCAGTCTTCTCTGCCGGAGCGTTTGGAGCGCTTTGAGGCCGATATTATTCGCGATACCCTGAGCCGCTATGATGGCGATGTGCGGCAAACGATTGAAGCCCTGAAAATTCCAAGAAAGACATTTTACGACAAATTGCAGCGCCATGGCATTGTGCGCAAGGCGTTTGCCGGTGGTGATGACCTATGAGGTTAACCGCCCGGCGTTGCGACTCCGGGGAACATAACCGCCGCAAGCGTGGTGGCAACCATATGCTCACCCCAGGACTGCACCATCTCTGGCGAGAATAGATCCTGCTTGAAGTTCACTGCGATCGTATGTTGATTGTTGATGTAGTAAAAGCTCATGCTGAGAATGGTGAGATGGATCTGAACCGGATCAACATCCGCACGAAACACACCCTTTTCGCATCCACGGCGAATAACGTCTGATAGTCCCTCGGCAAAATGGGCATGGATGAGCGGTATCTTCTTGGATTGTTTGATATACTGTGCCTTAAGCTGATTTTCGGAACTCAAAATCAGAACGAATTCCTGATGGCTCAGGAAATAGTTCCAAAGAAACAACACCAGTTCGCGCAAACCTTCAATGGGTTCTTTTGAGCTCAGATTAAGTCCGTTTTCAGCGACCAGAATTTTTTCGAACACTCTTTCCAAAACCGCGACATAAAGCCCCGATTTGTCGGTAAAATAGTGGTAGAGCATGCGTTTGTTGGTTTTTGCACGCAGGGCAATGGTATCTACCCGCGCGCCGCAAAAGCCGTGAGTGGCGAATTCTTCGGTTGCCGCCTCTAAAATAGCGACCTGAGATGTCTCGGCGCTGCGAATTGTGCGACCGTTGATTTTAAGTTCAAAATGCTGCTTCGACGTTTGTATGGTTCGAATGGGGGTGGCAACAGGGCTTGATGTAACTTTGCGACTCTCTGCCATTTCATCTCCGTGCGATGCCAAATTGATTCGCAAGTGTTATCCGCGTTATCTTGGTAGAATTGTAAAGCAAAACAAAGCGGATGAAAAATTAGCCCACTCTTACGTTCTGTGTTTATCTTGCTGTATAGTCAGTATGTCAGGCCTAGAATGGCCGCACCGATCAGGCCCGGCTCGATCTGACATTCGGCGGGCACAATCAAGGGGCGTGAGAATTTGCGAAGAATGCGGCTTCGCACTGCCAGGTCTATTGCCGAAATCAGGCTCGGAGCATTGGAGAGGCCACCGCCAACAGGCACAATTGTTGCACCAGTGGTGTTGACCACCAAGGCCAGTGGATCCGCGATGATGTCGAGAAATACCGAGATGGTATGGGCTGCGGCAGGCTCTCCGCGTTGCCACGCCTCCACGATGTCTTCACTGCTGGCCTTAACCTGGTTGAGGTGCAGGTGGATTTTTTCCATACCACGCGCGCTGCATGTGGCATCAATGCAACCAACTTGTCCACATCCACATTGAAAGCGCGGCAGGCGCGCAACGGGCGTTCCGGCCTCGGTTGCGGCGATGGGTGCGTGGCCCCACTCCCCGGCAAATCCGCCATCGCTGTTGATGAGATGGCCATTGATAACCAATCCACCGCCGACACCCGTGCCGAGGATGACGCCGAAGACAACGCGGTGGCCGCGTCCAACCCCAAGGGTGGCTTCGGCAAGAACAAAACAATCGGCATCGTTAGCAATGAGCACGGGCAAGCCAAGCGCCGCTTCCAGATCGGCTTTCAGTGGTCGTCCATGAATGCAGGGTATATTGGCAACCACGGCAAGCTCTGTATCGGGATCAATAATGCCTGTGAGGGACAGTGCGACGCAGGTGGGACGCTCTGGAGCTTGAGCGATAGTATCGGCCATCACGGCAACGAATCTATCAAAATCCATTGCGGGAGTGGGTTGACGCGGAAACGGGCGAATATCCTGCGGCGAAAAGGCCGCAGCCCCTTTGATCGCCGTGCCACCAATATCAAAACAGACGATCATGATGCGAGATGCTCCGCGACGGGCACGTCTCTATAGACGCATTGTCCGCCGATCCAGGTGGAAAGAAGGTTGAGGTTGGGTGATAGCAACACAAAGTCAGCATCCATGCCGATGGATAAACGTCCCTTTTGCGGACAGCCAATGGCGTCTGCGGGGTAGAGTGATGCCATGTTCAAGGCTTCCTTCAGCGGCAGGCCAAGCCTGTCGTGGACGAATTTGACGCAAGACAGCATGTCAATATCTGCTCCCGCAAGGGTACCATCGGCCAGTGTGAGGCGTCCGCCTTTGCGATAAATTTGACGGCCCGTCAGCATGAATCCTTCTTCATCGGTGCCAATGCTGGACATGGCATCGGTGACAAGGAAAATCCGCCCCGGTCCGGTTTTGGCGCGCAGCGCAAGCGTCATGGACACAGGATCGATGTGAAAGCCATCGGCAATCAAGCCGCAGGACAGGGCGGGGGTGGACAAGGCGGCTCCCACCAGCCCTGGCTCTCTGTTGCCCAACTGACTCATGGCGTTGAACAAATGCGTGACCATGGTTGCTCCGGCAGCAACGTAAGGCGTGACATCGGCGCAATTCACATCTGTGTGCCCAAGGCTCACGGTATAGCCTGCCGCACACAGCGTCCGGACTTGGTCCGGGCTGACATTTTCGGGTGCAATGGTGATCAGTGCCGCGCCAAACTGGCCGGCATTGTCACACAGTACAGTGAGGTCATCCGCCGTCATTTCACGGATCAGGGCCGGATCATGGGTGCCCTTGCGGGCAATAGAAAGATGCGGCCCTTCAAGGTGCAGGCCGAGAAAGCCCGGAACGTCTGCCGCAAAGGCCTGCTGGCCTGCCGCAAGCGCCTTGTCACGGATTTCGACGTGATCGGTAATCAGTGTTGGCAAAAGAGCTGTGGTGCCAAAGCGCGCGTGGGTTGCGCAAATTGTACGAATGCCCGCCAGATCTGGCTGGTTGTTAAACAGCACACCGCCACCGCCATTGACCTGAAGATCGATAAAGCCGGGCACGACCAACGCGCCATGGGCATCGACCTTCGGCATGTCGGCGGCAAGGGTGCTATTGTCCGCGATTGCCGCAATCTTGCCATCGGCCACCACCAGTGCGGAGCCATCCACAAACTGTGTGCCGTTGAATATGTGTCCGCCGGTGACGGCAAAAGTTGAAGTCATTCGGGTGTTACCAATTTTTTGAAGTTCGTTAACGGGCAATTGTCAATTCCGCGACCAGATCATAGGCATCGCTGCGATACAGGGCGCGAGAAATTTCCATAACACGTCCAGTTTCAAGATAGGCAATACGCTGCACGGAAAGTGCAGCGGAACCCGGCGGGACTTCGAGCAATTCCGTTTCATCGTCTTTCAGCACTACGGCTGAGATGCGCTGGTTGGCGCGTACCGGACGAATGCCCGAGCGGCCTAAAAAGGCGTACAGAGAATTTTCAATATTCTCCGGGTCGGACAAAAGGTCGTCTGGCAGACTGGTGCGTTCCAGCGCAATCGGCAGATCGTTGGCGGTTCGCAGACGCAGGATTCGCGCCACGCGGGCATCTCCGGACAGGCCAAGGGCCATGGTTTCTTCTGGCGTTGGAAAGCACAATGCCCGCTCAAGCCAGCGAGAACCACCGGTCATGCCGCGCCGTGCCATGTCCTCGGAAAAGGATGTCAACCGCGTCAATGGCTGCTGCATGCGCGGCACGGGTTTGAACACAAATGTACCTGAGCCATGCCGACGAACCAAAAGCCCATCTTCGACAAGATGATCAATGGCTTTGCGCACCGTAACCCGGCTAATACCCGCTGCATCAGCTATATCGCGCTCAGAGGGGAGTGCATCGCTATGCTTGAGCTTGCCAGAGGCGATGGCGTCTTCAATCAGTTTTTTCAACTTGATGTATAGCGGACCGCCATGGATGCCGGGCAGGTGTGAAAAGATCTCAATGTTGGCCATCATCCACTCTCCCCTGCGCCCGGTACTGTGCTCTCTTTTTTGTGACACTCAAATTATCAATACCAAGACAATACCAATATTTTTGAAAATGTCATATTGGTCTTTTTCTGACAAGAAAAATGTCCGAAATTGCGCCTTTTCGATAGGAATACCCTATAAAAATATGGGATTCAAGAAAAGGATCTAGACGATTGGCATTTTTTTGGTATTGTTCTTTAACAACAATAAAGAAAACGGGGAATGCGGGTCTTTGGTCTGAGGATCGATGTTGGCTATGGGTTCATATGAAAATGAATTTCATAAATTTGCCAGTTGAAGATTTCCAATTGACTATTGCAGCCTAAATTCGCAGGATTGTGAAAATAAATTACGACTGGGAAGGTCTCTCGCATGAAAGTTGCGGTTATCGGGCTTGGCTTCAGGCTTGGCTATCTGGGACGGGTGTTTAAGGATATCGATCCTGATTTCGAGATTGTGGGTTATGTCGATCCTGATCCGGCTGGCTTGCCCGGCCTCATCGAGGCGGGCGTTTCTGTCTTGAACGCTTATGAAACCCCGCAGGAGATGATTGCTTCCGAGACATTCGATTTGTTGATGGTTGGCTCGCCCAATCACCTGCACCTGGAGCATATCCGGATTGGCCTTGAGGCTGGACTGACTGTTTTCACCGAAAAGCCGATTGTGATTTCCGTCGAAGAGAGCATGCAGCTGGCATCGTTGTTGCACCAGTATGGTCACGACCGCCTGCTGGTTGGTCTGGTGTTGCGCTATTCGCCGCTCTATCGCGATTTGCGTGCGGCCCAGGCGAAGGGGCTGCTGGGCGATGTCGTCTCGATTGAGGCGTCAGAACATATCGAGCCTTACCACGGAGCGTTTTTCATGCGCGACTGGCGGCGGTATGGCCGTTATACGGGCGGCTTTATGCTTGAAAAATGCTGCCACGATCTTGATCTTTACAACGGTGTGGTCGGGCGACGCCCGCGCTTCGTTGCCAGCTTTGGCGGACGCAAGAGCTTTGTACCGCAAAATGCGCCAGAAAATCACGGCGTCAACGATATGGAAGTCTATCACCGCAAGCCGAGCGGCTGGTTGGGGGCTGACAAGGTTTTCGATAGCGATGCCGACATTATTGATTATCAGACCGCGATCATCGAATATGAAAACGGTGTGTCGATGACCTTCCACACCAACCTCAATGTGCCAGACCATTTCCGTCGTTTCTGTGTGGTGGGGTCAAGGGGCATGGCGGAAGGCGATTTTGTCCGCGGCTTCCTTGATGTTCACAATGCACACACCAGCGAAAAGGTGATTGCCTCCACCTATTCCGCCCCATCGGAAAAATCGCAGCACTACGGTGCCGATGAACAGATGGCCGCAGATGTGCTGGCCTTTGTGCAGACGGGAGCCAAGCAGCCTGTGTCGGCGCTGGATGCGATTGAAGCGGGCATTCTGGCGCTGTCCATCGATGAGGCGCGTCTTGGCCGTAAAGTCATTGATCTGGCCCCGATCTGGGAGCAATTCGACGCCTGCCTGAACGGCACGCCTTTGGCCAAGTCAGCGTGAGGGGGCCAATCTGATGGAAGCAAGACGGGGAGCAGTGATCTTTGCATGGTGTCTGCTGTTGCCAGCAGCCTTATACATCGCCGTGATCGTGGCCTATCCGCTGGTGGATACCTTTATTCTGTCCTTCACCGATGCGTCGTTGAAAAAGGTGACGAACTGGGTTGGCTGGGTCAATTACCAGAAGATTTTCAACTCCACCTTTGCTGACGTCATCATCCGTACCTTCGTCTGGACGTTCTTTTCAGTCCTGTTCAAGATGATCATCGGCACTTTTGGTGCGACATTGCTCAATACCGCTGTGCCGGGTCGCACGCTGTTTCGCATTCTCACCATGCCGCCATGGATTGTGCCAATGGCGATTGGCATTTTCATGTGGGGCTGGATGTATAATGGCCAGTTCGGCATGATTTCCGGCATGTTGCAGCGGTTTGGGCTGGTGGATGGTCCGGTGGCCTTTCTGGCCTATGGGTCTTCGGCCTTCTGGGCCACCATTTTCACCGATGTGTGGATTGGTGTGCCAATGGTGACGCTCTATCTGCTGGCCGCCATTCAGGCGATCCCATCAGATTTGCATGAGGCGGCGTGGACGGATGGTGCAGGGCGGTTTTACCGTTTCCGGCGCATCACGCTTCCCCTGCTGGTGCCAGCCATGATCACCATGTCGATGCTATCATTGATCTCCACTTTCAATTCCTTCGACATTATCTGGATTTTGACGCAAGGTGGACCAAGTGGCACGACCACCACGATGATTATCGATACCTATAAGACCGCCATCGGCTCTTATAAATACGGCGAAGGTGCAGCGCGTGCGGTGTTGATCTGCATTTTTCTGTCCGTCTTTTGCTTTTGCTACTTCCGCGTCACCAGCCGCCTCTCACAGGAGCCTGCCCGATGAGCGCCGATAAACACGCGATGATCAATCGCTACAAATGGTATGAAATTATTGGGATTTACTGCGGTATCGCGGTGTTTCTCACCTTCGTTCTGGCACCTTTTGTTGAAGGTTTTCTGGTGTCGCTGAAGCCGCTCAGCCAGTTGTTTTCCTCGCCCTATCGCTTCTGGCCGGAAAATGGCTCGTTTGATGCCTATTATACCATGTGGGATCATGTGCCGGGTTTTGCCCGCTATGTGTTCAATTCGTTTTTTATCTCAATCACGGCAACCGTGGTGGTGTTGATTCTCGTTGTTCCTGCGGCTTATGCCTTCGCCCGCTTTGAATTCAAAGGCAGGGGCGTGTTGCTGGGCACATTTCTCGCGGTCAATATGTTTTCAGGCGCGGTTCTGTTGATTCCGATTTTCCGCTTGATGCGTATTGCCGGAATGCTCAACACCTATTTTGCCTTGATCGTTCCACTGATTGCGTTTTTGATCCCAACGGCGACGTGGTTGTTGCGGGCCTATATGATGCGCATTCCCAGAGAGTTGGAAGAGGCCGCCTATACCGATGGCGCGGGGTATTTCTATACGTTTCGCCGCGTTATTTTGCCGCTCGCCATGCCGGGAATTTCAGTGGTTGCCATCACGACCTTTATCACAGCCTATGCGCAACATTTTATCTTCGCACTGACCTTTAATTCCAAATCGGAGCTGATGCCGTTGCCGATAGGCCTGTTTGCCTATTTCGGTCGTCAGGAAGTGGTGTGGAACGAGCTGATGGCGGCCAGTTTTGTGGGCATAACACCCGCAATGATCATGATCTTCTTCCTGCAACGCTATCTCGTCAGCGGGCTAACCGCGGGTGCAGTGAAATAATCCCAACAACAAGGTTTCGGGACTACCGGGCAAATTCAACTGTCAACAAAGGGGAACCAAAGATGATGAAATCTATCACACTTCTGGCCGGGACACTGGCGCTTCTCGCGAGCTCGGCGCTGCCAAGCCTTGCGGCTGACAAGCAAATAAGCTGGATTTATTGCGGCGACAAGATCGACCCGATCCACGAAAAATACATCAAGCAATGGGAAGATAAGAACCCTGGCTGGAAAATCGCGCCAGAGGTTGTTGGCTGGGCGCAGTGCCAGGATAAGGCCACCACATTGGCTGCCGCTGGCACGCCTGTTGCCATGGCCTATGTTGGTTCGCGCACGCTGAAGGAATTTGCTGAGAACGACCTGATTGTTCCGGTGCCAATGACGGATGCGGAACAGAAGAGCTATTATCCGCATATCGTTGATACCGTCACCTTTGATGGCAAGCAGTGGGGCGTTCCAATCGCGTTCTCCACCAAGGCTTTGTATTGGAACAAGGATCTGTTCAAGCAGGCTGGTCTTGATCCTGAGAAGCCACCGAAGACATGGGCTGAAGAAATTGCCTTTGCCAAGCAGATCAAGGAAAAGACCGGCATCGCTGGTTACGGCCTGCCTGCCAAGACTTTTGATAACACCATGCACCAGTTCATGCATTGGGTTTACACCAACAATGGTCAGGTGATCGACAAGGACGGCAAGATCACCATGGACAGCCCGGAAGTGCTGGCAGCGCTTCAGGCCTATAAGGACATCACGCCTTATTCCGTTGAAGGTGCCACCGCCTACGAGCAGAACGAAATCCGCGCCATCTTCCTCGACGGCAAGGTTGGCATGATCCAGAACAGTTCTGGTGCCGCAACACGTCTCATGAAAACCAACATCCATTGGGGCATCACCACCCTGCCGCTTGGCCCATCGGCCAAGGGTCCGGGCACGCTGCTGATCACCGACAGCCTTGCGATTTTCAAGGGCTCCGGTGTGGAAGACAAGGCGATTGAATTTGCAAAATTCATCACCTCTCCCGGTCCGCAGGGTGAATATGAATTGCAGGGCGATGCGGGCCTGACGCCGCTGCGTCCTTCGGCGCAAGTCGATGAATTTGTGAAGGCGCAGCCGTTCTGGAAACCGCTGATCGACGGTATCACCTATGGTGGTCCAGAGCCTATGTTCAAGGATTACAAAGGCTTCCAGAATGCCATGATTGAAATGGTCCAGTCTGTTGTGACAGGTAAGGCCGAGCCTGCCGATGCCTTGAAAAAGGCGTCTGCCGCTATCGAGCAGTACAAGTAAGTACAGACCACCGGCTGCATTGCGTTTTGCTGTGCAGCCGGTTTCCTCTTGTAATTCTATCGGTCACAGGGGTGGCCGTTTGACTGGAGACTTTGCGCCGTGGGCCAGCTTTACCTCAACAAGATCGTCAAATCCTATGGTCATTTTGACGTTATCAAAGGCGTCTCGCTGGATATCAAGGATGGCGAGTTCATGGTGTTCGTCGGACCATCCGGTTGCGGCAAATCCACGCTGTTGCGCATGATTGCAGGTTTGGATGACACAACAAGTGGCGATATTGTCATTGATGGCAACCGGGTCAATGCTCTGCCGCCAGTAGAGCGCGGCATTGCCATGGTGTTTCAGTCCTATGCGCTTTATCCGCATATGTCGGTTTTTGAAAATATGGCCTTTCCGCTGCGGGTGGAAAAAATGGCAGAGGCCAAAATCCGCGAAAAGGTTGAGGGTGTCGCCAAGGTTTTGCAGCTGGATCAGCGCTTGCAACAACGCCCCGGTCAGCTCTCTGGCGGTCAACGCCAGCGTGTTGCCATTGGCCGTGCGATTGTGCGCGAGCCAAAGATTTTCTTGTTTGATGAGCCACTCTCAAACCTCGATGCCGCGCTTCGCGCCGATATGCGCATTGAGCTGACGCGCCTGCACCGCCAACTCAAAGCAACAATGATTTACGTCACCCACGACCAGATCGAAGCCATGACCATGGCAGACCGGATTGTGGTGCTGCACGGCGGCAATATTGCGCAAGTGGGCGCGCCGCTGGAACTGTATCACAAGCCGCAAAACCTGTTTGTTGCGGGCTTCATTGGCAATCCCACCATGAATTTCGTGCCCGTTGTGTGCAAAGGTGTTGCGGCTGGCGGCGTCACGGTCGCCTATGAAGGCCAGACCGTGACAATCCCGGTAACCGGACGGCCAGAGCTTATTGGCCAACCGCTCACGCTTGGCATTCGGCCAGAACATTTGAGCCTCGGCGGCGGCGATTTGGCCGTGTCGGTAACACCAACCGCAATTGAGCGCCTTGGCATCAGTACCATTGCCTATTGCAGCCTGCCCAGCGGACAGAACTATTGCGCCGTTCTGCCCGGCTCGGCACCCGTCCATGCAGAAAAGCCTTTTGCCACAGGCATTCGCGCGAGCGATTGCCATTTGTTTGATAGCGAAGGTAACGCTTTGGAGCGCCATATTGATTGGCAAGCCGAGACAATGCCAGAAGCATTGAAGGCCGCTGGTTAAGCGGCCTCCCCATTTCTCAAGTTTGCGATTTTACCAGACCAAGCCGCGTGCAGCCACGGTTTCTACCCGTGTCACCACACCATCGCGGTGGAAGGTTATGAATTCAAACAGGTTGGACACCACGCAAGCGTGGTTCGGAATGATCCGCACCTTATCACCAATCTCGGGGCGTGGACCTGCCACTTTGGACAGATCAACGGTGCCATGTTCTTCCGATAGCCCGGTGATAATGGCCTCCGGGTATTCTGTGATAACGCCATAATCGGAAAAACCGAGAAGATCGGATGTCAGCGCCTTGGAACCTGCATCAATAATGGCGCGGTCAGGCGTTGGGCGTGAGACGACAGTGGCGAGAATATGCATGGCGCAGTCATCCAGCGTGCCGTGGCCCGCGTGCGCCATGGCGCGGTCGCTGTAAATATAGGTGCCTGCCCGATGTTCGGTGGCAGATGGCACCAGATGGGCCGAAAACAGGCTGGGGGTGCCGCCATTGGACACCATGGGGCAGGGGATATCGAGGTGTTTCAGGCTTGCCAATGTCTCTGCGAAAAACGCTTCCACCTTGGCTTCTGAATGCGCCTTCGGGTAGGTCATGATGCCGCCAAAGGTAAGGCTGTTGCTGGCCCAGATCAACTTGGCTAATGCCACGGCGTCAGCGGGGTTTTGCGCGCCACAGCGTCCGGCGCCTGTGTCGCATTCCACCAGAACTTTAAGCGGTATTTTGCCACTGAAATACGCCGCCAATCCAGCCACCGTCACCGCACTATCGGCCACGACCTTGAGATCGGAAATCCGCTCATTCAATTGTTCCAGTCGCACCAGTTTTTCAGGGCCTAAAATATTGAATGTAATCAAAATATCCTGAAACCCGGCATCGGCAAAAACCTCGGCCTCGGTGATTTTCTGACAGTTGATGCCCTTTGCGCCAGCTGCTACCTGCTGTTGGGCGAGGGCAGGTATTTTATGCGTCTTGATATGAGGCCGAAATGCAAGATTGTGCCCTTCCATATAGGATTGCACCCGGGCAATATTGGCCTGCAACCTGTCCTCATCAATCAGCGGCAACGGTGTGGAGAGATTCAGGATCGATTGGCCTGCCTCTGGGCGGGGGAATGTCATATCAGTGGGCCTCGTGGGGATTGGACATGATTGGCCATATATCACGCCGAACACGGCGGTAAAGATTGGTGGCAGGATTGTTGGGATAAGGCGATCCCGCCGAACAATAGAGAATCTGCGAGGCGATTTTTGAAAAGGCGGCATAGAAGTGATTGGTCGATTTGACCACCAGAATATGTTTGCTCAACGGATCGACGCCAAGGGCGGTAAACAGCGATGGATCATAGCTCTGCACACGTACAGAGCTGAGAATAATATCAATGCCTTGCAGGTGAATGCAGGCGGCATCGCCAAAGGGTGCAACGCTTTCACCAAACCGCATTTCGGCACTTGGCACCACTTTCAGCACCTTGACCAACCCATCAATGGGGTTGCCTGTGCCGGGTGCGGATTTTGCGCCAAAGCGCAAGGGAATCTCTGCTCCTTCGCCCGCGGCCATGCAGATTTGCACCGCAATCGGGTCCCAAATCATGCCAACGGCAGCGTTTTCAACGCCACGGCTTAAAAGTTCTGCCAACACCACCGTTGCATCACCTGCCGTTCCGCCGCCGGGGTTATCCCACATATCGGCAATCACCACCGGGCCTTTGCGAGTGGTCAGCGCTTGCTCAATGGCTTGTTTTTCATCAATTTGCGGCATCATGAATGTGCCGCGCTTGGAGAACAACTCAAGCCCTAGCGTGCGGGCAAGGTCTGCGCCTTTTTCCGCAGCGTCATTGGTGACGGCAATGAGTTTTGTGCCCATTTCCGGCACGTCGCCTGCCATAAAGCCGTGAATGACGGAGAGCGACAACACATCCGTATCCGTCGCTTCAATCTGCATCAGCTTATCGACAAAAGAGCGCATCGGCTCCCGCGAGGTGGGAAACACATCAATCATCCGGCAATCAAACACCGACATGACGGGCTTGATTCGGCCCTCCAGCGTATCCACCGCAATCCGCCACAAATCGCGGGCGCGATCGACAAAGTCTGTGTGGGGAAACTCTTTGAAAACCACAAAGAAATCCGTGGCAGCAACACGTTTTTCGGTGAGATGGCTGTGCGGGTCCAGCTCTGCACAGAGCAACACATCTGGCCCGATGATCTCACGAATGCGGGTGAGAAAATCACCCTCTGGGTCAAGGTAGCCATCGGCCACCATGGCACCATGCAGGCCGAGCACGACTGCATTCACGGGCAGGGCGGCGCGCAGTTGGTCCAGTATTTCATCCCGCAGGCCCTCAAAGGTCAGGCGGTTGACGAGGCCTGCCGGATCAGCCCAGGCGGCGGTGCCCTCAATTAATGTCCAACCCTTTGCGGCGCAAACCTCTCGGCCCACGGTGATGGGGGCTGTACAAAGTGTCGGTGTGGCCGGATGCTGACCGGGCGGTGCATAAAGGGAATCCTCAAATGCCCGACGATCGACGCAAATCGGTGAAAATGTATTGGTTTCGGTGGCGAGGGCCGCTGTGAAAATACGCAATTGACCGGACTTTCGTTGGATGGTTCGGCACTGTAAATGGATTATGCTTGACCCATAGGGTTCGGCAGATAGCCGGTGAAGCCGGAAATTTTCCAGCGACCTTCATGCAAGCGGCAGTAATACAGGGTTTGCCAGCGCATTTCATCAAAGCCTCCATCGGGCTTTTTAATTCCGCCTTCAAATTTCTTGCGCACCAGGGCGGTTTCGCCCTCGATCTCAATCGATTCCAGTGTCGTGGTGGTGAAGATGGCTGTGCGCGGATCTTCAGAAAAGCTTTGCGTGGCAAAGTCTTTAGCCTGCCGCAACCATTCATCACGGTAGGCGGCCAGATTGGGGAAGCTCAAACGCCAATTGTCGGGGTTGGCATCCCTGTTGCCGTTGATTCCAATAAAGCTATCGGGGATGAAATCATCCGCCACCATCGACCAGTCTGCCGCGAGAAAAGCGTCAATGTCGCGAGATACGAGCATTTCCCAGATGGCGCTGCGCGTCGCATCAGTGCTTGGAAAGGGGTTCTTGAACGGATCGCGCATTGGTCTTGCCTTTTGTCTAAAATAATTTCAGTTTTGGTGAAATCTTCTGGCAAAAATCCGATTAATATGGTGAGTTGTCAATCCAAGACGAAAATAATTTACAAGAGGGGTTGCATGACCATCAAGCGTTACGGTGCTGTGAAAGCAGGAGCGGGTGGGCAGACATTGCCGTTTGCACGGGCTGTGGAGGCCGATGGCTGGCTGCATGTGTCGGGCCAGGTGGCGATGGAAAATGGCGAAATCATCAACGGAGGCATTGTTGAGCAGACCCATAAGACCATCGAAAATTTGATCGCCATTTTGCATGAGGCTGGTTATGGCGTGGAACACGTTGTGCGCTGTGGCGTATGGCTGGATGATCCCCGTGATTTCTGGTCGTTCAACAAGATTTATCAGGGTTATTTTGGCGAGCATCCGCCCGCACGCGCCTGTGTGCAGGCATCCATGATGGTGGATTGCAAGGTCGAGATTGATTGCGTGGCCTATAAGTCAGTGAAATAGGCCCGGTTTGATGGATATTTTCTCGAAAATTCAGGAGGAGCGGGCGCAGCTTTCGCCGTCTGAGCGGCGCATCGCTGATATTCTGCTGAGTGATCTTGAGTTTGCCGTGCGGGCATCGATTGTTGAGCTTGCGGAAAAGGCAGCGGTGTCGGCACCCACCGTTACGCGGTTTTGCAGGCGTTTGGGCTGTCAGAATTTTGCAGAATTTAAAATGCATCTGGCCAAAACCGCCTATGTCGGGGTGCGCTATCTTAACCCCGAAGCCAAAAGCACACTGGCCAGCGATGTGGCGGAAGATGTGATCACCAAGGCGCAAAATGCGCTCTATCTGGTGCATAAGGCGCTGGATGCCGATGTGCTGGAAAAGGCTGCCGACCGGTTGTCGCGCGCCGAAATGATCTATGCCTTTGGCTCGGGCGGCAATTCCTCCATGATTGCCAGTGAGCTGCAAAACCGTTTGTTCCGCCTCGGCTCTCGCGTGACAGCCTGCAACGACCACAATATGCAATTGATGATGACATCGGCAGCCCGTAGCAATGATGTGCTGATTGGCTCGTCTTTTTCCGGCAAAAATCAGGAATTAGCCCGCTGTTTTGATCTGGCGCGTGAAAACGGCATTTCCACCATTGCTCTCACCCAAAGCGACAGCCTGGTGGCAAATGCGGCAGAACTGGTGATTGGGATCGACTTGCCCGAAGGCGATAATATCTTTCGCCCCACCTCCACACGCTTTGCCTTTCTGGCGGTGATTGATGTGCTGGCAAGCCTCGTGGCCTATCGCAATCGCAAACTCTCTACCGTGACATTGCGCCATATAAAACAACAGCTTGTAGAACACCGCGATGGTGATGACCGTCAGGTGATGGGAGATTGATGTGGTAAAATCCATTGCTGTTGTCACGGGTGCCGCAGGCGATATCGGCAGGGCTATTGTTGCGCGGTTGAGCGATAGCCACGATCTGGTTGTGCTGACTGATATTGACGAGGCCGCCTTGCACAATGCCATCAGGCTGGTCGGCTCCGATGATCGGTTTATTCCCATTGTCTGCGATGTCACCGATGCCAAAAGCGTTGCAGACATGGCGCGGCGTATCGATGGCTTGGGTGTTGTCCACACGCTGGTCAACAACGCCGGAGCGGCCCACGCCGTTAGTCTGCATGATACCGATCAGGCAATCTGGCGGGCGGATAGTGCGCTTAATCTGGAGGCGCCGTTCATCGTGTTTCGGGCGCTGGAACATAGCCTGAAGCAAAGTAAGGGATCGGTGGTCAACATTGCCTCGGTCAACGGCATGGCGGTGTTTGGTCATCCTGCCTATAGTGCGGCAAAGGCTGGCCTTATTCACCTCACACGGCTGATTGCGGTGGAATATGGCAAATTCGGCATTCGCGCCAATGCCGTTGCCCCCGGCACCGTGCGAACGCAAGCTTGGGAAGCGCGGGCAGCGGCCAACCCTTCCGTGTTTGAAGAGGTCAAGCGTTGGTATGCGCTGCAACGCATTGCTACAGCAGAAGATGTGGCCAATGCGGTGGCTTTTCTCGCCAGTGATCAGGCCAGCGCCATCACTGGCACATGCTTGCCCGTCGATTGTGGTTTGACCGCAGGCCAGACGGAACTGGCACACACCTTCTCCCAATCCGACAATTATTGAGCTGAAACAAGGTTGATACCCATGACCGAGATTGCATTTCGTCTTGAAAACAGCTGGCACCCGATTGAGGGTGATCAGGGTGGTGGCTTTGTTTTCACACTGGTTAATCTGTCCGATCAGCCGATACAGGGTTTCAAGCTCGCCTATACAACATTGACACGGGTGAAGAGCAACCCGGTCTGCGATAATGCAGTGTTCATCAAGCGCAATGCGAATTTTCATCAATTTGCGCCGCTGCCCGGATTTGTGCTGCAGCCCGGCCAGAGCTGGCGCTTTACGGTGCAAGGCCTGTGGCGGCCTGCGCGCCATCGCACCGATGGGGCAAAATCGGCCTATCTGACCTTGGCAGATGGTCAGCACCTTACCGTTGCCGTGGATGATTTGATGCTGGAGGGCCGCGAGAGTGTAGCCGCTGCGCCGTTGTTGCCAAAGGGAGAGCTCTCTGAACCCTTCTTCCTTTTGCCATGGCCTGCGGAAGCCGCGCTGAATGCGGGTGAGAATATTCCCGTTGCGCTCTATCCTGTTGATGGCACTGAGCTTGCTGATCTCAAATCCATCCAGAGCGTTAATCTTCTCTATCGGCGTTTGTTTAATATGCAGCATGTGCCGTTTTCGCAGACGGCTGTGCAGCAGGGGCAGGCGTTGGTGTTCAAGGCATTGCCAAGTTTGGCTGCTGATGCCCATAGCCTCACCTTTGGCGAACAGATCACCCTGAGCTATGGCGGTGCTCCCGGGCGGCATTCTGGCCTGATAGCTTTGGCGCAATTGCTGCATGGAGCGCGGGTCGATCCGGCGCAATTCCGGTTTCCCACCTTCGGCTCCATCCAAGATCATCCGCGCTATCAATGGCGCGGCTGCCATCTGGATGTGTCACGACAGTTTTTTGAAACCAAAGACGTTCGCCGCCTTATCGATATCATGGCGTGGCTGAGGCTGAATGTCTTCCATTGGCACCTCTCGGATGATGAGGCATGGCGGCTGGAAGTCAAGGCCTATCCGCAATTGACCACCCTTGGTGTGCTGCGCGGCCCGGATGAACCAATGTTGCCGCAACTTGGCAATGGCGCGACACCTGTTGGCGGCTTTTATACCCAAGAGGATGTCAAATCCATTGTTGCTCATGCGGCGGCACTCCACATCGAAGTCTTGCCGGAAATTGATATTCCCGGCCACAGCACCGCGATTTTGACGGCCCTGCCGGAGCTTGTGGATGGTCAGGAAGCGCCCGAAAGCTACCATTCCGTCCAGGGCTTCCCCAACAATGCGCTGAACCCGGCCATTGAGCAAACCTACACGTTCCTCGGCCATGTGTTCGATGAAATGGTGGAACTTTTCCCGTCAAAGCTCATCCACATCGGCGGTGATGAAGTGGCGGCTAACACATGGATGGCATCGCCTTTGGCGAAAGACTTGATGGACAAAGAAGGGCTGGATAGCACCTTTGGTCTGCAAAGCTATTTCATGAAGCGTATCCAGAAAATGCTGCATGAGCGTGGTCGCCAGATGGCAGGCTGGGATGAAGTCTCGCACGGCGGTGGCGTTGATCCCGATGGGACTTTGCTGATGGCATGGCAAAAGCCCGAAGTGGGTGTTGCTCTGGCAGAGCAAGGCTATGATGTGGTTATGACCCCCGGTCAGGCCTATTATCTGGATATGGTGCAGGATGAGGCATGGCAGGAGCCGGGTGCAAGCTGGGCTGGGACCGTACCGCCCATGCATAGCTACCATTATGAAGCGGTGGGTGCGTTCCCTGAGGCGCTGAAGTCCAAGATGCGCGGCGTTCAAGCCTGTATCTGGACCGAAAACTTCCTCAATCGTGATTACTTCAACCATCTGGTGTTTCCGCGCTTAGCGGCCGTTGCCGAAGCCGCATGGACGCCCAGACACAAGAAGGACTGGTTGCGGTTTGCCGCAGTCGCGCCTTTCACTCCCAAGCTTTAAGGATTACGTTCCATGAGACATCGTATTGCCGTTGGTGGAATCCACACAGAATGCAGCACGTCATCCCCTGTATTGATGCAGGCGGAGGATTTTCGCGTTTTACGCGGTGAAGAGCTGCTCAGTGCCGACTATTTTAGTTTTATTAGCACGGATGACGTAGAGGCGCTGCCTTTGCTGCACGCCCGTGCCGTTCCCGGCGGGCCAGTGGCGAGGGCCACCTATGAGGCATTCAAGGCCGAATTTCTAGAACGGCTGCAAGCCGCCTTGCCACTGGATGGGCTCTATCTGGCCATGCACGGTGCCATGAATGTGGAAGGCATGGATGATGCGGAAGGCGATTGGATTTCTGCCGCCCGCGCCGTGGTCGGGCTGGATTGCCCTGTCGCCGCCTCTTATGATTTGCATGGCAATGTGACCCAAAAAATCATCGACCAACTGGATATTTTCGCAGGCTATCGCACAGCACCTCACATCGATGTTCGTGAGACAATGGTGCGTGCTTGGTCCATGCTGCTGCGCGCGTTGACCACGGGTGAAAAGCCCGGTGTCGTCTGGGTGCCCGTTCCAGTTTTGCTGCCGGGTGAGAGAACATCAACCGAGGATGAGCCTGCGAAAAGCCTCTATGCTCGCTTGCCGGAGCATGATCTGCGCAATGGCATATGGGATGCCAATTTGATGGTGGGCTATGTCTGGGCCGATGAGCCAAGGGCCACAGCCTGCGCGGTGGTAACAGCTGTCAACCAGCAAGAAGCGATTACCGTGGCGCAGGAGATAGCTCAGTCCTATTGGCAGGCCAGAGCGGAATTCCAGTTTGGGCCGGTTACCGGCGTTCTGGAAGACATGCTCGTCATTGCCGAGAAAGCCGAGACAAGACCAGTGATCTTGGCCGACTCCGGTGATAATCCGACCGGAGGCGGCGTGGGCGATCGTGCGGATGTCTTGAAGGCGTTGATTGCTCGTAATTTTGATGGAGCCGTCATTGGTGGTATCACCGACAGACCCGCTGTTGCTGCCTGCTTCGCAGCGGGAGAGGGAGCTTTGGTAGAGCTGAAGGTTGGTGGCTCACTTGATCCTGCAAGCCCTTCCGTGCAGGTCAATGCGAAGGTTCTGCGCCTGGATGAAGCCCCAATGGAGACGGATCGTCAGGCGGTGGTGCAAATTGATGGGATTACGCTTATCCTGGCTGCGAAGCGCAGACCCTATCACAACATTGCAGATTTCACCGGCCATGGTATTGATCCCGCAGCGGTCCGTCTGCTGGTGGTCAAATCTGGCTATCTGTCGCCAGAACTTCAGCCGATTTCCAATCCAAACCTGATGGCGCTGACGGATGGCGTTATCAATCAGGATATTGAGGCGCTTCCCAGCAAGCGGCGTCAGCAACCGATTTATCCTTTTGTAAAAGACTTTGATTTTCACGCGGTCGCCAAACTATCGGCGCGATGGGGGAATACATAGTCCTTGATCCCTCCTGTTTTTGGGCGGGTTTCGCCCGCCCAAAGCCTCCTCTCGTTATGAAATTTGCCCCATGTTGCCATCGCTGTCCGCTATCCTGCACAATCCGGGCGTCAGGGTCAGTGCCATTTCGATTTTTTTCTTCGGTCTGACCGGCGCAACAACTGCGCCGTTTTTGTCATTGATCGGCATTCACGAATTGGGTTTGAGCAATGCTCATTACTCCTTGCTGATCTTTGTGGCCTCCTGCATCAACGTGGTGGCCAGTGTTGCTATCGGCGTGCTGGCTGATCGGATGGGGCATTTTCGGATGCCTATGTTGATCGTCAGCCTGTTTGGCGTGGTGGGCTATGGCGCAGTCTATCTGCTGCCTAATCAGTTGGTGTTTGTGCTGTGCGCCCTGTGTTGCCTGCCTATTTTTGGTGCCTTGAATTCGCTGATCTTTGCCAATGTCCGCAGTGCATCCAGCGGTATGCCGCTGAAGGATTTGGTGGCAGTCAACGCTGGCGTGCGCGCTATTATCTCTGCATCATGGGTTCTTGTGCCCGGTGTTGTCGGCTTTTTTCTGGCGGAACAGCCCAGCATGCTGCCTGCTTTTCTCTACGCTTGCCTTGGCGCACTGGCGTGCTTCTTTCTCTACCTGCTGTTTTTGCCGAAAGCCGAGCCGACTACACCTACAGCCCACGGCGGCAGGTTTATGGCTTCAATTTTTGAGGTGGCAAATACCGGCTTGTTGCTGCGTCTTTTGGCCGTGGCCTTGATTTCAACGATGATGCAAATGAACGGGGTGGTTCTGCCTCTGGTCATCACTGGCCCGGCCCATGGCACCAATGCCGATGTTGGTATCACGGTCGGCATTGTGGCCTTTCTGGAAATCGTCTTTATTCTATTTTGGGGTGTTGTGGAGCGGCGAACCTCTGCTGTGTTCACGTTGACCCTTGGGGCTGCTATCTATTGCAGCTACCTGATGTTGGTTGGCTTTGCGGCAACGCCAATGCATATTTATCTGCTGACACCCATCGCGGGTTTGGGGGCTGCAGCCATTATCAGCGTTCCCATCAGCTATCTCCAAAATCTGATTGCAGATCGTGCAGGGCTTGGCAGTTCGCTCATTGCTGTCAACATGTTCCTGAGCGGTGGTTTGAATTCATTGGTCTTTGCGCTGGGCACGAAGATCGGTGATTATTCGTTCACGGCAAAGCTGGGGGCTGTTGTTGGCCTGTGCGGTATTGTGTTGATGCTGCTGATGGAAAAGCCAGTCGGTCGGAAAATTGGGAGACATTGAATGGTGCGTCAGGTGGAAAACGTCGGGCCACTTCTGGAAGTATGTGTTGATGATGTGGCCGGAATGCAGGCGGCCATTGCGGGGGGAGCCGACCGGATTGAGCTTTGTACGGCTCTCGCGTGTGGGGGGCTGACGCCACCCATGGGGCTTATGGAACTGGCCTCGGAAGCCCCCATTCCCGTCTTTGCTATGATCCGGCCCCGGTCTGGCTCTTTTGTATTTTCCCGCGATGAAATACGCTTGATGATCGCAGATATCACCGCTGCCAGACGCGCACGGCTTGCGGGCGTGGTGCTCGGTGCGTCGCTTATCGACGGTCGGCTGGATTGCGATGTTTTGCGGCAATTGGTTGAGGCTGCGGACGGAATGGATCTCACCTTGCATCGGGCATTTGATCTCGTTCCCGATCAATTGACCGCTCTGGTTGAGGCGCAATCACTTGGTTTTCGACGTATTCTGACATCCGGTGGTCAGATGACCGCTCGAGAAGGCCTTGATGCATTGAAACAGCTGGTATCCGCGAGCCAAGGGCGCACATCAATCATGCCCGGCGGCGGGGTGAGTGTTGATAATCTCAGTGATTTTGCCACATTCGGTATGGTTGAGTTTCACGCGTCTTGCAGCTCTCTTGCCACACCAGTTCCCAGGCTGGTGCGATTCGGGTTTGAACTTGAGATGCGACGGATGACCGATGAGCGTCGCGTTAGATCCATGAAGAACCGGATTCTGCAGATATTTGCGCGGTGAAGTGGTTGTGCTATCCCCGATGTTAGCATCTTTTTAAGTTTTTAGTAATTTTTGTGTCTTTATAATTATGTATATTTTAGGTTGATTTGCGTGCGGTGGAATGCGTTGATGGCGCACTGCAGATCAAGAGTTTGTTTCTTTAATTGCTGAATGTTGGACTCAAGACCTCCCAGTTTTTGTAGAATAGGCGCTAAATAAGGAAAAGTGAAAATGTTGCATTAACAAATTTCATCTATCCTTCAGTTTAGAGTGAATTTTGGACGATGGCGTTCAATGTGTGCTTTGTACAGAGAGGCCCTCATGGTGTGGTCTCAGACTTGCAGCGAAGCGCTATATTGAACGTTGGCATAACGAAGATGAAAGTTCGATGATTGCTCCAGCTCGCGGCAGGGTTGGACATTTAAAGAACATGTTTAAGTTGAACGCAGCACCAAAAGGCGAGAGCTGGGAGGACATTTGATGTCGACGGGTTATGTAGGACAGGGTGAAACCCTGGAGATTATCGCATTCCGCCTGCATGAACAGGAGTTTTGCGTCAAGACGACGTCGATCCGCGAAATTCGTGGCTGGGCTCCTGTTACGCCTATTCCCCATGCACCTTATGAAGTGATTGGCGTGATGAATTTGCGTGGAACCGTGATTCCAATCGTTGATCTGGCCGTTAAGCTGGGCATGGCGGGCACTGAGGCCAATGAGCGCAGCGCCATTGTCGTGACAGATGTGAATGGCATGACCATTGGCCTTTTGGTTGATGGTGTCTCCGACATTCTGACGGTACCGCTGGATCGCTTGCAGCCTTTGCCGCAGGCAACGGGGCCAAGCTCTTCTTTCTCCGATGGCATCATTGCTCAAGGCCAGACAATGATCTGCTTCCTGAATCTGGAGCGGATGTTTGGCGATGACGATGCCGCCGAATGGGGTATGGTCGCCTGATAACCTTGCTGTGGCTGTATGATCTATGCAGCCATGTGTTTCGAGACTGAATTTAGATTGCATTGTGAGCCCTGAGCCGACGATGTTCAGGGCTTTTGTGTGTTGTACAAACTGCCGTCTGGTGTTCACGATACGCGTTGCCTTCAAGCACAGTACACGAGGCAAATGTTTCTGGGCTGCAAAAACCCCTGCCCAACCCTGCCCTTGTGGGCAGGGTTGGGCAGGGGATTTTTTTTGATTGCGTCGTGTACTCTGGGCCTTCAAGTTCAGACCGTTCTAAACCTTTGTTTATTCGTAGGATCTATCCGAAGATCCGTTCCCACCTCTCGGTCCGGTGCTGTATCGTGAAAACGATTTGGTTTGCCCGATACACATTAAATTGATTGCAAAATTGATGATTTGCAATCCTTGATCTATGAATTCAAGTGTCATAAAATTTGACCCTGGTCTAGAAATGGCCACTGTGCAGTGATTTCAAGCACTCTTATATTTGTCATCTGGCTGTTACATGACGGGAGTTGAGACACCATGATGGACCCCTCTCACTTGCGTACCTTTGTGGCTGTGATTGAGCGCGGAAGTTTTTCTGCCGCGGCGCGCGAGCTTGGTTTATCGCAGCCCAGTGTGAGTGAACATATCAAACGGCTGGAGCAAGCCTGCGGACAAAAGTTGTTTTGGCGTGATACACATTCCATCTCCTTGACCCCTGATGGGCAGACGATGGAGACATTTGCTAGATCGATCATGGATGTCATCGATCGGGCAGAACACCATTTTAGCAAGAAACAGCGACGGCAAGTGCTGCGGTTTGGTGCCTCTGAGGACCTTGTTGCCGGATGGCTTCCCGACGTGATACGCGATTTCACCTCTCGGTATCCAGAGGTGAATATTGAATTTACCATCGCGCTCAGCCACGATTTGCAGCATAAATTCGAGGATAATCAACTCGACCTTGTGCTGTGCAAGCGCTTTACCAATGAACAGCGTGGAGAGTTTGTGTGGCGCGAGCCCTTGGTTTGGGTATCTGCTAACGGGACGCCGGTGGTGAGCGGTGATGGCGATGAGGTGCAGCTCGTGTTGTATCCTCCGCCAAGCATTACGCGCCACGTTGCGCTGGAGCGGCTTGAAGAGGCGGGCTTGCGGTGGCGTATTGCATTTTCAAGTAGCAACCTGAATGGGCTGACTGCTGCCACCAGAATTGGCTTGGGGATGATGGCTCACGCTCGCCGACTTATACCCTTTGACCTGATGGAATGCAGGGGCAGTGCCATGCTGCCTGCGCTCGGTGATGTGGAGTTTGTGTTGCTGGAGAAGCGCAACAGTGGCTTTAAACTGTTGCGTTTGCTGGCAGAAGCGATCCAAACCAAGGCAATGTCCAACGATATGGTTGTAACCTGAACGCTTTGGGAAGCGTTATTGGGGTTGCGATTCGACCGGCAATGTCTTTACCTTCTCTCATCGGTAATTCTTATAACTGTTATCGGGGGGTGCGTAGTACCGTGCCGTTTCGTCCTGTGGGACATTCCCTTGCGCTGTTTTAGCGGCGCTCTAGAGTTTGTCAGGGAAAAGTGGAACCCGGTTTTCC
>DNPN01000006.1:0-1525 GCA_003501385.1 Rhizobium sp. | reverse complement strand
GAAAAGACAAACGAAAACAAGAGAGTTTAGAGTCTGTCTGGTTCAATCTGAACCTGACAGACTCTAGGGGAATCGGAGGAGGATTTCGATGCAAACCAACCGAAGGAATTTTTTGAGCGCGGCGGCCTTGGGCGCTGGCATGGTGTCGTTTGAACGTTTGGCAGAAGCAGCCATGACCCATGATCATGGCGACGCTGGCGCTGGTGGCTTTGGCCGCAATGCTGTTGCTTTGCCAGACGGTGTTGCTGTTGCCTACCACGATCCAAAAGATGTGGCGGCTATGCAGGATTTCAAGTTTTCCTTGGATGGCAACAACCCAAAAGTGACAAGTGGTGGCTGGGCGAAAGAAGCCACAGTGCATCAATTTCCCATCAGCAAAGGCATTGCTGGCGTGCATATGTACCTCAATCCCGGCGCATCGCGCGAGTTGCATTGGCATGCCATTGCGGCAGAGTGGGCCTTTGTGATTGAGGGTGAGTGTCAAACTGTCGTGCTTGATCCATCCGGGGCCAGCGAAATCAACAATTTTAAACCGGGCGATCTTTGGTACTTCGCCAAGGGCCATGGCCACGCCATCCAGTGCATTGGCGATAAGCCATGCCATTTTATTTTGTCCTTTGATAACGGTGCTTTTTCCGAGCACGGCACATTTTCAATCACAGACTGGGTGGATTTGACGCCAAAAGATCTGCTGGCTAAAGAATTTGGCATCCCCAAGGATGTCTTCGATGTGTTCCCCAAGGGCGAAGTTTATATTCAATCGGGTCCGATCCTGACGCCGTCAGAAGCGCTGGAAGCTCCGTGGCCCAAGGAATCGACCCATAAATTCAGCTTGCTCACGAATAATCGCGCTGTGCGCGAGCTGGAAGGCGGCAGTTTTCGGCTGGCCACCATTGACGAATTCCCCGCTTCCAAGACAATGTCGGGTGGTTTGATGGTGTTGAAACCCGGCGAAATGCGCAGGCTGCATTGGAACGTCAATGCCAATGAATGGCACTATTATCTGCGCGGCAAGGGGCAGGTGGCCATGTTTGGCTCGGGTGGACGCGGCAAGGTGGCCGAATTCAACCCCGGTGATGTGGCATATATTCCGATGGGCTTCGGCCACGCCATCCGCAATGTCGGCGATACGGATTTGGAAATCGTGCAGACATGGGATAGCGGCGCATTTGAGGAAATTGATCTGGATCGCTGGATTTCGTCTAGCCCAAGCTATCTGCTGGGCAATAATTTCGCGGGTGTTCCGGCATCGTCCATTGCAAAGCTGAAAAAGGCTTGATGCCAATTGGGGCCGATTGGCATGTGCGTGTCGGCCCCTTTACCCGGTTTCGTGCTGATAAATATCACAATCGAGTCTAAAGCATGTCGCGTTTTATTGTCCTCAATAAAGCGATAACGTACATGCGGCTAAATAAGAGATGAAGCCTGTCGCAGTGAATCCTATTTACTGCGACAGGCTTTAATGCGAGGCTTTTCAATATATTCTTATAGATAAGGATATTTATGTTAAAATTTATTAATGTGT
>DNPN01000176.1:6518-7854 GCA_003501385.1 Rhizobium sp. | reverse complement strand
TGATCTGCTCCAGCGCCGGGATCAGCGATTCACCGCCATCCAGACCAAAACGCTTGGTGCCCTTGTACTTCACATCGATAAACTGCTCGAAACCTTCAGCCTCAACCAACTTTTGCAAAATCGCCTTCTTGCCCTCAACCGTGAACTCCACGCCTTTGTCGGGGCCTTCAATGCGCTCTTGAATCCAGGACTTTTCTTCCGGATTGGAGATATGCATGAATTCGAAACCGAGCGTCGAGCAATAGGTGCGCTCAAGAATTTCGATCATCTCACGGATCGAGGCATATTCCAGCCCCAGAACGTTATCGATGAAGATCTTGCGATCAAAATCAGCTTCGGTGAAGCCGTAGGACAGAGGCGACAGCTCGTTGTAATCTTCAACCGCCGTGGCGATGCCCAGCGGATCGAGCTTGGCGTGCAAATGGCCGCGCATACGATAAGCGCGGATCATCATGATGGCGCGCACGCTATCACGGGTTGCCTGCAACACATCGGTTTCAGAAACCGGCTTGCCGGTGGCAACAGCCGCCGTTTCAGCCTTGCCCTTAACCTTGGTTTCAATGGCCTTTTCAACCAGACCCCAATTGCCGTCCAGCGCCGATACCAGATCGTTGCGCGGTGTCAGCGGCCAATTGCTCCGCTGCCAGGAGGCTCCCTTGGCCGCCTTTTTCACGTCGCTTGGACTATCGCCCAGCGCCTTGAAAAAAGATTGCCACTCAGCCGATACCGAATTCGGATCGTCTTCGTAACGCGCGTAAAGCTGCTCGATGTAGATCGCATTCGATCCGTCCAAGAAAGACATGATCTGAAATTGCTCGTTGGCTTCTTGCCTTGCCATGGTTTCTTGCGAGCCCCGTGCCCGCCTCCCGACTTGAGGTCATAACCGAATATTCGGCTTGTCAAATATGTGCCAGCCGGAACTTGCGCTCAACTGGACTTGAAACTGGAATATGGGCAGGCGTGCCTTGATCAGCGCGCCTGCCCTTCATTCTATATAGGGTTAGCCCTTGAGGACTTCCACCAATGTCTTGCCAAGACGTGCTGGCGAGGGCGATACCCGAATACCGGCCGATTCCATGGCTTCGATCTTGTCTTCTGCGCCGCCCTTGCCGCCAGAGATCACGGCACCTGCGTGACCCATGGTACGACCGGGAGGAGCCGTGCGGCCGGCGATAAAGCCAACCATTGGCTTGGAGCGGCCCTTCTTGGCTTCGTCCTTGATGAACTGTGCAGCCTCTTCTTCAGCAGAACCACCAATTTCACCGATCATGATGATCGACTTGGTGTTCTCGTCTGCGAGGTACATTTCCAGAATGTCGATGAACTCGGTGCCCTT
>DNPN01000176.1:6072-6252 GCA_003501385.1 Rhizobium sp. | reverse complement strand
CCTTGACCGGGTCGCCGCCGATGCCAACAGCCGAGGTCTGGCCGAGGCCTTCATTCGATGTCTGGAACACAGCTTCGTAGGTCAAAGTGCCGGAGCGCGACAACACGCCAACAGAACCCTTACGGAAGATCGAGCCCGGCATAATGCCGATCTTACATTCTTCCGGCGTCATCACGCCTG
>DNPN01000176.1:5468-5718 GCA_003501385.1 Rhizobium sp. | reverse complement strand
TGATGCAAACGATCAGCGGAATTTCAGCTTCGATGGCTTCCAAAATAGCTGCTGCTGCGCCTGCTGGCGGAACGTAGATTACCGATGCATTCGCGCCGGTTACGTCCTTGCCTTCGGCAACGGAAGCAAAGATCGGCAGGCTTTCGCCCTTGGAGCCGGTCCAGTTGCTGCCGCCCTTGGCAGGGTGAATACCGCCAACCATCTTGGTGCCGTAATAGGCCAAAGCCTGCTCGGTGTGGAAGGTGCCGGT
>DNPN01000176.1:0-5204 GCA_003501385.1 Rhizobium sp. | reverse complement strand
CCGGTCTTGCCGGTCAGGCCCTGAACGAGGACCTTGGTGTCTTTATTGATCAGAATGGACATTATTCGGCTTCCTCTTCCTCGAACTCGAGGGGTTCAAATGCCTCAAAGGCGTCATTGGAAAAGCGGTAACCCATGCCCTGGGCTGGCTTTTGCGTCAGATGCTTCTCAAGGCTCTTGGACCACTGGGTGTAATACCAATCGAAATGGCCGTCGGCCTTGGACACGCCCAGCTCGCCCTTCCAGACGAACAGGTCAGCATCCTTGGACTTCTCGGCGTAATAAGCGCCTGCATCATCCCGGTCGTTGAAATGTGCCCAGCGCTCGGCAACGCCGCCCTCGGCATCAAGTTCGCTATCCCAGCAGACGAAATAGCAAAGGTTGATGTCCGTTTCGCTTGGGCCGAAAGGCTGGCGCTTCACGGTCTTTGATGTGTTGGCCATAGGCTCAAGCCGCCTTCACTGCTGCAACAATTTTCTGCGCAGCATCGTCCAGATCATCCGCCGAAATGACGTTGAGACCGGATTCGTTGATGATTTTCTTACCCAGATCCACGTTGGTACCTTCAAGGCGCACAACGAGAGGAACGGTCAGACCCACTTCCTTAACAGCAGCAAGAACGCCTTCTGCAATCACATCACACTTCATGATGCCACCGAAGATGTTGACCAGAATGCCCTTCACAGCCGGATCAGCCGTGATGATCTTGAACGCAGCCGTGACCTTTTCCTTGGTCGCACCGCCACCAACGTCGAGGAAGTTTGCAGGCTCAGCGCCATAGAGCTTGATGATGTCCATGGTTGCCATGGCAAGACCTGCACCGTTGACCATGCAGCCGATGTTGCCGTCGAGAGCAACGTAAGCCAGATCATACTTGGAGGCTTCGATTTCCTTGGCGTCTTCTTCGGTCTTGTCGCGCAGAGCCACAACGTCTTCGTGACGGAACAGAGCGTTGCCATCGAAAGACATCTTGGCGTCGAGAACGCGCATACGGCCGTTCTTCATCACGATCAGCGGGTTCACTTCCAGCAGAGCCATGTCCTTTTCGACAAAGGCCTTGTACAGGATCGGGAACAGTTTTTCAGCGTCAGCCTTGGCTTCGCCTTCGAGCAGCAGAGCCGAGGTCAGCGCAGCAAGATTGTCAGCGGTCACACCAGCTTCTGGATCGATAGCAACGCTCACGATCTTTTCAGGCGTGTCGTGGGCAACAGTTTCAATGTCCATGCCGCCTTCGGTGGAAACCACAAAAGCAACCTGACCAACAGCGCGATCTACGAGCAGCGACAGATAAAGTTCACGCTCGATGTCGGCACCGTCTTCGATGTACAGGCGGTTCACCTGCTTGCCAGCGGGGCCGGTCTGGTTGGTCACCAGCGTGTTGCCGAGCATTTCAGCAACATGGGCCTTCACTTCGTCGATCGAGAAAGCAAGACGAACGCCGCCCTTGGCGTCTGGGCCAAGTTCCTTGAACTTCCCCTTGCCGCGGCCACCAGCATGAATCTGGCTTTTGACCACGTAAAGCGGGCCAGGAAGCTGCTTTGCAGCAGCTTCAGCTTCGTCCGCAGAAAAGATTGCCACACCTTCGGCAACCGGTGCACCAAAGCTCTTCAACAGAGCCTTGGCCTGATATTCATGAATATTCATCGTCTGGTCCTAATTTTTGAGCCGGAGGCGATTACTTGAGAGCCGGAGCGATTGCGATGCAGGCTTCGCAGAGGCCAGCAACCGAACCGACAGACTTCTGGAAAGCCGCTTCTTCGTCCTTATCCAGCTGGATTTCGATGATGCGCTCAACGCCGCCAGCACCGATAACCGTTGGAACACCAACATACATGTCGTTTACGCCATACTGACCGATGAGGTGAGCAGCGCAAGGCAGAACACGCTTCTTGTCCTTGAGGTAGGATTCAGCCATCTCAATGGCCGAAGCAGCAGGCGCGTAGAAAGCAGAGCCGGTCTTGAGAAGACCAACGATTTCAGCACCGCCATCACGGGTGCGCTGAATGATCTGCTCGAGACGCTCAGCCGAGCACCAGCCCATCTTGACCAGATCGGTCAGAGGAATACCGGCAACGGTGGAGTAGCGAGCCAAAGGCACCATGGTGTCGCCGTGGCCGCCGAGAACGAAAGCTGTCACGTCCTGAACCGAAACGTTGAACTCTTCAGCCAGGAACAGGCGGAAGCGCGACGAATCGAGCACGCCAGCCATGCCGACAACCTTGTTGGCTGGCAGGCCAGAGAACTTCTGCAAAGCCCAAACCATCGCATCGAGCGGGTTGGTGATGCAGATCACAAATGCATTGGGGGCATATTTTGCGATGCCAGCACCAACCTGTTCCATCACCTTGAGGTTGATGCCCAAAAGGTCGTCGCGGCTCATGCCGGGCTTGCGCGGCACACCAGCGGTGACGATGCAAACGTCTGCACCTTCGATTGCGGAATAGTCGCTTGCACCAGTGAACTTGGCATTAAAACCATCAACAGGTGAGGACTGCGCGATGTCCAGACCTTTACCCTGCGGCACACCGTCAGCGATGTCGAACAGGACGATGTCGCCCAGTTCCTTGAGGCCAGCCAGATGAGCCAGCGTGCCGCCGATCATTCCAGAACCAATAAGTGCGATTTTGTTACGCGCCATTGAAATGCTTCCTTTTAGATCCAAAACCAAGGCGAGCACCAAGTGGTCAGGGCCAGCCATTGCGGACAATCGAATATCCCGACGCGCAAAAAAAGGCAACCCATTTTTATGTGATGTTATTTTTCAATCGGTTAGACCATAAAATTCTTACGTAAAGGTAAGTTATTTGGTCATCAAATCTTCACGTTTCAGAAATATCTTATTTACCTTCATTAAGATAGTCGGTTGAACGCATCTCAAACAGGCGAGACGCCGTGCGGTCAAACTCGAAGCCTTCGGTGCCCTTCTTTTCTGTCAAAAGCGCTTCTGGCTGGGCGGCCGCTGAGGCATGAACGCGAACTTTGTGATCGTAAAGTGCATCAATCAGAATAATGAAACGCTTGGTTTCATTGCGTTTTTGCGGACCAAGAAAGGGTATTTGGTCGACAAACACCGTATCGAAGCGATCCGCGATGGCCAGATAGTCCGTGGCACCCAACGGCTGCTCGCACAATTGCGAAAATGTGAAGCGAGCAAATCGGCCAACAGCGCGTGGAACAGGCACCACGCGGCCTTTCATCTGAATTTCAACCGCCTGTTCTGGCTGACCTTGCGTGATGACGCGCCATGCGCGGTCCATTTCCGCATCCGCCGCATCATCCGCTGGCGCAAGATAGATCGGCAGATGATCAACCTTCTCCATGCGGTAATCGGTCGGCGAATCCAGCGACAGAATCTCGACATACTGCTTCAGCAGACCGACAAAAGGCAAAAACAGGCTGCGGTTCAAACCATCGGGATAGAGGTTATTTGGCTCGACATTGGATGTGGCAACCAGAATGCAGCCCCGCGCAAACAACTCGGTAAACAGCCGGGACAGGATCATGGCATCGGCAATATCCGTTACCGTGAATTCATCGAAACACAAAAGCTCGGCCTGCGCTGCCAATTGTTCAGCCACGGGAGGAACAGGATCGGCCTGTTTCGTCTCACCATTTTTCAGCTTTTGGCGATGGGCGTGAATGCGATTGTGCACATCAGCCATGAACTCATGAAAATGCGCCCGGCGCTTTTTCTCAATCGGAGCCATGGAGAAAAACAGGTCCATCAGCATGGTTTTGCCGCGACCAACACTGCCGTAAACATAAAGCCCCTTGATGGGCGCTTGTGCATTGCGGCGCTTGGCAAAGATCCAGCCCAGAGCCGAGGATTTACTCGCGGGTTTGCGCTCTTTCAGATCGCGCAAAATCCGATCAAGCCGTGCCGCCACCGCCATTTGGGCCGGATCGGCAATCAGTTCACCTGATTTTGTCCGCGCCTTCAGCGCCTCGCTAACGCTGAGCGTATAATCGGGCATCGGCTGCATGCAGAACTCCGCGTGAGCGAGGCCTGCCCCATATCTTGGGCAGGCGAAAAAATCGGATAAGGAGAAAATCGCCGGTTAACGGCTCAGGCTGATGGCCTGACCGGCACTGGTGGAGCCGCTAAACTGGTTCTCAGCCGTTTTGTAAAGTGTGCCAATCACATTGCCGTCACGATCTTTCAGCAACAACTGCTTGTTGGCAACGTCCCATGCACCCATGGTGGTCAAAGGACCAACGCAACGACGGGTGCCACCACGCGAGCCGCCACCGAGATTGGTCAGCGTCAGGAACATGTCGCAGCTCGATCCGCCATTGGCCACACGCCAATTGCCCACCAGCTGTTCCTTGGTGAAGTCCATAGCGTTGCCGGGAGCCGCCGCATTGGGCGTCAAGGCTGCACTCTGGTTAGAGGCCGGGGCTGCAGGAAATTCTGAACCGCCCGCACCCGGAGGCGGTAGTGCACCGGACTGCACCGGAGACACGGGCTGTGCCTGCAACGGTGGGAGAGATGATGAACCATAATCGCTCGATGTGCGTTGACATCCGGCCAGTGCCAATACGACCAGCAGACCCGTCGCCGCAAATTTCAGATTCATCCTCTTACTCCCGGTTGCTTCATCCTGCTCAGGCTTTAAGCCTGCAAACAGCGGCAAAATAACGTCAATAGCGACAGTAAATCAAGGGATCATGCTAAGCCGTAGACGCTTAAGCGACACGGGCACCCTGCAACGGTCTGTTTTATTGTCAAAAAAGCGTGAGCCGCCAGATTTGCACCCGGCGGCCCCAATCATCATCAAGCGCGGCGCTCGACCATCATCTTCTTGATTTCGGCAATGGCCTTGGCCGGGTTAAGGCCCTTCGGACAGGCCTGCGCGCAGTTCATGATTGTGTGGCAGCGATACAGACGGAAGGGGTCTTCCAGATTGTCCAGACGCTCACCCTTGGCCTCATCACGGCTGTCGATCAACCAGCGATAGGCTTGCAGCAGCACAGCCGGGCCGAGGTAACGGTCGCCATTCCACCAATAGCTTGGGCAGGAGGTAGAGCAGCAGGCACACAGAATGCACTCGTACAGGCCATCCAGCTTCAACCGATCGTCGTGGCTCTGTTTCCACTCCGTGGCCGGAGCCGGAGAAACCGTCTTGAGCCAAGGCTCAATCGAGCGATGCTGGGCATAGAAATGGCTGAGATCCGGCACCAGATCCTTCACCACCGGCATATGCG
>DNPN01000158.1:5484-5670 GCA_003501385.1 Rhizobium sp. | reverse complement strand
TTGAAGCGATGAATCTCATCCACAAACAGCAAGGTCTGACGGCCCGACATACGGCGGGCACGCGCACTTTCAAACACCCGTTTCAGATCGGCCACGCCGGAGAAAATCGCTGAAATCTGCTCAAAGGCCAGATCAGCTTCGCCAGACAGCAAGCGAGCAACCGTGGTTTTGCCGGTGCCGGGCGGG
>DNPN01000158.1:0-5233 GCA_003501385.1 Rhizobium sp. | reverse complement strand
TGCCGGTGCCCGGCGGGCCCCAGAAAATCATCGAGCCGAGCGAACCGGAGGCAATCATCCGGGCCAGAACACCGTCTGGCCCGGTTAAATGGTCTTGCCCCGTCACCTCAGCCAGCGTTTTCGGCCGCAACCGATCCGCCAGCGGCCGTTTGGCCGCCATATCCTCATCCAGCTTCGGGGCAAACAGATCACTCATCGAAACATCTGCCGAATGCGTTGGCCACCACGGTCAATTTCCACCCGCCAGAAGTTTGGCTCGGATTTGACGATACTGGCCAATTGCTCGGTAGAGCCAACCGCCGTGCCATTGATGGCAATGATAATATCATGCGGCAGGAAGCCCAGACGTTGCGCCACGGACCCATCGACAATCTTGGTGATCACAACACCAGATGTCTCTGTTGCCATACCCAGTTCATAGGCCAGCCGTGGCGAAAGATTGCCCACTTTGGCACCATCAAACGGCATATTGCCCTGAAGCAACCGCTCATCCCTCGGACGTGTTTCCGGGGCACTTGCAAGCGTCAAATGCACTTCTTTTTGCTTGCCGTCTTCAATCACCGTCAGGGCAACGGGCTTGCCCAGTCCCACGGTGGTCAGCCGGTAATTCAGGGCATCGGGATGCTCAACAGAAATGCCATCCACCGCGGTAATCACCTGCCCCGGCTTAATGCCAGCCTTTTCGGCAGGTCCACCCTCCACCGTCTTGACCACCAACGCACCCAACACGTTTTTCAGACCCAAGGCGTCGGCAACGTCGGATGTAACCGGCTCAAACGAGGCACCCACGTAAGGCCGTTCAAAAGATTTTGCACCCTTGTCGGCGGCTGCCAGAAACACTTTCACCAGATTGGCCGGGATAGCAAAGCCGATACCATTGGACCCGCCACCCTTGGAGAAGATGGCGGTGTTAATACCAATCAGCTCACCATTCATGTTCATCAAGGCACCACCGGAATTGCCGGGGTTGATCGATGCATCCGTCTGGATGAAAAAGCCGAAATCACCCTCTGTCACCTGATTGCGCGCAAGACCAGAGACAATACCGCTGGTGACCGTTTGCCCCACACCGAAGGGATTGCCGATGGCCAGCACCAGGTCACCCACTTCAATCTTGTCGGAGTCGGCGATTTTCAGCGTTGGAAGCTCTTCCTTGGCATCAATTTTCAACACGGCCAGATCCAGCCGCTCGTCTTTCAACACCACCTTGACCGGATATTCACGGCCATCGGCCAGCGCCACCTTGATGTCATCGGCACCGTCAATCACGTGATTGTTGGTGACCACCGTGCCGTTGGCTTCCACAATCACACCAGAGCCCAGCGAAGATTGCTTCTCGGTGCGATTGGGAAAACGCTGACCAAAAAATTGCTCAAAAAACGGATCACCCGCAAACGGACTGGTGCGCCGCTGCACAATCCGCTCAGCATAGACATTCACCACGGCACCGTGAGTCTTTTTGACCAGCGGCGCAAACGACATCTGCATTTCCTGCCGGCTCTCCGGCACCGTTTTGGCGTCCTGCGCCACAACAAACGGCACCGTCACCGCCACCACCACCACGGCTATCGCTGCCGGGAGAAACGTTTTCAGGCCACGCATACAAGCATCCTCTTCATTCTGCCCAATAGTTCTATGGGAGGTTCAATGAAAGCAAAACAGGTTGATGCAGAGAAAATTGTGGCAAACACCTACCATTTCAAGATGGAAAGGGCATTCACGCATTAACACTGCGTAATGTCTGTGAAACATCCATGAAACAGGAACAATCTGGCCCACCACCCGTTAGAGATAGCTTTTATGATAACAATGGTGGCGGCAATGAACACATCGACAACAATGACATCTGCGGCTCTATTTTTGATGCTGGGTTTGCTTGCACCCCAAGCCAGCTCTGCAGCCAGTTTCGATTGCAACAAGAGCGATTTGAAAGCCGACGAAAAAACAATTTGCGATAATCGCAACCTCAATGATCTCGATGTCAAAATGGTCACGACCTTTGAGCTGATGTCAGCTCTCTTGCCCATGGGTAATCGCGGCGAATTGCAAGATCAGCAATCTGCGTGGCTCAAGACCCGTCAGGCCTGCAATGCCGATGCCACCTGCATTGGCAATGCCTATGAAGCACGGCTGAAGCAATTGATGAGCGCTTATACCAGCATCCAGCGCCCGCAATAATCTCCCGCAAACGGCATGAATCGGGTGGCTTGCAAACAGCACGCGTGAAAAATCTGGCTCACATGCAACACAGGAGCCAGACAATGCCCAATATTTGTTTCACCCCCATGCCCTCCGACCTGGCAAGCACCTATCGCGCCGGTGAAGTCGATGCCTATGGATTGGTGCCAGAGCGCAATATCAGCCCCGGTGAAGGCTATCTTTGCCGCCATTGCCTTGGGCCAATCGCAGAGGGAAAGCCCTATCTCACGCTTGCCTATCGGCCATTTCCAACCCTCCAGCCTTATGCCGAGACGGGGCCAATTTTCATCCACGCCGAAGAATGCACGGCCTATGACAAGGGCGACACCCTGCCGCCCATGCTGGTGAGCCCGGATTATATCGTGCGCGGCTATGGTTATGATGACCGCATTGTCTACGGCACCGGTGCAGTTACCCCCACCAATACCATCATTGCCCGCGCGCAGGCGCTTCTCGAAAGCAAAGAAATCGCCTATGTGCATGTTCGATCTGCGCGCAACAACTGCTTTCAATGCAGGATAGATCGCGCACCGGCAGGCACAACACCTGACCGTCTATAAAAAGCCTAGGGAGACGTGCCTTGAAAATTGCGGTTATCAACACGGGTGGAACCATCAGCTGCGTGGGCAATCCACTCGCACCCATGACCAGTGCAGAGTTCAAGGCCGCCTGCCAGATTCATCTGGACCCGATTATTCACCAGAAATTTCCGGGCCTGACGCTGAATTATGTTACCGATCTGGCTTTCCCGGAAAGTGCCAGCGGCATGCTGGACAGCACCAATCTGCAACCCTCCGACTGGTGTCTGATTGCCCGCTATATTCTGGAGCATTACACAGAGGCCGATGGCTGGGTGATATTGCACGGCACTGATACGCTGGATTTCAGCGGCACCGCCCTTCCGATGCTGCTGTCACGCTTTGATGCCGATGGCAATGTGTTGGTGCAGCTCAGCAAGTCAGTCATCCTCACCGGCTCGCAAGTGCCGCTGTTTCATGCGGCCAATCCCGGTGAAATCTCCGGTATCACCTTTCACACCGATGCGTTTGAGAATGTTTGCGGCGCGGTGGCCGTTGCGCGTCTTGGTATTCCAGCCGTCTCGGTGTTCTTTGACAATCAGCTGATGCGCGGCTCTCGTGTGGTCAAAGACAACACCAGCCAGTTCCGCGCCTTTGCCTCGCCAAACTTCCCGGTTCTGGGCCAATATGGCATTACACTATCAATCTCACCGGAATATATGCCCTCTGGACCTGCATCAGAGAGTGTGAGCCTTGACGATGCCAAAGCGCGGGCGGCAACTCTCAATCAGTTGGAGGCAATTGCCGGTGCCATCAACAACCGGCCCGTCACGCGCCTCGGCGCCTTTCCGTCCCATTACGATCCCGCCCAAGCGACGGCCGTTCTGGGCAATCTGATCCGCGCCAATGTCGAGCAGGGCATCGGCGGTCTGGTGCTGGAATCCTACGGCGCAGGCAATTTCCCCAGTGGCAATGCCAACACGTCAGAAGCCGGTGCGATTTATCAAGCCTTGGACGCGGCCAACAAAGCCGGCGTGGTGATTGTGGATAACACACAAGTGGCCCACGGTGCCGTGGATTATAATGCCTATGCCGCAGGAGCGTGGTTTCCTACCATTGGCGCACTGAACCCGGTGGATATGACGCCTATGGCATCGCTTGCCAAACTCACCATTCTGTTGGCTGCGCAAGAGAGCAATGGCTGGTCTCTGGATGACATCAAATTTCTGATGCAAACCCCATTGGTGGGCGAAATGGAAGACCTTGCGCGCCTTGATTCGCGCACCCGTTCAACGCTTCTGCCCGGACAGGCGCTCACCACCTTCAACGGCAGCGCAAGCCTGCTGAATGACCCGGAACGTGGACCCATTTTGAAAAACAGTAACGGCAAAACACTTTGGGCTATGTTGGACGACGCCACCCACTCTGCCCTGCCCGGCCAATTGCGCATGCAAAATGATGGCAATCTGGTTTTCTACAGCCGCAACAATCAACCGCTCTGGGAAAGCTCAATGCAAAATGGCTATCTCGCGTTTTCGCAACTGCGCTTGCGACAGACAGCGGATGGCAAGCAGGTCACTGTGAGCATTTATTGCGGCACACAGAGAGCGACAATCTGGCACAAAACCCTGACGCTATGAGAATGACAGACATATCGAAAGAGGCGAGAATCGCGCGCGCTCCATCAATTTTGACGGTTTTATTTCACGCGAAAATATGATGAATAATCCCTTTATAAAAACCAATTGATTGTGGGGCATCCGCAAGTGGCCACTGCTATGGAAAGAAATTTGAAAATGAACGTGCGCTCCGCTGAAAGGCGTAACTGCCGCATGAACAGTGCGGTGCGCTACATGAAGCAGATCGCGGATTGTCGGATCATCAACATTTCCCACACCGGATTGGGGCTTGAACTTTACACGTCGTTCCACGCCGCAGCAGGCAGCACGATCATCGTAGAAAACGACGATCTCGGATTGGTGGAAGGCATTGTACGCTGGAGCCGCGGTGGTCGCTTGGGTGTGCAGTTTCGCCATAACAGCAATTCCATCGCCAAGGTCACTGCCTACTTCCGCAATTTTCATCAAGACGTGAATCCCGTCCTGAAGCGCTAACATGCTCTTGTGCGTCGCGGTAAGAAACATTGGTCCTTTTCAGCAGATTGCACTTTAGCATCATCAACCTGTCATGATACCAAGGCAACTGATTTGCGATGATAACGCTTGCCAGGAGCCCTTTCATGTCGTCTCTCGTTGACCTCCATCCCATTACACGTCGATCTTTACTAGGCGGCTTCGCCGCCGCCAGTGCTCTGGTGGTGTTGCACCCCTTTGCGGCACGCGCGAGCGCCAACCAGGCCCATCTTCGCTTGATGGAAACCACCGACATTCACGTCAACCTGATGCCTTATGATTACTATGCCGATAAGCCAAACGATACGTTGGGCTTGGCACGCACGGCATCGCTGATTGATTCGATACGCGCCGAAGCTGGCAATTCCATGCTGATCGACAACG
>DNPN01000004.1:33907-35812 GCA_003501385.1 Rhizobium sp. | reverse complement strand
TCGGCATCGGCTTTCCCGAAATGGTGGCGCAATACCAGCCACCGGGTCGCCAGGCCATATTCCACACAGAAAACGGCATTTTGAATTTTGGTGAAGCCCCACCGGAAGGTGAGGAAGACTGGGATCTGATCAACGCTGGCAAAAAGGCTGTAACGCTGAAGCCCGGTGCCGCCTTTTTCCACCACGCCGACAGCTTCGCCATGGTACGCGGCGGCCATCTGGATGTGGCCATTCTGGGTGCCTATCAGGTGGCGCAAAATGGTGACCTCGCCAATTGGCGCGTGGGCAGCAAGGGCGTGCCTGCGGTCGGCGGCGCTATGGACCTTGTGCATGGTGCCAAACAGGTTTTCGTCATCACCGAGCATGTCAGCAAAAAGGGCGAGTTCAAGCTTTTGGACAAATGCACCTTCCCGCTCACAGGCGTTGGCTGCATTACCCGCGTTTACACCAGCCATGCGGTGATTGACATCAAGGACGGCAAGTTTGTGGTGTTTGAAAAGCTGACCGCCATGACCATGGATGAGTTACAGGCGATGACGGGTGCGCCGTTGCACACCGATGGCCCCGTGGCTGATCTTGTTGTGCCGGATCTGTGAGGAGGAACCGATGACCGAAGCTTATATTTGCGACTATATCCGCACACCGATTGGCCGTTTTGGCGGCTCGCTCTCCTCCGTGCGGGCTGATGATCTCGGTGCTGTTCCGCTCAAGGCGCTGATGGCAAGCCACCCCAAGCTGGATTGGGAAGCGGTTGATGACGTGATCTTCGGCTGCGCCAATCAGGCAGGTGAAGACAACCGCAACGTGGCCCGCATGTCCTTGCTGCTGGCGGGCCTGCCTGTTTCCGTCACCGGCACCACCATCAACCGGCTGTGCGGCTCTGGCATGGATGCCGTGATTGCCGCTGCTCGTGCCATCAAATCCGGCGAATCCGAGCTGATGATTGCAGGCGGCGTGGAAAGCATGAGCCGTGCGCCGTTTGTGATGCCAAAAGCCGACACTGCCTTTTCCCGCAATGCCGAGATTTACGACACCACCATTGGCTGGCGCTTCGTCAATCCTTTGATGAAAAAGCAATATGGCGTCGATTCCATGCCGGAAACCGGCGAAAATGTTGCGGAAGACTATAAAATCTCGCGGCAGGATCAGGATGCTTTTGCTGTGCGCAGCCAGAACAAGGCATCCGAGGCGCAAGCCAATGGCCGCTTGGCACAGGAAATCACCCCCGTGACGATTCCCCAGCGCAAGGGCGATCCGGTGATTGTTGAAAAGGATGAGCATCCTCGCGCCACTACAGTTGAAACACTCGCCAAGCTTGGCACGCCGTTCAAGAAAGAAGGCGGCACCGTCACCGCTGGCAATGCATCTGGAGTGAATGATGGCGCAGCTGCGCTGATCATTGCCTCCGAGGCTGCGGTGAAAAAATATGGTCTTACGCCGATTGCCCGCATTCTGGGCGGTGCCACCGCAGGCGTTCCGCCGCGGGTGATGGGTATAGGCCCCGCCCCAGCCAGCCAGAAGCTGCTGGATCGGCTGGGCATGACGCAGGATCAGTTTGACGTGATCGAGTTGAACGAGGCCTTTGCCTCCCAAGGGCTGGCGACTTTGCGCCAGCTTGGCATTGCCGACGATGATCCGCGCGTGAACAAGAACGGCGGAGCCATTGCCCTTGGCCATCCGCTGGGCATGTCTGGCGCACGGATCACCGGCACGGCGGCACTGGAATTGTCGCTCACGGGTGGGCGCTATTCGCTCTCCACCATGTGCATCGGCGTCGGCCAAGGCATCGCCATTGCGCTGGAGCGCGTCTAATATTGAAGAAACCCCGCGCAGCCTGAGGCTGCGCGGGGTTTTGTTTTAGAGTCTGTCAGGTTCAGATTGAACCAGACAGACTCTAAACTCTCT
>DNPN01000004.1:33266-33601 GCA_003501385.1 Rhizobium sp. | reverse complement strand
ACTTTTCCCTGACAAACTCTAGAACGGTGCGTCGATATCCACCACGTCAATCAGCTTGGTGTTGACGAATTCCTTGATGCCAAGGCCCAGCAATTCGCGGCCATAGCCAGAGCGTTTCACGCCACCAAAGGGTAAATCGGCTTTGACCATGGTGGGATGGTTGATGAACACCATGCCCGTTTCGATCTGCCGTGCCACTTCCACCCCATGCTTGGTATCACGGGTGAAGACGGAACCGCCGAGACCAAAGGGCGTATCATTGGCGATGCGAATGGCATCGGCCTCATCTTTTGCCCGAAACAGCATGGAAACCGGGCCGAAGAATTCCCAATAGC
>DNPN01000004.1:20531-33178 GCA_003501385.1 Rhizobium sp. | reverse complement strand
TGACGAACACCATGCCGGTGGAGATTTTCTTCGCCACTTCGGCGCCATGCTTGGTGTCGCTGGTGAAGACCGAGCCGCCGAGGCCGAAGGGCGAGTCATTGGCGATGCGGATCGCGTCGTTCTCGTCTTTGGCGCGGAACAGCATGGAGACCGGGCCGAAGAATTCCCAATAGCGGGCGGGATTGTCATCTGCCACATCGGTAAGGATGGTTGGCTGCACAAAAGCACCCTGATTGGGAACCGGTGGGCCAACTTCAACAGCAGTCGCGCCCAGTTCCACCGCCTCACGGATTTTCTGCTTCACCTCATCGGCAGCACCTTGGGAGGAGAGCGGAGCCAGCGTGGTTTCCGGGTTAAACGGATCACCTGCTTTTAAGCCCGCAACGCCTGTTTTGTAGTGCGTGAGAAAATCATCAAAGATTTCATCGGCAATGATCATGCGCTTGGAAGAGACGCAGACCTGACCGCCATTCCAGTGACGACCAAACACGGCCCATTTCACCGTCTTTTCCAGATCCGCATCGGCCAGCACCACAAAGGCATCGGCACCGCCGAGTTCCATGGTGGATTTTTTCAGTGCCTTGCCCGCCTGCGACGCGACAATGGCACCCGCCGCTTCCGACCCGGTCAGGGCCACGCCATGCACACGCGGATCATTGAGGATCATTTCCACTTGCGAACGGGTGGCATAGAGATTGGTAAAGCCACCCTTGGGCAGACCGGCTTTTAACATCAACCGTTCAAACGCAGCTGCGCATTGCGGCACGTTGGAGGCGTGCTTCAGCAGCATTGTATTACCTGCAGAGAGCTGCGGCGCGATGATGCGGGCGATCTGATAATAGGGGAAATTCCAAGGCTCAATCGCCAGCAACACGCCAAGCGGCTCATGCACCAAGGTCGCACGGCCTTCCGCAATATTGGCGACAGGCAGTGGTTCTTCCGCCAGCAGGCGTTCAGCGTTGATGGCGTAGTAATCGAAAATATCGGCGGACAGTATCACTTCCGCGTGTGCCTCACCCGCTATCTTGCCCATTTCCAGCGTCAGCAGCTTGGCATAGTCATCAGCCTCTTTGCGCAGGATTTCTGCCGCGGCATGCATGACTTTGGCGCGTTCCGCAAAGCTTGCCTTGCGCCACGCCTGAAAGGTCGAATGGGCGGCATCAATGGCCTGCTGAACCTCAGCATCCGTCGCGTCAGCAAACGTCTTGATCAATTCGCCAGTGTAAGGGTTGGTCGTTGCGTAAGCCATGGAATAATCCTTTGCTTTAAAACTATCTGGTCGATCAAAGCACGGCTGGCGACTCCTCCGTCACCATTTGGCACCTGCACCGTTTTTCGCGTTTGAGCCAACCAGCAGAAGTCCCGTCCGATCAATCTCGGACACAGGAAGATGTTACTGCTAACCCGCTCGACACCTTTTGATACGGATCAATCCACCCAAGACTGCAAAACGTCAAAAATGCACGCCAAGGACAGTTTCAGAACAATTTGAATGTCTCGCCCGAAACACGATATAATTCGCCAACCGAACTAATTATTTGCGACTGCAAATCTCGCGTGCGATATTGCAATGAGAACGAATCGCGCTGCGAACACACATGGGGGTGCATGCACATGAACATCTGGACCAGCACACCGCCCATGCTCCGCCAGATTTCTGTGCGCGCGGCCATGGAAATTTTGCTGCATGAGGGATCAACCTCCCGCGCCGATCTTGCCAAAAAGACCGGCTTATCCAAGCAGACCATGTCGGAAGTGATCCGCACGCTGGAAGAAACCGGCTGGGTGCGGGCCAAGGGCGTTGTTTCCGGCAAGGTGGGCCGCAGCGCCGTAACCTATGAAGTGGTGCCGGATGCAGGCTGCGTGATTGGCATTGATCTGGGTGCCACAACGTTGCGCATTGCTATCGTGGACATTGTTGGCACCATTGTGCAAGAGATTGAAACCCCTTGCGATGGCCATGCGGGTAAGGATTTGCTGCTCTATGTCAGCAATCTGGTGGAGACCCATCTGAAAAAGGCGAAAATCCAGAGCAGCAAAGTGTTGCTGGCTGTGGTGGCCACGCCGGGCGTGGTGGACCCTGAAACCGGCACCCTGTCGCTTGCGCCCAACATGTCGCAAATTGGCAGTCTGGATGTGGTCAAGACGCTGGAAGAGATGTTGCAATGCGACGTGATCATCGAAAATGATGTCAACGCCGCCGTGATTGGTGAAAACTGGAAAGGCAGCGGCATTGGGCTTGATACTGTTGCACTGATTTCGCTTGGCACCGGCATTGGCCTTGGCATTCTGGTCAATGGAAAATTGATGCGCGGTGCCAAGGGTGCCGCAGGCGAAATTTCCTACCTGCCCTTTGGGGCCGATCCCTACCATGCGGAAAGTCTGGAGCGCGGCGCGCTGGAATGCGCCATCAGCGCCCGTGGCATTGTTGAACGTTATGGCAAGACGGACGCGCAATTGACCGCCCGCAATATTCTGGAACGCGCCCAGCAAGGCGAACAACAGGCCTTGGATACCGTGCGCGAAACCGCACGCCTGAGCGCTTTGTTGATTGTGTCAGTGGATGCCATGCTGGACCCACAGAAGATCATTCTGGGCGGCAATGTTGGACGTCATCCCTTGATGGTGCAATTCATTCAAGAGGCGCTGCCTGCCTGCACCAAACGCGCCATTGTTGTGCAAGCCAGTGCGCTGGCATCGCGCTCGACCCTGATGGGTTCGGTGGCGATTGCGCTCAATCAGGTTCACAATGCGCTGTTTTCACCGCAGGACCTGCCCAGCGAAATGCGTCTGCCTGTTTCTACCCAATAAAATATCCGCAGATAAGGCAAGGCCCGCAGAGGATGCATCCTTTGCGGGCCTTGTTGTATCGTAAAATACGAGGACCGATTATTCCTTCGTGGCCCCAGCCATGATCCCGCCCATCATCAGCCGTTGCAGGGCTGTGAACACCACCAGCACTGGCAGCACAGACATAACCGACATCGACAAAAGCTTGGGCCAATCAATGCCAAAACGACCGATGGAATTGGCAATCGCCAGCTGCAAGGTCCATTGGTCCTGATCGGTAATGATCAGGAAGGGCCAGAGATAATCATTCCAGCGCCAGACCAGATTGAAGGCCAACAACGTGCCAATGGCGGGCAGCGATAGCGGCACAATGATGCGCCACAAAATCCGCCATTCGGGCGTTTTTTCCAGCCGCGCCGCCTCAAGCAGGCTGTCGGGGATGTTGATGATATATTGGCGCATCAAGAACACGCCCGTGGGTGTGGCCGCTGGCGCAATGATAACACCCGCCAGCGTATCCAGCATGCCGAGATCTTTCAGCACCAGAAACACTGGGATCAGGATGATCTGCAACGGCACCATCAGCGATGACATGATCAGCAGGAAGAACAGCGTATCACCTTTGAAGCGGAACTTTGCCAGCGCATAACCCGCCATCACGCTGATTGTCACCGACAGCAAGGCGGAGATGATCGAAACAATCGCCGAATTTTTGAAATAGGTCAAAAACCGGGCGCGAGACACGGTGTTGATGAAATTCTCAAGCGTCGGATGCTGCGGCCAGAGCGTTGGCGGCCACTGGAAGATTTCAGCTTGCGGCTTCAATGCGGATAGTAACAGCCAAACGGGCGGTAGCAGAAAAACCAGAAGAACGATTGCCACACACAGCAAACGCATGGGCGAATAAGGGTTCGTCATGACGTACTCCTTGCGAGGCGAAGCTGAAGAATGGCCAACACCATCAGAACGACAAACAGAACCACCGATTGCGCAGCCGCAACACCAGCCTGCATAGGCAGCTGAAACGCCGTGTCGTAAATGGTTTGGATCAAATACACCGTTGCCTTGCCCGGACCGCCGCCTGTCAGCGAAACAACCAGCTCATAGACCTTGAACGCTTCAATCGAGGACAGCACCACCACAACCGCCATGGTTGGCCGAAGCAGCGGCAGAGTGATATGGGTAAATTGTCGCCATTTGCTGGTACGATCCAGCGAAGCAGCCTCGTAATAATCCGGTGAGATTGCGGTCAGACCCGAGAGGAAGATCATCATATTCACCCCGGCCTGCCACCAGATCCACGCCACAACCACGGCAATCTGTGCCATGGTGTCCTGTTCCAGCCATGGAATGGGTGCGATTTGAACGAGGGAAAGAACGTAATTGACCAGGCCATTGTTCAAGCCAAACAGCCAGCGCCAGGTTATGCCGATAATCAGCAGGCTGATCATGGAGGGAAAGAACACCACCGTTCGCGTGAAGGCAAAAAGCCGGGTTTGCGGCTGCAACAGCACGGCCAGTGACAGCGACAGGATGATGTTGAGCGGCACAGCAACCACAACAAAGCCCACGGTTTTCAGCAGCGACACTCGGAACTCATCATTGTCGAGCAAATGGATGAAATTGCCGAGGCCGACATATTGCGGCCATGTTTGCTGCACCTGCGGCAGCACCACCACGCCCCGCTTGAAGAAGGACATATAGAAGCCTTGCAGCAACGGATAGAGCGAGAAGGCTACAATCAGCGCCAAGGTGGGCAGCATCAGAAAATACGGCCAGGACAGACGTCTCAGCGCCCGCCACTGGGAAGACGACGACCTTGCGGTCGTCGTTGATGTTGGCCCAGTTGTTTTGGACAAGGTCGCGCTCACTGCTGCGCCTCAACAGAAGCCTGTGCAGCTTTGTGAATCTGGGCAATCGCCTCAGCCGAGGTGATCTGGCCCGCAACCGCCTGCGTTACAGCGGTCTTGATCGGACCCCATACAGCCTGCATCTGCGGCCATGCTTGGTCGGTTGCTGCATAAACCGGGCTGGCGTTCAGCTCGCCCTGCATGGTCTTGACGGCATCCGATGCCATGGCATTGCCATAATCCACGGTTTCTGCCTTCAGATTGGCGGGGATAACGCCCATTTTCTTGGCAAAATCAGCCTGCGCCTTGGGGCCAGTGATCCACTTGATGAAGGATACGGCTTCTTTCAAATGCGGGCTGGTGTTGAAGGCCACCAGATAGTCGCCACCGTAGATGGATGAGCGCACCGTGCCATAAGGCGTTGGGCCAGCCTGCCACTTGAAGCTTGCCTTGGTGGCCAAAGTTGGAATCTGCCAGCTGCCAGACATATAGGCCACGGACTGACCACCCATGAACAATTCTTTTGGATTGTCAGAGCTTGCACCGCTCCACAGGCCTGGAGGCATGGCGGATTTGCCAAGCGCAATGAAATCATCCAGCGATTTTGTCCACTTGGCATCATCCATCACCACCTTCACAGGGGCAGTTTCCGAGAAAATGTGATTGCCATACTGGAATTCATGCACAATCCAGCGGCTGGCTGACACATCCCACACCAGCGGATAGCGCGTGCCGGATTTCTGGGCCACTTCCTTCAGCTTTGGAACAATCTCTTCCCAGGTCCAGCTCTTGTCCTGCGATGGAATTTCAACGCCAGCCTTTTTAAAGGCATCGACATTGAAGAACATGCCAGTGGAGGTCAGGTCCAGAGGTGCCGCGATCACCTTGTCACCAAGACGCGCACCATCGGCCCAGCCCTTGACGAAATCATTGATCCAGTCGGGTCCGATTTCCTTGTTAAAATCGACAAGGAAAGGACGGATGACTGGCTCCATGGACGAGGTCAGCGCGATATCAGGCATGATGCCGGAGGCGGCAAACTGCTGGAATTTCTGAATCATGCCGCTGTAGGGCGTGATTTGCAGGCTGAAAGTCGTATCGGGATGTTCCGCCGTATATTGATCCAACATGCCGCGAACAATGGCTTCCTGCGCATCATCATCGATATACCACAGCACCTTGAGCTGCGCTGCCGATGCGCTCGATACCATCACGGAAACAGCCAATGCGGCGCTGCCCATCCATTTGAAAATATTCATGAGATTCCCCTTTTTTTTAAGGTCAAACGCCCTTGTTGAACCGTGTTTCAGTGAATGTTGGAGACGACGCGCCTGACAGAATTCAATGCTCGCCTGAGTTTGTTCGGTACCAAGACGAATTAAATATGAGAAAACCGAAGTGTCAAGCGCCGTTGTTGTGATCGGACGTGATAAAGCCGAGTTCGTCAAATTTTATGTTCGGCACCTTGACGAACTATGCTGAAATACGCAGAGTGAAACCATGACGCGGCTTTGCGCCCGCACGAGGCTTGCGAAGCGAACAAACAAAGGGAACAGACAATGGCAGGTCTAACGCTTCAGGGCGTGGTCAAGCAATATGGCACGCACCCCATTCTTCACGGGATTGATCTGGCGGTCAACGATGGTGAGTTTGTGGTGCTGGTCGGCCCCTCGGGCTGCGGAAAATCCACCTTGCTGCGAATCATCGCTGGATTGGAGACAACATCCAACGGTCAGATCCTGATTGGCGATGAGGACGTGACCAGGCAACAGCCCGGCGATCGCGGTATTGCCATGGTGTTTCAGTCTTATGCCCTTTACCCGCATATGACCGTTCGCAAGAACCTGTCCTTCGGACTTGAAAACCTGTCTCTGAGCAAGCAGGAGATCGATGCCAAGGTGGCCGAAGCCGCCCGCATGCTGGCAATCGAGCCGTTACTCGACCGTCGCCCCAAGCAGCTCTCCGGTGGCCAGCGCCAGCGCGTGGCCATTGGCCGCGCCATTGTGCGTGACCCCAAAATCTTCCTGTTTGATGAACCCCTTTCCAATCTAGACGCGGCTTTGCGCGTGCAGACCCGTGGTGAAATCAGCCGCCTGCACAAGCGTCTGGGTGCCACGATGGTCTATGTGACCCACGACCAGATTGAGGCCATGACCATGGCTGATCGCATTGCCGTCCTTAATGGTGGCAATCTGGAGCAGTTTGGCGCGCCGCTGGAATTGTTTGACTTTCCGGCCAATAAATTCGTGGCTGGCTTCATTGGTTCACCGCAGATGAATTTCTATGAAGGCACCATTCGCACCGTTGCGCCGGAGTTGCTGGGTGTTGAAGTGCCGGGTCTTGGCGTGGTCCATGTGCCTGTCGATACGACATCGGCAGTGGTTGGTCAGTCTGTTTCTCTGGGTCTTCGCCCAAATCATATTCGCTTGGGCTCTGAGGCCAGAGACGGCGACCACACATTCCGCTTCCGCGCCGATTACGCCGAGAGCGTCGGCACGGAAACCTATGTTTACGGCCGGATTGAGGGCAACACCACCGCCACCATTGTGCATCTTCCCGGCCATGTGGCAGTCGTGGAAAATGATGTGATTGAATTTGGCGCGGCACCATCACACTTTCATGCTTTCAATGGGGAGACGGGTCTATCGTTTGCCAAGCGTCGCACAGATGGAAGTATGATTGCCAGCGCGTCGGCCTGAACCAGAGTGGAACCCTTTTTTGACGAAGACGATGGATTGACCATGAAAACATCCTCTAGCCAACAACAAACCTTTCCAACGCCAGCCGCCGCTGCCGAGGCTGTCGCGTCCCATATTATCAACGTGGTGAAATCCAAACCCAATGCCATACTGGGACTTGCAACCGGGGCTACGATGGAGCCAGTGTATGCCCATATTGTGGATGCCTTCCGCCGTGGTGGGCTCAGCTTTACAGGCGTCACCACGTTCAATCTTGATGAATATGCGGGATTGGCGGCATCAGACCCCGGCTCCTATCGCAGCACCATGGACAGGCTGTTGTTTGATCATATCGATATCAACAAGAGCAGAACATTCCTGCCGGAGGCCTCTGCCAGCGAATCCGAGGTTGCAGCCGCGCACTATGAAAACCTGATCAAACAGGCAGGTGGTGTGGATTTGCAATTGCTGGGCATTGGCCGCAACGGCCATATCGGTTTCAATGAGCCGGGTTCAGCCATCACCAGCCGCACCCGCCTTGTGGAACTGCACGCCGACACCTTGGCCGCCAACGCCAAGTTCTTTGCGGATGGAAAGGTGCCAACTTCGGCGGTAACGATGGGTATTGGCACCATCCTGTCCGCCCGTGAGATTGTGGTGCTGGCGACAGGCGCAGCCAAGGCCAATGCGGTCAGCCGAGCGCGCAGTGGCGCGTTCAGCGTCGATTGCCCGGCATCTGCACTTCAGACCCATGACCACGTAACGTGGTTTCTGGATCATGATGCCGCCAACGCCCGTGCTGCGGCCTGATTGGCATCAATTTTAAAAGGCTCAATGCAAAATGGCCGGGAGCGATCCCGGCCATTGTCATATCTTACTTCTGCACAGCAAGTGCGGCCTCAATCTGCGGCTTATATTCCAAAATCGCCGCCGCCGACATGCCCGTCCAGCCTTGCAGCAAGGAACCGCGACCGAATGGCGGCGCGAAATATTCCACCGAGCCAATCCAACCGTTTTCAAGGCTGGTCTGCCACCAGCGCAGCATGGGATAATCCCAGCCATCGAGACCGTATTTCAAACGCTGTTCGGCATAGAGACCCGACAGATAGGGCCAATCAGAGCCATTGTGATAGCGATAGGCAAAGGCCGATTTGGCGCGGGTGTCCGCCGGGCGTTTGAACGGCGGCCAGGCGCACATCACACCCCAATCGCCATAGGGCTGCTTGTCGTTGTTGCGGGTTTCCAAAAGAGACTGCACATGGCCCAGCACGATTTTGGCCTGCGCTTGCGTCACAGCATCAAACCGCAACAGAGTTAAGCTGTCGAGTGTGAGATGGTCTTCCAGAAAATCCTGCTTTGTGCCGTAATCGGCATACCATCCATGCGAGGTCAGCAAGGCATCATCCAGTGAGGCACGGGCGGTGATGGCGGTTTTGCGGGCCTCTTCTGCCACGCCCGCATCGATCTCACCAGCATATTGCGCCAGCATGTCCAGCGCGCCAATCCACAGGCCGATGTTGTAAGATACATAGCCGTGGCGATAGACATTATCGGCCCAATCGCGGTCATGGCGGGGTTTACGCGGCAGGCCATCACTATTTTCGATAAAGCCAAGATAGCGGCGGAAAATCGCCTCAACCGTTTTCCAATGACGGGTCAGGACAGTTTTATCGCCCGTCACCCGGATATAATCGCCAATGGTGAGAATGAAAAACAGTGGACTGTCAAAATGATCGCTCCACCAGTCGGTCGAGCGCCTATGCTCCATATAATCTGATGAGGTGGTGCGGAATTTTTCCCATTCCTCGCCCTGCTTGGGGCCCGTCAAAATGACCCCGCTGGGTGCTTCACCATCAGGCTGAATGCCGGTGGCCAGAAGATCAATCTGATCGCGCACCGCATCGATGTCCAAGAACAGCAAAGCCTGTAGCGTCCAATAGCCATCACGATAATAGGTACGCGTCGGCGCACTATAGGCCTGTCCGGCAGCCAGACCAAGGAATGCGCCGTTCTCTGCACGGCGAATGCTCGATAGCGATGCATGGGCGCTCTGCACCGCCATGCTCCGCATCATCTCAGGCGCTGAGGGCAGAATATCGCAGCGCTCAACATAGGCGTTTGCTTCCGCGATGATGGCGTCGACGGACAGAGACAAACCGCGTTCGGCCTCGTCCATGCTGGCACCTGCGGCAATCACCACCACGCCCTCACCGCGCTCTTCAACAATCGTCACACCCCAAGGGGTGGTTGCAATGCGGCGCGCGCCTTTACGCGTGATCTTTTGTGGCTCCGTCAATGTTCCCCACCAGGCGCAGCGGCGCGCTGGACGCACGGATTTGATGCTTGCGCCAACAATAGCCAAAGCCGGAACCGATTGCGCAACATAAAGGCCGTGACCGTCAGTGGTGATGCGGTTTGGCGCGTGGGTGAAGGGACCACTCCAAGCGGCCAGAAAGACATTGGCCATGCGGCCACAGCCCCAGAGCGACAATTCCAATCGTCCTTCCGGGAAGAAGTCGCCTTGCAGACGTGGGGCCATGAAGGCCATTTGCAAGGGCAGGTCTGTCTCGACAAGACCATCCGTACGGGCTTTTGCCATTGGCTTTTTCTGTTCCATCTCTCGCTCCCTTGGGCCGCATTGCGTGCGCCTGCCCCGATTGCTGTGCTGTGAAAAATTTCGCCATTTCCAACACAGGCACCATGAAACTGGAGGGCTGGAAATGCATTAAAACAGGAGATTTCAAACCATCAAGACACGGCAGCTTGGTTGAGCGCCAGCATCACCGCACCCATCATGCCCGCAGTAGCGCCGTAGCGGCTCGGCTCAACCCGACATTCAAACGGCAGCAGAGATTGCAAATGCGATTTCAACGCCGCAAAAAACTCCGGCTGTGTGCCAATGCCACCACCAATCACGGTAACGGACGGATCAAGAAGCGCATGAATGGCCGCCAATCCAACAGAAGCATCACGGGCCACCTCATCTATGGCATCGCATGCCTGTTGATCACCTTGGCGCGCCGCGACAAACAGATCGGCAACCGTGCCGATGCCAACAGAGAAGCGTGCCCGAATGCCACGCGTGCCAACCGCATCTTCATAAAGCCCATTCTCGGACATCGGCGCATGATCGTGAGGACGTGCCCCCACCGGCAGAAAGCCGATCTCACCTGCGCGGCCAAAAGCGCCACGCCAAAGCTCACCATTGACCACCAGCCCCATGCCAACGCCGGTGCCAAACGAAATGAAGGCCAAAGCCTCGCCCCGATGGGGCTTGACCGCCGCGGCTTCAGCAAAGGCCGCGAGGTTGACATCATTTTCAACGGTGATCGGACAAGGGATGGTCTTTGCCATCAACTCCGCAAGGGAGCGATCCACCGGCAACCGCAAGTTTGGCGAGAGCGACGCCAGACCCGTCTTTGGGTCAACAGCCGCTGGAATGCCAATGACAACGCGCAGCAGATCCGTCTCACTGCGCCCAGTGTCAGCCAGAAGCGCCGAGATAACGTCTGCCATCTGATCAAGAACCGAACCCTTCTCGCCGTGGAAGGTCGGCAGTTCCTTGGTTTTCAGAATATCGCCATTGTGATCGGCAATACCCGCCAGCACCTTTGTGCCGCCAAGATCGATACCAATAACACAGGACTGCTGTTTCAACGGCACCATGTCATCATGGGTTTGCTCCATCGAAAAACCAGCATTGACTAAGGGGGCCGAACCAGACACGCATTCCATCCTTATTTTGTTCGGTACGTTGACGAATTTATTATGGAGTGGTTTGGCCTCTGTCAAGCGGGTGAGCGTTGCAACTGCGTTGCGCGGCGCTCTACACGCCCAAGTTTACGCTCGCGATACCAGATAAACAGGCCAGATCCGATCAAAACCATCGTGCCAATGAAGGTCCAAATCGTTGGAACATCGCCAAAAATGACAAGTCCAAGCAAAAGCACCGCCAGAAACTGAAAATATTGCAACGGTGCCAAAAAAGATGATTGCGCATGACGATGAGCCTGAATGTAGAAGTGATGGCTGATCACACCGAACACCCCGGTGCCCACCAAGGGCAACCAATCCATAGCCGTCGCGGGCCAAACCCAGACAAAAGGCATCAGCGGTGTCAGCAGAATGGCCGGAAACGCGGCCATGATCAAAAGCATGCTGCCGGGTGATTCGGTGGCTGCCAGTTTGCGGGTCAGGATACTGTAGCTTGCGCCGATCATCACCGACAGCATGATCAGCCCGAAGCCGGGGCTCATGGTGCCGACACCCGGGCGGGTGATGATCAGCACACCGATAAAACTGATGAAAATCGCGCTCCAGCGATAGCGGCCAACCACTTCGCCGAGGAAAAACACGGAAAGTAGCGTTACAAAAATCGGCCCCATGAACTGGATCGACAATGTCTGGGCAATTTGCAGATAGCTGAGGGCCAGGAAATTAAGGCCGGTGCAAATGATTTGCACGGCAGCCCGGGCCAATTGCAGCCTGGGTGCGGATGTCCGCCAAGCCTGTGGCGCGCGCCATGGATTGAGAAAGACTGCCGCGAGAATGAAGTGAATAACAAAGCGAAACCAGACAACTTCAATGGCGGGTACGCTACGGCCACTGAGTTTGGCCGTTGTATCGAGGCAGGCAAACAGTGACACGGCAATCAACATCATGATTGCGCCCAGCGCCTTGTTATCCTCCCTCCCCTCTTTGTTGGCATGAGCGGACGATGGGGCGGGCGATTTGGCTTTCATGGCATGACCTGCTGTTGGCTTAGATGACCTCCTCCTTCATCCGCTGTTTATTTCGTCACCATGACGAACTATTTCTACCAAAACAATATGGCACTAACCCACCGATGATCACAAAAATGTGATGACGTACTTTGCAGGACAATAAACGTGCAACAGAGTCGTTTCCGTAGCGATTTCGCAGGCACCACAAATCGGCCTGCTGCGAAAACGGGCGGAGTCAAACCCGCCCTCAAAAGCCAAGTTGAATGGCCCCATCAGGCTTCCGGCTCGGCAGTCTCGGTGAAAAATGCCAGAACCTGAACCAGTGGAGGAAGCACAAAGCACCAGATACCAAAAGCGATCAGCGCGAAGGCCGCAACCCCGCAACCGAGTGCAAAAGCGACAAGATTGACAATCATGCGTGTCATGCGCTTGATCACGACGGGGCGGTTCATGGAAGGATTTCCATGCAAAAGCTCGGCAGCATCGAGCATGATCTGGGTCGTGGTGCCAGTCATCAAGATTGTTGGCGGCAGTTTTCCAAGATGAACCCGGTGCAGACCATTCTGGATCGCCATCGCCGTCACTAGAGTTTGTCAGGGAAAAGT
>DNPN01000004.1:9409-20259 GCA_003501385.1 Rhizobium sp. | reverse complement strand
CGGTTTTCCCGAAAAGACAAACGAAAACAAGAAAAGCTAGAGTCTGTCTGGTTCAATCTGAACCTGACAGACTCTAGCGTCATCCCAATAGTGACTTCGGACAGTTGATTGGCATGATCCAGTGGCCCAGGCACAACGGCCATGATCGCGGCCGCCATCAAAAAAAGCAGCTGAACGAACAGCAAAAGCCGTATTTTCTCCGCCCTTCCCTGCTTCATCCGCAGCAGCAAAAGGCCTGTGAGCAACACGACAACGCAGAAAACTGGCAGGGCGAGAAGCTTGGCCAGACCACCGCTGCTGCCAAACACGCTGGCGGCCCCCAAGGTCACAAAATTGCCCGTCACATGGGCGGTAAACAGACCCGCAAGGGTCAAAAAACCCATGGTATCAACATAACCAGTATTGAAGCTGAGCACGACAGTCAGATGGGGTTTTGCCATAGGATTATCCTCGGATTGTCCTTCTCACCATCAGCCAAAGCCCGATGATGGAGGGAAATGGCTCGCGCCTGAACAGCACGAGCCACCATTGCAAATCAGCTCTTGATGAAGGCGAGCAAATCGGGGTTGATCACATCGGCATTGACGGTCAGCATGCCATGCGAAAAGCCGCTGTAGACCTTCAACGTGCCGTTCTTCAAAAGCTTGACGGCCAGCTTCGATGTGTCTTCAATCGGTACGATCTGGTCGTCGTCACCGTGGATCACCAGCGTTGGCACGGTGATCTTCTTCAGGTCTTCGGTCTGGTCGGTTTCAGAGAATGCCTTGATGCCATCATAATGGGCCTTGGCGCTGCCGATCATGCTCTGACGCCACCAATTGTTGATCACGCCCGGCGAAACCTTCGCACCCTCGCGGTTGAAGCCGTAAAACGGACCAGAGGCCACATCCAGGAAGAACTGTGCCCGATTGGCCGCCAAAGCGGACCGGAAACTGTCGAACACCTCCATCGGCAAACCACCGGGATTGGATGCGGTCTTCAGCATCAAAGGCGGAACCGCGCTGACCAGAACAGCCTTGGCAACGCGCCCCTGCGGCTGACCAAACTTGGCAACATAGCGAGCAACTTCACCGCCGCCGGTGGAATGGCCAATATGCACCGCGTTTTTGAGGTTCAGATGCTCGAACACAGCAGCCGCATCCGCAGCGTAGTGATCCATATCATGGCCTTCGCTCACCTGAGCCGAGCGGCCGTGTCCACGACGATCGTGGGCGATTACGCGAAAGCCGTGCTGCACAAAGAACAGCATCTGCGCATCCCAATCATCCGACGACAGCGGCCAACCATGGTGAAACACGATGGGCTGAGCATCTTTCGGACCCCAATCCTTATAGAAAATATCCACGCCATCTTTGGTTTTCACAAAATTCTCGGTCATTGATATGCCTCCGTTTGCTTGCTTGGATTTGGCCGTGACCGCTGAAAAGGCGGGTGTGACCATTGCGAGTGATGCGGTTGTGCCAGCAATCAACGTTTGCCGACGTGATAGAAATAGAGAGAGATCGTTTGCCATAAAGGCCTCCGTTTGATCACACCTCATCCCACATTGAGGTGCAGATGCATCTTGTCGCTTCACGATCTTTGACAATGGTGCCGCAGGATCCTGTTAGACGGAGTCCAATCCATGCGGCATCCATCGTTTCAAGGGGCAAGGTCTGTGAATTTCAGTGATCGGCTTGGCCAAGTCGGCCTATTTCAGCCAACTGTGTCTTTGGCGTGCCGGTCTGGGATGGGCAAAGGCCGCTCCCCACCGCGAGGCAAATGCCCAAACATGTGCGGCTTGATCTGGATGCAGCCAAGACGCAACGGCGGACACGCGATTGCGCAAGGATTTTGCGAGGGGCAAGATTTGCTCACCCACAAGAATCCCCAACAGCCCCACCAACGCCACGACGGGGGGTGCAGGCGAAGGCACGGTGATGAGGATCAGGCTGTGATCATTCGGGATCAACAGCTTGGAAACCTCTGAGGGTCGAGCATTCAATGGCATGGTGTCCCAATCTCCGCTGGCTGGATCATGTCTGCAGCAATGCGGTGATTATGACGGAGCCGGACATCCGCTTCTTGTCAATAACAACTGAATTTGGAACATTCCAACCCAATCAGAATTGCCGAACCCGCCTCCAGGAGAGAGGCGTAGCGCCGGTTACCCGGGAAAACACCCGGGTAAAATGGCTTTGATCCGAGAAACCGCATTGGGCGGCCACTTCTTTCAATGTCAGATTGGACGTGAGCATCATCTGCATGGCTTTTTCTATCCGCATCTGGGTCAACCATTGTTGCGGAGTTTTGCCCATGCTTTCCCGGAAAGCCTGTAAAAAAACACCCGTGGACAAGTTGCAGGTCTGCGCCAATTCTGCGATGGAAAGCTGCCCGTTCAGACAGCTGGACATCTGCTCTTTGATCTCGACCTTCGCCCTTGCGGACAATTTACGCCCGGTCGATAAACTTGTCTCTGGAGCGTGCCCATAGCGTTGCACCAGATGAATGCCAATCGCCACAGAAATCTGATCCACGAACAGCGCGCTTCTCTCGCCCTCACCCTCCACAGAACAAAATAGCGCCCCCAGCAATCCACCCAACACGGGATCAGGGCTTTGCACCCCACAATCCAGCGCTCTTACATGTTTGATATCGGCCTCATCGGCCATGCGCGCCAGTTCACCTTCACCAATTTGCAAGAGCAAAAAGTCAAACGAACCCCGCAGATCGGCGCGATAATCCTCAGAAAAATTGCGGACATAGACCGAGTTGGCTTCAAAATCGTGCACCGTCGAGTGATGCTCGTGAAAGATCCGCCGCCTGTGGCCAGCAACGGCAGACAGACCAATCAAATAGCCGCGATGACTAGCCAAGGTCATCACTCTCTGGGCTGGTGCGGTCTCAGCACTCTTGCGAAGAAACGTGATTTTCCCATTTGAAATCGACTGGTCGATCTTCAGATTGTCGCGTGAGCATCCGAGATGATCACGCGACTGGTCGCTTTTGGCTGATGAAGATTCACGCATTGTTTGCCCCCAAACACGTCAGAAATATGCAATCAGCTGCGGTTGAGAGAGTTCCGCATGACAATCATTGCGCACTCTCTTCCAAAATTGAAGTGTCTGTCTTGCTGAAAAATCGCGCGTTTTTTAAATTCGAATGCTCTCAAAGCCCATTTGTGAGATCAGTTCCCGTCATTGCGATTTTGACGCCGAAATTGCCCTGGTGCAACCCCAACGAGCTCTCGAAAACTGCGCGTCATGTGGCTTTGATCGGAGAATCCGCATTCAATCGCTATTTCGGCAATCGAAATATCACTCTTCAGTAAGTCTCTGGCCCGTGCAACACGATATTCCGATAGCCAGCGATAAGGTGTGCGGCCAAAACTTTCCTTGAATGCCTTGATGAAATAACTCTGGGACAAAGCACAGATCTGCGCAAGATCAGCCACAGCAACCGGCTCCTGGAAATGCTCCGTCAGATATTCGCTGACACGACGTTCCTGCCACGGTGCCAATGTACCTTTTTTGTCGACTGGAAAATAGACACCACCATAGGTTTGGCTGAGATGCGCCAACACAGCGAGACCAATCCGCTCCACAAACAGCACGTTGGCCTCTTGCGGGTTTTCCAGCGCGGGCAGCAAGGCCTGCGCAAGAGCAAACATCACCGGATCATGATGACTGTGGTGGTTGTCTATTCCCATGAACAGTGGATGCCCCGCATCATTGGCAAAGCGCCGCAGAGCATCAAAGGGAATATGAAAGTGAAGTGCTTCAAATGCGGAGCCATAATGGATCTGCCAAGACTCGGTCAGGTCGAGAATTGCCAGCGTCGCTTCATCACGCGAGCCACATGACACACGTTCTCTGCCCCTCCATAGCTGGAAATTATCCTGCTTACGCAATTGAACGCTGACAAAAAATGCCTCTTCGCGCCGACTGCGGGGCAATGGCGCGATGTCATGACCATCTGACCATACCCTGCTGATGACGATTTCACCCACCACCAGCGATGAGATCGCCGGCACTTTCCTGGCCATTTTCTGGTGCTCCATGGATAACTGAACGTCATCCTTGGGAAGACCAATATTCATCGTTTATACTCTTCTGTTAAGGCACCTGGAACCGAACCTGAAGCTGAGTGATCATTGCACAAGCATGTCAGAGTTTAGGTTGGTAGGGCAACATCGAAAAGACATAGGCGTCACACGGGCATCGTCGATCAGTTCAACCAACGATTTCGCCAACGCATCGGAGAAATACCAGTGATGCTGTTAAATTCCTCTGTAAAATGGGCAAGATCCCGAAAACCACACAGCGTCGCAACATCCTCGAACCCATGTTCGTGCTCAGAAAGACAGCGCTTTGCCTGTGTGATGCGATATTCGCTCAACCATTGATCAGGTGTTTTTCGGGCCGATATTTCAAACGCTCTGACAAAACTGTCTTCACTCATGCCAACAGCCTTCGCAACCATGTCAGGCGTTACCGCCTCGCGAAAGTGATCGGCCATAAAGTCCTTTGCCGCTTTTTCCTGCCAAATGGAAAGATCTGGCAGGCTTCTTCCACGAACAGAGGTGTCGCCGTGTACATGTAGCAGATGCGCGCACACCGCCACCGCCAGATGGCCAAGAACGCAGGAACGCTGGTTCTGGTGCTGGGCAAACAGCGGCAACAAGGCCTTACCCATATTCCACATTACCTCGTCATGTTCGCCGCGAAGGCACCGCAACATTGTTGCACCCGGAGCCTTAGAGAACTCTGACACTTCACCAAGAAGATGATAGGGAATCAGAAAAACCAAGGCATGAAGGGTGTCATGAAGGCGAATGGAAGCACCCTTTGCGAGATCAACAAGACAGATTGACCCCTTGCGATAACGGCGAACAGCACTCTCTCTGCCATCCGGCGCAACGTCGCAATGGCGGGTATCGTCCAGATAAAGCATCACGAAAAAGCAATCCTGACTTGGCAGGAAAACCAACTGCGGCGAATCAGATTTTAGGCGACACGTGAGATGGGCTACCGAAAATTCAGCCTCTCTCACAGGCTTTGTCACGATCAAAGGGGCGTTGGAAAGCCCGAAACCCTCCACGAAAGAAAGGTTTTCTCCGGTATCTTCATGCATTGGCTGCCCCTTAACGCGCAATGGGCTGGTCGTAAAAAAGCGCAAAGTCAGAGCCTTTGACATACATCCATGTGCGATGCCAGATTTTGGCACGCACCACAGTTTTTGCAACAGAAATATCGACAATCCGGGTGTTGGTTGCAGGAGACCGGAGTTTTTAAACAATCAAACGACCGTGACGATTGTGCTTCACAACAGAGCGGCCAAGGGCTTGGCAATAGCGCGCGCATGCGGCTGCCAGCCGAGTTCCGGTGCAATTTTCGTGATAAAGTCGTGCAGGATTTGCCGATATTCCTCCTGTTGAAACTCATAGGGCAATTCAAGGCGCAGTTCGTTGACCGCACGCACGATGGGATCGGCCATGAGCCATTCTAGAATATCGTCAGTGCTTTCCAAGAGATCACGGGGAAACAATGTGCGGCGCGGGCCATTGGGATGCTGGGTGCGCTCCAGTCGTCCATCGGCAAAATCCAGATATTTTCGCCGCGTTGATGCATCAGCCCTATCCAAAGGCACGATCACACGTCCCAAAGCAACCCGGCTGGCCCCTCCACCTGCCGCCCGAAAGAGATTGACCTGCCTTGCCTGCGCCACGTAAAAATCATCGGTATCTTCGCCGGAGGTGACATTGCCAATCAACAGGTTCAGGCCGTTGCTGCCCGCCCATTTTGCCGAAGCAATCGAACCGCCACCATACCAGACACGATCTATCTAGCTGTTTAGTCCCTGCATTTGATGGATTGGATCGATTATGAATCGATCTGGTTCCAAAATCCATCGTTCACAGATGAACTCGTAGGGCGTGAGGCCTTTTAGGGTCTTGAGCCTTAGCCCGAAATTATAGGCATCAATGAAGTCTGCGAGATGCTTTTTGAGTTGATCGTGATCGTCGTAGTGGAAACGCTTGACGGTCGCTTCTTTGATCGTTCGGTTCATTCGCTCGACCTGTCCATTGGTCCATGGATGGTTCCTTGATGGCCCGATATTTTGCATCGGCCTCTTCCTGCGTCGCACCAACAATTGGCCCTATGCCGGGGAAAATCAGCACGTCGTTGGCGCTGTGCCCTTGCAGGACTGTGCTTTGCTTGACCTGCTTGGCAAAATCCTGCCCTTCTTCAAAATGGGCACCATTGGTAAACACCGCGTCTGCATGTTCACCGGCAAGGTGAATACCGGACTCCGAAGAACCTGCCTGAAACACCACCGGCTGCCCCTGTTTGGAACGGCCAATGTTCAGCGGCCCTTCCACGCGGAAGAAGCGGCCTTTGTGATCCAGCCGATGCAGCTTTTCCCGATCAAAAAACGTGGCCGTGTCGCGGTTGCGCACAAAGGCGTCATCATCCCAGCTGTCCCACAGGCCCTTGACCACATCCAGATATTCCTCGGCAATCTGGTAGCGCAGGGAATGCTCGGGATGTTCGCGGCTGTAATTGCGGCCTGAGCCTTCCAGCGGCGTGGTCACGGCATTCCATCCGGCGCGACCACCGCTGATCAGATCAATCGAGGCAAATTGCCGGGCGACCGTGAAGGGGTCGGAATAGGAGGTGGAAATGGTGCCAATCAAGCCGATTTTCGAGGTGGATGCCGCAAGGGCTGAGAGAATGGCAATCGGCTCAAAGCGGTTGAGAAAATGCGGAATGGAATGCTCGTTGATATAAAGCCCATCGGCTACAAAGGCAAAAGCGATACCGGCATCTTCCGCCTTGCGCGCCGTCTCAACGTAGAAGGGAAAGTTGACGCTGGCATCCGCAGGCGCGCTTGGGTGTTTCCATGCATTCATATGGCCGCCGGTGCCGTGCAGCATAATGCCGAAATTGATGTATTTCTTGCTCATGGGACTATCTTTCTCTAACAATCAAGCTGCGAGGGAAAGGCGGGAGGGAGCAATAAGCTCAATGGCTGCCAGGCGGGCTGAGTCCTGCGGCACCGGGATGTCGATGATAAACTCTGTGCCCCCCAAGTTGGCGTGCAGGGAGTCGAGTTCCTTGCGCACCTGCTCACCCGTGCCTGCCAGCACATACGGGGTCTTTTCTTCAATCCGGTAATCGGTCACGCCGGATTGGCGGGCAAATTCGCCAGCCTGTTCAGGATTACCGACGTTGACGCTGACGCCATTGGAGAGGATGACCTTTAAGATCTTGATGTCCGCCACGCGGCTGCGGGCCTCCTCTTCGCGCTCGGCGGCAAATGCTGCAAGCGCCAGCACAGGAACCTTACCGCCAGTTTCGCGGCGATAAACATCAAAGGTCTCTTGTAGGTTTTGCTGATCACCGTTCAAATGTCCGGCAAACACCAAAGTCCGGCCTTTGGATGCCGCCAGTTTTGCGCTTGCAACACTGGCCCCCAGCAAAAGCCGATCTGCGGGAACAGATGGCACAGGCGTTGCCAGCATATCATTCGCGGCTGCAGAATCTGTCAGCAGATATCGATTGAGGTCTTCCAGTTGCTCTTCAAAATCCGGTCGCGTTGCCCGGTCTTGCCCCGCTTGCAATGCCCGCGTGGCATAGGGGAATCCGCCGGGAGCCTTGCCAACCCCAAGATCCACCCGACCCGGTGCCAGAGATGATAGCAGATTGAAGACCTCGGCCACCTTATACGCACTGTAGTGCTGAAGCATGATGCCACCGGAGCCAATTTTGATCCGGGAGGTTTTGGCCAGCAGATAAGCAATCAGCGTTTCCGGTGCGAACTGGCCAAGGCTGATATATTGTGGTGCTCTGCGAGCCAAAAACGTTTGTAACCAAGGGCTTCAGCCCGCAAAGCAAGAGCTGTTGTGGCCTTCAAGGCATCGGTTGGCAAGGCGTCGGGCTCAACAGGACTTTTGTCGAGAAGGCTGAGAGAATAGGTCATATCGGGCATCAACTCCAGCTATCTATTTTTATCTATAAAATATATGGATTTAATTCCTGATAAGAAAGAAATTTCTATTTTTTCCCGGCAAGATAAAAATTGTAAAATATTCTCTATGCACCCATATCGAGCAACAACGGAAAGGGCACATCAACGGCACAACGGAAGGCTCTATCCACGGCGTTGGCATGATAATTGCGTTAAATCAAGAATACGACCCCTGAACAGAGGTAGGGATATGACCGCCCATCCTATTGCCAATCTTGACGTTCGTTTGATGCGCACATTGCTGATTCTCTTGACAGAATGCAGTGTTTCCAAAACCGCCGACATTCTGGGGCAGGCGCAGCCCACCATCAGCCTCACCTTGAAACGCCTGCGAGAGATTTTCGATGATCCGCTGCTGGTGCGTTCTGGCAATGGTCTGGTGCCAACGGAACGGGGCATGGATCTTCGGGTGGCGATGGGCGAGATTTTGGGGCGGATTGATGCGCATCTGGCACCCCGCAGCAGTTTCAACCCGGCCAGTTCCACACGCGGCTTTCGCATTGTCACCACCAATTGCCTCGGCACGGTGTTTTTGCCGCCCTTGATTGGGCAGATTGGCACTCTTGCGCCGAAAGTCAGCCTTGATGTGTCGCCCATGCCAGAGCATGAAGATATGCTGTCTGGCCTGTCAGACGGCACAATTGATGCCGTGATTGGCAATTGGCCACGCCCGCCAGAGCATTTGCGCATTGCCCCGATTTTGATGACAGACATTGTCTGTCTGGTGCGGCCAAGCCACCCGTTTGCACGGCGCAAAGATAGAATTCGGATGGATGAATATCTTTTGGAAAAACATCTCTCGCCGACATCGCGGCGGCATGCGCATTTAAGCCCGATAGACGGGCGGCTGATGGAGCTGAGCCTGACCCGCCAGATCAGTGCCACGGTGCCGGAATATGCCATAGCGCCTTATATTCTTGCGCAATCCAACCTGCTGTTCACCACCGGCCGCCATTTTGCGGAACAAGTGGCGCAAACCTTTCCCTTTGCGGTGCTGGATGCGCCAGAAGAACTGGGGCAGATGCATTTCTATCTGCTCTGGCATGAGCGCAACCATCATTCTTCTGATCAGGTCTGGCTGCGGGGAATGATCAAAAAAGTGGCGGGAAGCATGCGCTCGCTGGACAGCTTGACGCTTCCACCCCTGCCCGCCTCCTACACGGCCCCATCCTCACAGTTGAATGATGCTCTTTCTCCGCGAACGGCAATATAGCCTATTGCTCTTGCGTTATAGGCATTGCGTAACCCGCGCCATAAGCTGCCCGCAGACCAACAAAAACAGGGGTTCTGATCATGCGCGCAAGGATGACACGACGGGAATTACTGGCAACAATGGCTGCGTCAGCCGCTGCAAGCACGGTTGCAGGCATTTCGTCTGCGCGTGCTGCGACCTCAGAAATGGTTTGGGCAACGTGGGATTCCAACGGCCATCCTGAATATGTGGCGGATTTTGAAAAGCAGACGGGGACGAAAATCAAGCTGTCCTATCTTTCCAGTGAGGATGCCCAATTTGCGGCCCTTAAAACCGGCTCTGCTGCCGATTGGGATATGATCAACCCTTCGCTCAACGGCAGTTGGCGCTATATCAAGGCAGGGCTTTTGAAAGAGCTGGACCTTGCCAAAATTCCCAATGCGTCGCTGATGTATGACGTGTTCAAGAACACGAAAAAGGTGCAGAACGACGCCGGGAAAACCTTTGCCATTCCCTATCTCTGGGGTCTGAACCCAATCATCTACCGCACCGATAAATTTGATAAAGAGCCGGATTACACCACCCTGTTCGATGCAAAATATTCCGGCCAGCTGGCCATGCGCGACTATGCTTTGGAATCCATTGCCATTGCCGGTCTTGTGGCGGGCGTCTCGCGGGACAAGGTGTTCACCATGGATGCCAAGGAGCTGGCTGAGGCCAAGAAGCTGCTGATTGCGCAAAAGCCACATCTGCGGACCTATTGGCAGACCATTGGCGACCTCACCAACCTGTTTGCCACCGGCGAAGTCACCTGCGCCTTCTCCTGGCGCGTGCCCTATGATGAACTGAAGGGTAAGCTTGCCGTTGGCATGGCCAAGCCGAAAGCCGGAGTCATGGGCTGGTGCGACTGCTTTGCCATGCCCGCCGACCTGCCCGCAGACAAGGCAGAGATTGCCTATAAATTCATAGATTATCTACTCGGTCCTGACTACTCAACCAATGTGGCCCGCATTGGCCATTATGCCACGACGTCATCTGTGATCCGCGACAAGCTGACCAAGGATGAGCAGGCAACAATCTTCATCGACGATATGGATGTGATGAAGAATTTCATGTGGCCGGTGGCACCTGACAATTACTCGGATTGGTTGAAAATCTGGAACGAAGTCAAGGCGAGCTGATCGATGGACAGCAGTGTATCCGCACGGACACCGAAAACCACGCCGCTTTTGCTATCGGCGCGGGGTTTGGTGAAAAATTATGGCCGGAGCCGGGCGGTGGATGGGGTTGATCTCGATATCCCAGAAAGGGCGTTTACGACTTTTCTGGGGCCGTCCGGGTGCGGCAAGACAACCATGTTGCGGATGATTGCGGGCTTTGAAAAGCCGGATGCAGGCTCGATCATTCTCGATGGAAAGCCACTTCTGGATGTGCCGCCAGAGCGGCGGCCCGTCAACACGGTGTTTCAAAGCTACGCCCTGTTTCCGCATCTCACCGTGTTTGAAAATGTTGCCTTCTCACTGACATTGCGTCGTAGATCGCCGGATCCGGGACCGCGCGTCAAACGCGCTCTTGAAACCGTGCATATGGCCGATTTTGCCGATCGTTACCCCCATCAGCTCTCCGGCGGCCAGCAGCAGCGCGTTGC
>DNPN01000004.1:0-9180 GCA_003501385.1 Rhizobium sp. | reverse complement strand
CCCCATCAGCTCTCCGGCGGCCAGCAGCAGCGCGTTGCTGTCGCGCGCGCCATTATTGCCGAACCACACCTGCTATTGCTGGATGAGCCACTGTCTGCGCTCGATCGTAAAATGCGCAGCCACCTGCAAATCGAGCTGAAAGACCTGCAACGGCGGCTGGGTATTGCCTTTGTTTACGTGACCCATGATCAGGAAGAGGCCTTTGCCCTCTCGGACCTGATTGTGGTGATGAACCGGGGGCGGATTGTGCAAAGGGATGATCCCGCCACCCTTTATGCTCGCCCGGCCAATGCTTTTGTGGCCGATTTCATCGGCTCTGCAACGCTGATTTCTGGCGCTATTGTAGGGCTGGCAGACGGTGCCGCCTGCACCAGCTTGCAAACGCCCCTTGGCACTTTACAAGCCCCTTGTGTTGAGGGGTTGAGCGTGGGGGAACCCGCCGTTTTTGTGTTGCGGCCCGATCAAGTGCAGGTGGTGGAGCTGTCCACATCCCCCCACCATCAAAATATCACAGCCACCGTGCGCCACATCGTTTTCAAGGGTGATCATTATCTGATCGAGGCCGAAGCCGCCGGCATTCTGCTGGCGTTTGAAGGCAAGCAACCGCTCAATCCGGGCGATGAGGTGGCACTGCGGATTGATCAACCATCGTGCTTCATCACGAGGGCTGACACATGAGCCTTGCCTTCAGCCGTGCCACGCTTGCCCTTCCGGTGGCACTCCTCCTGATTATTGCCTGCCTGCTGCCGCTGTCCCTGCTGCTGGTGTTCAGCTTTTTCACGGTGGATATGGATGCCTTCGCCATGGTGCCGGATTTTTCCGCCAGCAATTGGCTTCAGATCGTCAGCAAGCCGATTTTTGCCCTGCTGATTGGCAAGGCCGTGGTCTACGGGTCGGTGACCGCTGCGCTTACGGCATGTCTTGGTTATCCGGTAGCACTGGCCATTGCCTCGCTGTCGCGGAGTTCGAAAAGTCTGGCCAGCGTCATTTTGCTGACGCCGCTCTACACTGGCGAAATCGTGCGCATCTACGCATGGCGGGTTTTGCTTGGCTCCGAGGGGCTGGTGAATGCTGTGCTGAAAAGCCTCGGTCTGATTGACCAACCCTTGAAGTTTCTGCTGTTCACGCCGTTCACCACCTATCTGGTACTGGTCTACAACACCCTGCCCTTTATGGTTCTGCCCATCTGGATTTCCGCCGAACTGGTGGATCGCAGGTTGATTGAAGCAGCGCGAGATCTGGGTGCGCGTCCGATTGAAGCCTTCTTCAAAGTCATCCTGCCGCTGACCACGCCGGGGCTTGCTGTGGGCCTGTTTGCGGTTTTTGCGCTGGCGGCTGGCGATATGCTGACGCCCTCCATGCTGGGCGGTACATCGGGTGCAACGCCGATGGCGCTGATCGATAATCTGTTTGGCACCGCTTTTGACTGGCCGCTGGCATCCGCATTGGCGCTGAGCCTGCTGCTGGTGCTGTTTGGCTGTGCCAGCGCCATGGCTTGGCTTTTGCTGCGGCTCAAAGGTGCGCGTGCCGTGTTTCAAAGGGGGGTGCGATGAGCCGTTTCTCGCGTATCACCTTGCTTCTGGCCGTCACCTTCTTCTATCTGCCAATTGCGGTTCTGGCGATTTTCTCCTTCAATGCGTCGAGCCTGATGGCCTTTCCCTTGAGTGGCTTCACCCTCAACTGGTATCAAGCGCTGGCTGAAAATGCGGCCTTTCATGATGGCTTCATCACCAGCTTTCTCGTGTCGCAGCCAGTTGGCATCCTCTCCGCATTGATCGGCCTTGCGGCGGCACTTGCGCTGGCATCACCAGCTTTACGCTGGCGCACAGGCTTTATCGTCCTGATTGTCCTGCCTTTTTTGGTGCCCAAAACCGTTTTGTCGATTGCGCAGGCCATGCTGCTAAGCTGGGCGGGACTTGGACGGGGCGCATTGACTCTGATTGCCGCGCAAACGCTGGTCGCCATTCCCTTCACCACCACCATTATAGCCGCCGTGGTGATCAGGCTTGATCCCCGGCTGGAAGAGGCTGCACGCGATCTGGGTGCCACACCGTGGCAGAGTTTTCGCAAAGTCACGCTGCCGCAGATCAAGGGCGCAATTGGAGCGGCCTATTCCATCGGCGTTATTCTGTCACTGGCCGATCTGACTATATCGATGTTTCTGGCCGGTCGCACCCAGCCGCTATCCTTGATTGTCGCCTCGCAGTTTCGCCGCGAACTGAAGCCGGATCTGAACGCCATGCAAGTGGTGGTGCTGTGCCTGACAGTCATCATCCTTCTGCTCAGTGAGCTTTACCGCCGAAAGCGGCTGTTTCGCGCCCATTCCCAGCGCGACCAATAACAACCATTCCCCACGGAGACATATCATGCCCCAATCCCCTGCCGAGACACAAGCAGCCCTCGCGCGTTTAACGGATGCGGCACGCACTGATCTGTCACAGCTGGGCTATCCCGCTGCACCATGGCTTTCGCCGATCAACCACAACACTCAAAGCGTGGATGATGTGGCCATCATCGGCGGGGGACAATCGGGCGTGACCATTGCCGCCCAGCTGAAATGGGATGGTCTGGACAGGGTGTCCGTGTTCGATACCGCAGCGCCCGGTCAGGAAGGCCCCTGGAAAACCTTTGCCCGCATGGAAGAATTGCGGACGCCAAAAACAACGGTGGGCACGGAATTTAACGTTCCCAACCTGTCCGTGCGTCGCTGGTTTGAAACCCGCTATGGGGCGCAATCGTGGGAGGCCATGGTGCGTATCCCGCGCACCGATTGGAAAGATTATCTCGATTGGTATGCCGATGTGTTCGAGATCAAAATTTCGAACGGTATCGAGGTGGTCGATATTGCCCCTGAGGGCGATCTTATCGCGTTGACGCTTATGCAAAATGGCAGCCTGTCCAAAAAACTGGCAAGAGCCGTGGTTTTGGCAACCGGCATGGATGGCGCAGGCGGCTGGCACGTTCCGTCCTTCATTTCCGATCATCTTCCCGCCTCGCGTTATGATCACACCAATGGTCCGGTGGATTTTGCCGCATTAAAGGGGCAGCGTATTGGCATTTTGGGCCATGGTGCCTCGGCCTTTGACAATGCCATCAAAGCGCTTGAGGCGGGGGCGGCATCCGTTGATCTGTGCTTTCGCCGCGCCAGATTGCCGCGCACAAACCCACACCGCGCCTTGGAAACACCGGCACTGATGACCCATTACCCGGACCTCGCGGATATGACCCGCTGGCAAATTGCGCGCTATTTTCGCAAGAACGATCAACCGCCGCCGGTACGTAGTTTTCACACCGCCCTTGCCATGCAGGGCTTCACCCTCAGACCGGCAACACCTTGGCTTTCTGTTGCCGAGCAGCCCGATGGTGTGCGGGTTGAAACGCCGAATGGTCCCTTGGAGTTTGACCATCTGCTGTTGGCAACCGGGCTTGCTGTGAACTTGAATAAACGCCAAGAACTCTCAACCATCCATGACCGCGTGAAATTGTGGAGCGATTGCTTTTCTCCGCCAAACGGTGAGGAAGATGCGCGCTTGGCGCAATTGCCCTATCTGGATCGGCACTATGCCTTTCAGCCTAAAAATCCGGCCGATGCCTGGGTGGAGCGGATTTTTGCCTTCAACAGTGCCAGTGCTGTCAGCCACGGCCCGCATTCCACCTCCATCAGCGGCCATCGCCATGCTCTGCCGCGCCTTGTGCGGGGTGTGGAACGGCGTTTACTGCTGGACATGGAAATGGCGCTGCTTCCCGCCATTCTCAGCTACAATTCGCAAGACCTGCCGGTGGTGGATGATTTTGAGGATGGCTTTATGCACCCCCATCTCGACACGCCAAAGCGTAGCGTGAGGGTGTCATGAGCCATTCTTTCTACTGGGCAAATTATTCCACAGCGGCCATCACCGCGCGCGACCTTACCCAAACCGTCATCATTCTGCCGGTGGCGGCGGTGGAGCAACACGGGCCACATCTGCCGGTCGGCGTTGATTCCTTCATCAATCGTGCCATTGTTGAAAGGCTTGCCGCCCAATTGCCAAAGGACGCCGATGTGTTGGTTTTGCCGTCCGTCAACATCGGCAAATCGGATGAGCATCTGGCTTTTGCCGGAACCCTGACAATCGGGTTGGGAACCCTGCGTCAAGTCTGGCTGGACATGGCCCGCAGCGTGGCGCGGGCGGGCGCAAAACGCATTGTGTTTTTCAATTCCCACGGCGGCCAGATGGCTTTAATGGATATTGTCTGCCGCGACATCCGCATCGAGCTTGGCATTCTCGCTGTTGCCTGTAGCTGGTTTCGGGTCACGCCCATCGATGATCTGTTCAGTGCAACAGAGATCCAGCACGGCATCCATGGCGGCGATATTGAAACCAGCATGATGCTGGCCATTGCCCCGGAGCTGGTTGACATGCGCAAGGCCGAAGACTTCTCGCCGCTAACGGTGGAGATTGAACGCTCTGGTAGCCCCCTCACCGCCGAAGGTGCCGTTGGCTTTGGCTGGCAAGCGCAAGATCTGCACCCGGCAGGTGTTTGCGGCAACGCGAGCGCTGCCACGGCGGAAAAAGGCGAAGCCGTGCTGGAGCGCGCAGCCAAAGGGCTTCTGGATTTGATAGAAGCCACCGCCGCCTTTGATCTGTCCAGACTGGTGCCGCACACGGCATTCTCGCAAAGGAAAGATTGATGCTGCCTGTTCAAGCACCGCAAACAATCGCGATGACCATGGAGGATGGGGTTGATCTCGTCGCCGATGTCTATCGCCCGGTGGGCACTGGCCGCTTTCCGGTGCTGGTGCTACGGCTACCCTATGGGCGTGCGGTGGCCTCCACCGTGGTGCTGGCGCATCCGGCCTGGTATGCAGCGCAGGGCTATATCGTGGTGGTGCAGGATGTGCGCGGGCGCGGTGCATCCGGCGGGCGTTTTCGGGTGCTGGAAGATGAGGCTTCTGATGGCGCGGCTACGCTGGCGTTGGCCGCCAATCTGGATGGTGGCAATGGGCAGGTGGCCACCTATGGCTTCAGCTACCACGCCATGAACCAGTTTCTGGGCCTTGCGGGTGCCATTCGCGCTGGCACCCGCCGCCCGGATGCCATGGCCACGGTGATGGCGGCCTGGAATGTTCGCAATCACTGGGCCTATGAGGGCAATGCGTTTCGCCTTGCGGATGGACGCGAATGGGCGCGGCAGATGGCGGTTGAAAATGCAGCGCGAGACGGCGCACACGATATGGCCGCCGCATTGCTGGCAGGTTTTGCGCCCGAAGAAGAGCGGTTTGTGACGCCGCCACTTATGCAGCGAGCCGCACACTACAGCCATTATAGCGACTGGATTGCCGATGATCCGGCCTATTGGCAGCGTCTCTCTCCCGATACAGTTTTGGATGCCATAATCCCCGATCTTCCGGTGCTCCATATCGGCGGCTGGCATGATATGATGCTGGAAGGCACGTTGGCAGCCTATCGGGCTTTTTCAGACAAAAGCGACAGACAGCGGCTGCTGATTGGCCCATGGGCGCATATTCCTTGGGGTCGTCGTTCCGGCGTTCTCGATTGTGGTGACAAAGCTGCAAAGGGTGTCGATCAAGAGATTATCCGCTTTTTCAATTCGGTTTTGAAAGGCCATGAAAACCCGATTGCTCCGGTGCGTCTGTATGATTCCGGGATCAAAAACTGGCGCGGTTTTTCCGCACTGCCCGAAATACCGAAAACCCCGCTGTTTCTCGGCTCAACCGGAAGGGCGTCCCCCACCAGCGAAGATGGCGTGTTGTTGTCATCGCTGCCCCAAGCCGCAACCGACTACATTGTCCATGATCCATGGCGACCTGCCCCAGCCAGCGGCCTGCACCTGAGCGCGCCTTACGGACATGTCGAGCGCAGCGCTATTGATGAGCGGGGCGATGTGGCGGTTTACACATCCCAGCCGCTTGCGAAGTCCATAACAGTGTGTGGTGCGGCGGAAGTCAGCCTTGATCTGTGCTGTGACCATCCAAGCTTTGATGCGCATGTGGTTTTGTCGATGGTGACACCAGAACGGCAGGTGGTTGCCATCGCATCCGGCCATCTGCACCAGCGCGAGGCCAAAGACGGGGTGTCCACCGTCGTGACGCTGCGTGCCACCACCATCACCCTGCCAGAGCGCTATCGGCTGCGTCTGTCTTTGCAGGCCTCGGCCTTTCCCGCCTTTCCGGTCAATCCCGGAACCGGAATGTCGCCACAACAGGCCGGACTTGCGGATGCACAGGTGACAACATTGACCATTGCGACAGGAAAGGACGGCCTTTCTCTGCTGCGCCTGCCATTGCTTGATGCCACAGAACTTATGTTCTTCGAACAGGAGGATGCACCATGACAGCAACTGATGAAGCCTTGCTTCGGCGAACCTTCGAGATTGCCAGCAACGCGCAACAGCATGGCAACATGCCTTTTGGTGCCTTGCTGGCCGGGCCAGATGGTGCTGCGCTGCTGGAGATGGAAAACGGCTATTTTCCCGATTGCGATGCCACCGCCCACGCGGAGCGCTTGCTGGCCTCTGCCGCATCAAAACACTATCGCGCACCGTTTTTGGCGGAATGCACACTGTATTCCTCTGCCGAGCCATGCGCCATGTGTGCCGGTGCGATTTATTGGACCGGCATTGGACGAGTGGTTTACGGCCTGTCCGAGCATAGTCTGAAAGCGCTGACGGGCGATCATCCCGATAACCCCACCATGGACCTGCCATGCCGGATTGTGTTTCAGGCCGGGCAACGCTCAATTCAGGTGGAAGGCCCGTTGCTGGAGGATGAGGCCGCAGCATTGCATCAAAATGCCTGGGCGCAGGAGAAACCATAATGTCGCGTGCCATCACCCCATCAGAGGCCGATGCCTTGCTGGCCGAAATGCCCCTCTGGAGCTCTGAGTTCGAGCACACCTTTGCCAATCACGCACCGATGGTGCTGACCGCCCTTGCGCGCATCGGCGGCACGCCGCCTGAGATGCGCCGGTTTTTTGATCACTATCGCCATTCCAAACAGCTCTTGCCCGCAGGTTCCACCCAGACGCCGCTGAATGCGCAGACCTGGCAATCTGCTATTGGTATGCGTGACCGCGAGCCTGATTTGCGGGTGTTTTTCATTGCACAAGTGGAAGAGTTCGGCATTGCGCCAACATTGCGCCTCACTCTGCCGATTTTGGCTCCGGGCATTGCCGCCAGCGCCTTTCATGCGCTGATGCGCACCGCCTATGGTGTGTTGCGGCAGAACGAGCAGGATATTGGCATTGCGCTGGCCTATTGGGCCGCAACCTATCTGCCGCTTCCGCCCAGCCGGGGCGCAAAGCCGGTGACAGATGATCCAGCCCAAGTGCTGGCGTTAACGGCGGCTATCGCCCCCTTGCATGATGTGCAGTTGCATGAACTGCTCTGGCAGAATATTCGTGACTCGACTGCTCTTCTAGAGTTCGCACCCGTGGTGGATTGGCTGGATATCGGGCCAGACACCATGGAGCGCATGGCGGATGTGGCCATTCGACTGTTTGCCGCCACCCAGCATTTTGCGGCGTTACATGTGGTCACGGGGCTGCACTGGATCAGGCTGATTGCGCCTTATTGCGATGAGACGGTGCTGAACATGATGCTTCGGGTTTTCTGGCAGGCCATTGCAGCACTGCTGCCAGAATTGGGTTTTCCCACCATGCCAAGTGATGAGGTGGTGGAGCGCTGGCGCGCACTGGAAGCACCCCACTGGGCAGACATCCACGCCGCTGCGCGCCAAAGCTTTGATGAGCACGATATCAGCATTGCCTTTTCCGCCCATGAGGAAATGGCGCTCTATGGCGATCCGCTTTACCGCGTCGCCTGTGCCCGCAGGCTGGGTTTGATTGGAGATTACACGGCATGACTGAGGATTTTGCGGCAACAGATTGCATTATTGAAGCGGGCACGGTGTTGTGCGGGCTGAATGCCAACGGCCAAATGCATCTTCGCCATGATGTCGGCATCCGCGTTGAAAACGGCATGATTGCCCAGATTGGCCCTTTGGCGGCTGTGGGTTATGGGCGCGACAGCCTGCCGAGGTTTGGCTCGCCTGAGATGATTGCCATGCCTGGCCTGGTCAATAGCCATCACCATTTCGGCCTGACTCCGCTGATGATGGGCGTTGGCTTTGCGCCGCTGGAACTGTGGCTGCCCCGTTTTCGGGCGATGCGATCCGTTGGTCCTCGTCTGGATACACTCTATTCCGCCATTGAAATGCTGGAAAGCGGCACCACCACCGTGCATCACATTGCCAGCGGCTTGAGCGGCACGCCAGACGACTGGGACAGCGCCACAGATGCCGTGCTGGGTGCCTATCAAGAAATCGGCATGCGGGTTGGCTATTCCTTCATGATGCGGGATCGCAATATTTTGACCTATGCCCCGGATGCCGAGGTGCTGGCAAAGCTGCCTTTCGATGTCCGCAGCTGGATAGAGCCACAGCTTGCGCCCGCAAATGTGCCAACTGGGGATTATATGGCATTTTTCAAAGCCAGCCGCAGCAAATGGCAAGAGCGCAACGGGCAATTTGTGCGCCATCATCTGGCCCCAGCCAATCTGCACTGGTGCAGCGATGAAAGCCTACAGATGATCTTTGCCACCGCTCGCGAGGCTGGCTGCAACATCCATATGCATCTGTTGGAAACAGAGCGGCAGGCGGCTTTCGCCCGCTCACAATACGGTTGCTCCGCCGTTGAACACTTGAATGACATTGGTTGCCTTGGACCGGAACTCGCCATCGGCCATGGCAATTGGACCACCGCCCGTGATCTGGACCTGATCGCCGACCACGGCTGCTGTATCTGCCACAACGCCAGTTCAGGCTTGCGGCTGGGAAGCGGCATCGCACCCGTCAACGCCATGCGCAAACGCAACATTCCAATCGCCCTTGGCATTGACCAATCCAACATTGCCGATGACCGCGACATGCTGCTGGAGATGAAACTGGTTTGGGCTTTGCACCGCGAAACCGGGTTTTGGAATGATCGGCCCGATGCAGCTGCGGTGCTGCAAATGGCCAGCGAACACGGTGCCAAAACGGCAGGTTACGGCGGCAGCGTGGGGCGGCTGGGGCCCGGCCCACCGGGCGATATTGTGCTTTTTCGGCCCCGCCCGGGGGCGCGTGCGGTCCTTTATGCGCCAACGCCCCTCACCCACGCCGGCGTGCCCCGGGCGACGACG
>DNPN01000206.1 GCA_003501385.1 Rhizobium sp. | reverse complement strand
TTCACCAACAAAGCCGCCCGCGAGATGAAGGAGCGTATCGGCGTTCTGGTCGGTGGCGCGGTTGAAGGCATGCCATGGCTCGGCACGTTCCACTCCATTGGCGTCAAACTCTTGCGCCGCCATGCAGAGCTTGTGGGGCTTTCATCCGATTTCACCATTCTCGACACCGATGATGTGGTGCGGCTGATCAAGCAGATCATTCAGGCGGAAGGTCTGGATGACAAGCGCTGGCCCGCCAAGCAATTTGCGGCGATGATTGATGGCTGGAAAAACAAGGGGCTGGACCCTTCGCAAATCGCCGAGGGGGATGCACGCGCCTTTGCCAATGGCCGTGGCCGCGAGCTGTACGCCGCCTATCAGACCCGGCTGAAAAGCCTGAATGCCTGCGATTTTGGCGATCTGCTGTTGCACCCCATCCGCATGTTCCGCGCCAATCCCGATGTGCTGCGTGAATATCACCAGCGGTTTCGCTATATTCTGGTGGACGAGTATCAAGATACCAATACGGCGCAATATATGTGGTTACGGCTTTTGGCGCAGCGGCCAAACACCAAGAGCGCTGACGGCAAAGTCACAAACGGCTCTGTGAACATCTGCTGCGTTGGTGATGACGACCAGTCAATTTACGGCTGGCGTGGGGCCGAAGTGGATAACATTTTGCGGTTCGAGAAAGACTTTCCCGGCGCAAAGGTCATCAAGCTGGAGCGCAATTATCGCTCCACCGAGCATATCCTCGGCGCTGCGGGCCATTTGATTGCCCATAACGAGGGCCGCCTTGGCAAAACGCTGTTTACCGACCGCGTCGATCAGAATGACGAAAAAGTGGTTGTTCATGCCGCTTGGGATTCTGAAGAAGAAGCCCGCGCCGTCGGCGAGGAAATTGAGCAATTGCAACGTAACCAGCACAAGCTCAACGACATGGCCATTCTGGTGCGCGCATCGTTTCAGATGCGCGAGTTTGAAGATCGGTTTGTCACGCTTGGCTTGAACTATCGGGTTATCGGTGGTCCGCGCTTTTATGAGCGGTTGGAAATCCGTGATGCCATGGCCTATTTCCGCATGGTGTGCCAGCCTGCGGATGATCTGGCCTTTGAACGCATCGTCAACACGCCCAAGCGCGGCTTGGGTGACACCACCATTCGCACCCTGCATGACTACGCCCGCGCCCGCAATATTCCGATGTTGCAGGCGGCTGGCGATATTGTTGTCACCGACGAGCTCAAGCCTAAGGCGCGCAAATCCCTGCTGGAAGTGGTGGCTGACTTCAGCCGCTGGCAAGATATGCTCGACACCACGCCGCACACGGAACTGGCCGAGAAAATCCTCGACGAGAGCGGCTACACCGCCATGTGGCAGAACGACAAATCGGCGGAAGCGCCCGGCAGGTTGGAAAACCTGAAGGAATTGATCCGCTCGATGGAATCCTTTGAGAGCCTGCGCGGCTTTCTGGAACACGTCTCGCTGGTGATGGATGTTGAGCAGAACGAAAATATGGATGCCATCTCCATCATGACGCTGCATTCCGCCAAGGGTCTGGAGTTTGAAACCGTATTTCTGCCCGGCTGGGAAGAAGGCCTGTTTCCGCACCAACGCGCTTTGGATGAAAGCGGCCGCGCTGGCCTCGAAGAAGAACGGCGTCTGGCCTATGTCGGCCTCACCCGCGCCAAGCGCCGCTGCCATCTATGGTTCGTCTCCAACCGTCGCATTCATGGCTTATGGCAATCCACCCTGCCCTCGCGCTTTCTGGAAGAACTGCCACCCGCCCATGTGGACGTGGCCGAAGCGGAAACCAGCTACGGCGGCTATGGTCGCGGTGGTGGTTATGGACAGTCGCGCTTTGACAAGCAGGAACCTTTCCAAAGCTCCTACTCCACCCCCGGCTGGAAACGCGCCCAAGCCAACAAAACCGACGCCACCCGCGAAAACTGGGGCAACCGCTCCGGCCATTCGGTTGAACGCATCGGCTACGGCGAAAGCGGCCCACGCGGCCAGACCATTGATGGGCAATTGGTGGCCAAATCCACGGCCAGTGAGCCGTCAAAATTTGCGGTGGGCGATAGGGTGTTTCACATCAAATTCGGCAATGGCAATGTGGCCGGGGTTGAGGGCAACAAGCTGACGATTGATTTTGACCGGGCTGGGCAAAAGCGCGTACTGGATGGGTTTGTGGAGCGGGCTTAAAGACTATGAAACATGTGGAGGTCTTGAAGGACGGCTCGCGCATTGGCTACGTTGAGTTGCCCGGCAAGGATCCGGTTCGCATTTTCCTGCACGGCCTTGGGAGTTCATCTCTGGCCTATTTCACGGCCGTGGCGTTCGACCCTCTATTGGCGGGGCAACGAACACTCCTGATCGATTTGTTGGGATTCGGCATCAGCGACCGTCCACACGATTTTAGCTATACGTTGACAGACCAGGCGGCTGCCTTGGCGCGCTTGATGGAGCAGCTCAATCTCTCGAATGCTGATGTGATTGCCCACAGCATGGGTGGTTCTATCGCAATCATGCTAGCATCAATGCGCCCGGATTTGGTGAGGCGTCTGGTTGTTTGTGAGCCCAATCTCTTGCCAACACCGCGCCCTCGCGTGGAACCTTATAGTGAGGAACGCTATGTTGCTGAAGGCTTTGCAAAAGCATTGGCAACAACCGGAAACATCTGGCCAGTCACCATGCGCATGGCTGATCCCGTTGCCCTGTATCGCAGTGAGCATTCGCTGGGGAAGAACATGCCGGACAATCTCACGGATCGACTTCTTGATTTACCAATGCCGTGTTCGATTGTCCGGGGAGCGCACTCATCCACCCTTCCCTGTGAAGACCAGATAAACGCTGCCAACATTCCCATCATCACGATTGCTGAAGCCGGGCATAACATGATGCTGGAAAACTACGGACAATTCATCGCGACTTTAAGCCACATCATGAAGATCTGAAAAGCAGCAATATTTTGATCCACCAACCCCAGCCATCTTTGATGAAAAATGGTCAGAGGGGCGAGGTTATTTCCTCGCCCCATTCGCAGCTTTCTTATTCATCGATCACATCAGTTGCGACGCGCGGCATAATCTTCAGGCAATTCCGATGGAGAGCAGGAAATCAATGTCTCATCATTCGCAGCGCATCGCTCCAGGAAGGTAATGGTCGCAAATTCGTCGATAACCAGTTTCGGATAGCTCGGGCCAGCATCGCGGTATTGCATCATTGTGTCGAGAAAATCATTCTGGAAACACACACTTTTCTCCGGCGCGTTGGCAAGCCAGCGCGGGAAGAAGATCACGCCATGCAGTTTGCGGTCATTGACATTCACTGCAACACTGACTGTGGTTCCGGTGGGCTCATCCCATGAGATTTTGTAGACGCCGACGGCCAGCCGCACAATATGAGCGATCTGATCTCGGACCCAACGCCCGCCCACCATTCCGCTGTGAATGCGGTAGTCAATCGTCCTGTCGTTTTTGATATACATCTCATACTGCCAGCCGTTGTCGTAGGTGTAGATGAAATGCAGGCCAACAAAGTCTACCAGCTCTTCGGGCTTTGTGGATTCAAATGGATCGCTCATGGGTCTCTTCCTTTCGTGATAAGATCAAAATACATTGAAAAAACAGGATTTAAAGTTCTCATTTTGGCTTTAACCTATCGAATTTTTAGATGTATCATAAGCATGACAGGCAGGAGATCGGAGCTATGGCGCAGATGCCGCAGACAACCGTTGAACAATGGAGCGTATTGCGAGCCGTAATTGATCATGGCGGCTACGCACAGGCGGCAAGCGCCCTGCATCGAAGCCAGTCCTCGGTGAGCTATGCGATAACCCGGCTTCAGGAAACGGTCGGAATAAAACTGCTTGAATTGGAGGGACGGCGTGCTGTGTTGACGGAAGCCGGGGCCACACTGCTGGCGCAGACGATTCCTCTGCTCGAAGAACTGTTAAGCCTTGAGCAGCGTGCGCGCGTAATTGGTGGTGGAGAAGCGCCAAGCATTCATATTCTGGTCGATAGCATTTTTCCAAAACCGCGCCTGTTTCGGGCATTGCAACGGTTTTCCGCTCTGCATCCCCATGTTGATGTCCATTTGCGCGAGACCGTGCGCCAAACTATCGGGAATGTGAAAGAACAGGATTTTGATCTCGCCATTCTGGTGGCCGAGCCCGGTGCGCGCTGGACAGAGTTGATCGCCAATATCGCGTTCATCGCCGTGGCCCATTGCGATCATCCATTGATCACAAGGCCGATCAATCGTGCCATGCTGGCACGTCATGCCCACGTGGAAATCTTCGGAATGGAACCTGCGGAGAGATCGACGGCCTCATCGGGCAAAATCTGGAGCATGAATACGGTCGAAGCCGCAATCAGTGCCGTGCGCCAAGGTCTATGCTATGGCTGGCTGCCGCAGTATTTGATTGAAGAGGAGCTGCAAGATGGCACTTTGGCCCGTATCCCGCTGGAGCACGGCACCGTTCGCTATACGTCGCTAGGCCTGCGCTTCAACGAAAACAGCCAGACGACCACGGTTTCAGCACTGGCACAGCTTTTGACTGAGATGGAGTAGAATCGACCTACCTATGAGAGAGTGAAGCCTTCTTTGCGTAAATACCGCTACAGCGCCGTGCGCCATATAT
>DNPN01000085.1:995-2536 GCA_003501385.1 Rhizobium sp. | reverse complement strand
CACTTTTCCCTGACAAACTCTAAACGCTGCCTGAGCAGAGTAAATCACTGCCAAGCGTACTTGTGTTTGGACGGATGTTATCGACGCAAAATGCCCGATGATGAGAAATACAATAGAATGTGAGCGCCAACCGTCGAGACCGTTCACATTCTGAGGCGCAATGTTCCTCATGTATCTCTTGTGACATAAAATTGAATGCATATTTTAAGAGTAAAATTTGAAGTGATTCAAGGGTGATATGAGATGTTTGGAAATTGTATTTGTAAGCCAACTGGTTTCAAGTCTGGTCAGATGCTTGTTTGGAGATTGACCGGTTGGTTTCGAGGGTGACTGCTTCAAGAAGCGACTGTCTGATTGCATCTCGCAATTGCTGTGAGCTTCGCACCATCTGCTTCTTATCGAGCCATTGCGCGGCATTCATCAAATTCATGCCTTCGTGTAACATGATTGTGTGGGCTCGCGCCAAAGCCCAGTGTTCCAGCGGGTTGTCACCAGACATATCATTGTCCTCTTGTGGCGTCGCGACTCATTCGCTCAGTGAATAGATAGCGATTTTGGTGATTCTCTTAAATGCATAATGTACGTTGAGAAGGATGTTCACAGGGATATCCCCGAAAAGGGCGCAGGTAGGATTGGATTTTGCTTGAAGTGTATATCTTGGGTTGAAGGAAATGAAATTTAATAAATTTACTTGTGGTATACTTATCTTGGGGTAGTCATGCGCATATTTGTAGGTTCTGATTTTCATGTTGATTATAAAGAAAACCTGGAATGGGTTGAACAATTATCAAGAGATGAGTTCAAGCAAGATGTTCTTCTTGTGGTTGGAGATGTCGCCAATGACATGCCACTTTTCACCCATGCCATGACCCTGCTGGCGGAGCGATTTTTAAAGGTTCTCTATGTGCCGGGTAATCATGATCTCTGGGTCAAGCGGAGTGACTTGTGGTCCTCTTTCGACAAGCTGGCCGCCATCAAGGCGCTCTGCGGTGCACTGAATATTGGGATGGAACCCTATGCTCATGGTGAAACACTGATTGTGCCGTTGAATGGTTGGTATGATTATTCCTTCGGATTGCCGGGGCAAACTCTGCGCGCTGCGTGGATGGATTACCGCCGCTGCGATTGGGATGGGCAATCCGATGCGGAGGTCGCGGCGATTTTTGATGATGGCAATATCATGCCCGATACCACCGGGTTTAAATCCATCATTTCCTTTTCTCATTTTTTGCCACGCATAGACCTGATGCCCGCTCGACTGCCGGAAAAATACCATTTCCTTTTTCCCGTGCTCGGCACTGCCAAGCTAGAGGCGCGCATTCGCACATTGGGATCAAGCTTGCATTTCTACGGTCACAGCCATCTGAACAGACAGGTTGAGCTTGACGGGATCACTTATATTAACAACGCCTTCGGCTATCCATCCGAGCGGAACATTGCCGCTCGAACGATCATGTATGTCGGCGATATGTGAGTAAGGCGCTTGGAGTTTGTCAGGGAAAGTCCTCACCGGTTGTCCCTGACAAACTCTAAAGCCTGTC
>DNPN01000085.1:0-657 GCA_003501385.1 Rhizobium sp. | reverse complement strand
CAATAAAACGCGACATGCTTTAGCGCCCCGGCTTGCCGGTTTTGGCCTTTGGACGTGCTTTGCGTTTCTGGTCTGCTTCGTCCTCATAGGAACCGGCACCGGCCTTGGCACGAATGATGGGGCGAGGGTCGTCGCCATTTCCGCGCGTACTGGAATAGAAGGACTCGGGCTTCTCAGGGAGCTTACCGGGCAGGGGCTTTTCTGTCCGCCCCACGGTCATTTCGTCAAGCGTGTTTTTACGAAACAGGGGCTTTGCCATATCGGTACCTGGCCCCATATCGTCGAGCGACGGCTTGGCAAAATAGGATTGTCCGCCGCGCTCTTCGTTGTGCACCGCTTCCTTTTCGCCGGGATCTCCCATGCTCGCAAGTTCGACTTCGCGCAATCGTTTGATTTCGTCACGCAGCCGTGCTGCCGTTTCGAAATCGAGATCGGTGGCCGCCTCGCGCATTTGTTTTTCCAGCGCGGCCAGATGAGCTTGCAAATTGTTGCCCACCAGATGGCCGTCGGCAGCAAAGCCCTTGCCACTGGCACCGGAAATGTCGGCGCGGACATGATCACGCTCGTAAACCGAATCAAGAATATCGGAAATCCTCGATTTGACCGATTCCGGGGTGATCCCATTGGCGACGTTATAGGCGACCTGCTTTTCGCGGC
>DNPN01000045.1 GCA_003501385.1 Rhizobium sp. | reverse complement strand
CCGCCATCAACGCGCCGATCCAGGGTTCGGCCGCCGACATTATCCGCCGCGCCATGGTACAGATTGAACCAGCACTGACAAAGGCGGGCCTCGGCGACAAGACTCGCATGCTGTTGCAGGTGCATGACGAATTGATTTTTGAAGTCGAGGATGAAGCCATTGACGCCGCCATGCCAGTGATTGTCTCGACCATGGAAAATGCCGCCATGCCTGCGGTATCCATGCGGGTGCCGCTGAAAGTGGATGCGCGGGCCGCTCACAATTGGGATGAGGCGCATTAAGCGCCTCCCCTATCAACTTCAAGCAATCCGATCTGGCCGACGATAGCCCGTCGGCTGCTCATAGAGCCAGCCAATCCGCTCAATCGCAGCGTTAATATTCTCGCGCGCGACAGTCATGGTATGGCCATTGGCGTGCAGAAGTGTCACTTCGTCTTCCATCATACCCACATGGCCTTTCCAGAACACCAGATCGCCACGGCGTAACTCTTCGCGGGTGATCGGGCTGCCAAGCCCTGCCGCCTGCATGTCGGAATCACGGGGAGCTTCAAGACCTGCCATTTGCATCGCAAGCTGTACAAGTCCTGAGCAATCAATGCCAAGGCCCGAACGCCCAGCCCAAAGATAGGGCGTCTCCAAAAAACGGGCGGCAATGGCGACATAATCCGCCCCCGCAGGCTCGCCGATGGGCGCGCAATGATTGGCGATAACGGATCGCCCGTCCCCCAGCAGAAAATAACGGGTGCCACGGGTTTCTGCCTCGCCCACCACAGTCAATCGGCTGCCCATAGAAATGGCGTGGGCGTTGGGAAAACGCAGATCCGGGCCGTTGTAGAGAAAGCTGCGCGGCGCAATCACCCAATGGCTGGCGGGTGCCTCAATAATGCTCAATGCCGTTTCCGGCAGATAGCCCACATAGCCATCCTGCGTGGATTTGATCCATGCCCAACCATTCAGGCGTTCAAACACGCAGACCTCTTCGCCCAGCAGCAGTTGCGTATCCACGCCGCAGGCCAGATCGGGCCGGAAGCGAAGATCGGCCACAGCGACGGCAACGCGGGCTGGTGTGCCAGCCACGTAGCGCTCGGCCTGCACCTGCCCGCGCAGGGCTTCGTCGGCCAAATCGGGGCGATAGGCATTCAATCGGCGATCAAGGGTCATGTCATGTCCTCATTGTGCGCGCTTGATTGATGATCAAGTCGCCCAGCTTTTCCAGATAAAGCGCGCCAGCCACCGTGCGCTTGATGATCACATTGCGCCGATCCATATCATCGCGCACCCGGTCCACAAGCCCCATGCTGCCCATGGTATCCAGCGCGCGGGTGATGACAGGCTTGGTTACATTGAGTGTTGCCGCCAAGCCGCGCACCGTATGCGGCGGTGGCACAAGATAGATGTGCAAGAGAAGGGTCAATTGGCGCAATGTCAGATCAGGCCCATCATCTTGCACCTGCGCCAATGTGACATGATGCCAAAGCCCCAAGGCAGCTGTTGCAGTCAGCTCAAGGCCCATGGCTGCGCTCCGAATCGTTTCGCTTCCGTTTTATCTTCAACAAAAAAGCCGGACACTGCAAGCAGGTCCGGCTGAAAATTGTCACAGATCGAATATCGTAACGCGGTGATTATTTCAAACTGGCAATATGGCGATAGAGGGCGCGAATAACCTGTGCTTCACCGCCAACAGGGCTATGGGGACGCTCTTGCGAGGCCCAGGCGAAGATATCGAAATGCGCCCAGGATTCGGTGTTGGTCACAAACCGCTTGAGAAACAAGGCCGCAGTGATTGCTCCGGCCATGCCGCCAGCGGGAGCATTGGTCAGATCGGCCACGTTTGAACGCACCAGCTTTTCATAGCCCGCAAACAGCGGCATGCGCCACAGAGGATCATCCACCTCAAGGCTGGCTTCCGACAGATCATAGGCCAAGGTATCATCATTGGTGAAGAAAGCAGGCACATCCGGCCCCAGCGCCACCCGTGCGGCACCCGTGAGTGTCGCCATATCAATCAACAGGTCTGGCTGATCCTCATCGGCATAAGCCAACGCATCAGCCAGAATGAGGCGACCCTCTGCATCCGTGTTGTCGATCTGCACCGTCAACCCCTTGCGGCTGGTGTAGACATCGCCCGGACGGAATGCATTGCCTGCTATGGAGTTTTCAACCGCTGGTACGATCACCCGCAAGTCCACCTTTAGCTTGGCATCCATGATCATCAGCGCTAAGCCCATGACATTGGCGGCACCGCCCATGTCCTTTTTCATCAGCAGCATGGAAGAGGATGGCTTGATATCAAGCCCGCCGGTGTCAAAGCACACGCCCTTGCCCACCAGCGTGACCTTCTTGTGGCCCTTTTTGCCCCAGCGCATTTCCAAAAGGCGCGGTGCTTCTGCGCTGGCGCGCCCCACGGTATGAACCAGAGGGAAATTATGTGTCAGCAGATTGTCGCCCGTAATCACGGTGACATCCGCTTTGTAATGATCGGCCAAAGCGCGAAAAGCCTTTTCCAGCTCAACCGGGCCCATGTCATTGGTGGGCGTGTTGATCAGGTCACGCGCCAGAAACACACCCGCCAACTGGCGATGAATATCAGCAGCATCGGCATCCTGCGGAATCATCAGCCGTGGGGTCTCAACACGCTCGGCCTTGTAGCGATCAAACCGATAGCTTCCCAAACCATAGCCGAGAATCAGCCGGTTTGCGGTCAATGGCGCTGTTTCAATGTGCCAATCTCCGGCAGGCAGTGCGCGCGCCAGCTTGCCTGTCAAAAACGGATTTTCCGCCGGCTGGCTGCCTAGACCAAACAAGGCACCGCCCAGATGTCCCTCGCTGGTGGGGATCAACAAAAGAGAGCCGGTTTCCGCTTTGTAGCCAGCCTTTTTCGCCCAATCGAGCGCAATCGGATCAATCGTTCCTGTTTCAATATGAGCCGGTGTCACCGCAAAAATAGGCAGGGTTTTACCACCCTTGGTCAGGAATGGAGTGGGGCGTTCAATATATTGATACGGTGCCATAATTGCCTTCTACTGTCACTGAGTGCGCAAGCGCATTAACACTCTGTTAGCCTTAACAGATTATTACTGTGTGAGAATTGCGTCGCATAAGATTGCCATCTCTGGCATTCAATCACATCTGAGTTAAAAAATTATGCAAGCAATAGAGCAAGTTACAGCTTTTTGACGAAAACGGGACGCGTTTCCGTCAAAAAAGCCAAACGCGCACAACAGAATGGGCTGACCCGTGCATCACAATGATCCATGCGGTGCCCTGAACACGGTTTTGGGGTCGTAGGGATAAATCATGACCGTTCGGCAAAATTCTTTCAGGAGCCCGTCGCGTCTCACTTTGGCACTGGTCGCTGCGGTTTTGGCAGGGAGTCTGGCGGGCTGCGCCTCAACGGGCAGCGGCAAAGACACCATGACCACCGGCTCTATCCCCACCATGACCAAGCCTGCGGATCAAATGACACCTGCAGAGGTGGCAAGCGCCACAGAGATGATGGGGCGTGCTTACGCCAAAGCGCCAAAAAACCCGCAGATCGGCATTGCCTACGCCAATCTTCTGCAAATGGGCGGTCGGGCACCGCAGGCGTTGGCCGTGATGCAGCAGGTTGCCATTTCCAATCCCAATGATCGACAGGTTCTGGGCGCCTATGGCAAGGCGCAGGCCGCCAGTGGCCAGCTGGAGCAGGCGCTGGCCACCCTCACCCGTGCCCAGACACCGGATCGTCCGGATTGGCGGCTCTATTCGGCGCAAGGCACCGTGTTTGATCAGATGAGCCGCCCCCAGGATGCCCGTATAGCCTATCAACAAGCCTTGCAAATACAGCCTAATGAGCCGTCGGTTCTGTCCAATATGGGCATGTCTTATGTGCTGAGTGGCGATTTAAAAACGGCTGAAACCTATCTTCGTACCGCATCGCAACTGCCTGGAGCCGATAGCCGTGTGCGGCAGAATCTGGCGCTCGTTGTTGGCCTGCAGGGGCGCTTTGCAGACGCCGACAAGATTGCCCGTCAGGAGCTATCCCCCGAGCAGGCAGAAGCCAATGTTGCCTACCTGCGCACCATGCTGAACCAACAGAATTCATGGAAGCAGCTGGCCGCCAAAGATGGCAGCGCAGCAAAAGCTGTAAGCCAATAGTCTCGCCGCTCAGCTCCGAAAGGGTTGAGCAGCACCCTCATAAACAAGGCGAAGGCCAAGCCCACCCAAAACCACAGCCGCAACACGATCCAGCGGCTTCTTGGCAGCCAGATAGGCCCGCCGAGGCAAGGTTGCGGAAAACACCATGGCGACAAGGGCATACCAACCGGCTTCAACCACAAACACCACGCCCGGCAACACAGCATAGAGCATGGGTTCCGGACGATTGGGCAGCAGGGCTGCAAAAATACTGGCATAGACCACAGCCGTTTTGGGATTGCTGATCTGAGTAAGAAGCGCACTGAGATAGATCCGGCGCATTGAAACCGGCACAGCGGCACTGTTGACCACATCAAGCGGCTGCGAGGCACCGCGCCAGAGTTTCCACGCCATCAAAGCAAGATAAAGCCCACCCGCAATTTGCAACGCCATATGCAGCAATGGCACCTGCGTGATCAACGCGGCAAGTCCAGCCAGCGCCAATATCGCAAACGCCAAACCACCCGTGCCCATGCCAAGCGCAACCATCAGGCCTGCCGTTCTGGAACGGGTCATCGATATATGGCTGACCATGAGGAAACTGGGACCGGGACTGACGGCCCCCACCAGCAAAGCACCTGCGATGGACAACAGGGATACAAACATCAACACGCGACGCTCTCCATAAACGAGAAGTATCCAACGCATTATTTCATCAATTTGGTCCTGATCAAGAAAAATTGATACCGCAAAAAAGAAATGGTGTCTCTGTCGTCCGCTGCACACGATGGTCTCGCCTGCCAACGACTCCACATCCTTTAGAGCGGAATGGACGCATCATCACACAAAGCAGGTTCACGCTATTGTGCGGCTCGATACACGCCCATAGGTAGCATCACAAATCATCAAAACAACACCAAATGCGATTATTTTCAATACATAAACACGCTATTGGTGTTCTTTCATCATTGCGTGGAATCATGTTCGCCAAGTGTTGTTTTAACCAGTTCGCACAATTTAAGGCACATTTCTATCATCCGGCGTTCTCTAATTTGAAGTGCAAC